>NZ_JAAGNW010000111.1:10850-21305 GCF_010645215.1 Burkholderia multivorans | reverse complement strand
GCCCACCGCGGCCGCGCCCGCCGCCGCGTACGTGATGAGCGCCCAGACCGGCAACACCGTGTTCCTGTCCGGCCACATCGCGAAGAAGGACGGCAAGGTATGGGCCGGCAAGCTCGGCGCGACGCTCGGCACCGAGGAAGGCAAGGCCGCCGCGCGCAACGTCGCGATCGACCTGCTCGCCACGCTGCACGCGCACACGGGCGACCTCAACAAGGTCACGCGCATCGTCAAGCTGATGAGCCTCGTCAATTCGACGCCCGAGTTCACCGAGCAGCACCTCGTCACCAACGGCGCGTCGGAACTGATCGCGGACGTGTTCGGCGAAGCGGGCAAGCATGCGCGCTCGGCGTTCGGCGTCGCGCAGATCCCGCTCGGCGCGTGCGTCGAGATCGAACTGATCGCCGAAGTCGCATGAGCGATCTCCCGCGCGACGGGGGGGTCCGCTTCAAGCAGGTCGACGTGTTCACGTCGACGCCGTTCAAGGGCAATCCGCTCGCCGTCATCTTCGACGCGGATGCGTTGAGCGACGCCGACATGCGCGCGATCGCGCACTGGACCAACCTGTCGGAAACGACGTTCCTGTGCGCGCCGACCGATCCCGCCGCCGATTACCGCGTGCGGATCTTCACGACGGGCGGCGAGCTGCCGTTTGCCGGCCACCCGACGCTCGGCAGCGCGCACGCGTTTCTCGACGCCGGCGGCGCGCCGCGCACGCCGGGCCGGCTGGTCCAGCAGTGCGGCGCGGGGCTCGTCGAGCTGGCCGAAGGCGACGCGGGCGGCTGGGCGTTCGCCGCGCCGCCCGCGCGCCTGACGCCCCTGCCCGAGCGCGACTACCCGGCGCTCGCGGCCGCGCTGCGCACCGACGCGATCGAGTTCGACGCCACGCCGCACGGCGTCGACAACGGCGCGCCGTGGCTCGTGGTGCGGCTCGCGCGCGCGGCGGACTGTCTCGCGCTGCAACCGGACTTCGACGCGCTCACACGCCTCGCCGCCTCGGTCGGCGCGGCCGGGCTCGCCGCCTACGCGCCGCATCCGCCCGACGGCCCCGCCACCTTCGAGGTGCGCTGCCTGATGACGGGCAGCGTATTCGGGGTCGGCGAGGATCCCGTCACCGGCAGCGCGAACGCGGCCATCGCGGGCCTGCTCGACCGCCAGGGGCGCCGTCCCGGCCCCGCCTACACCGCCCGCCAGGGCACCGCGATCGGCCGCGACGGCCGCATCTCGGTCCGCTACGACGACGCCTCCGGGAAAATCTGGATCGGCGGCCCGGCCATCACCGTGGTCGACGGCCGGATCCGGCTCCGGTAAGGCTCCCCGGGAGTCCGCCGCGGCGGACTCCCGCTTCCCGCGCCCCCCTCGATCAAACTGATATCTCAGATCGGCTATCTTAATTTCGGACCATTCAGTAATATCGGGCCTAATCCGCTGCCAGCGCGGCCCATCATTGAATTCGGCTTCCTGCGGGACGCCTCTGCGCGCAAGGATTCTGACCGTCCGATGAGTGCCTCTCGGCCCCCGGCCCCGCATGTCGTGCGGCCGCCGCGCGCGCCGCGCAAACCGCGGCGACGCGCCCTGTTCGCCATCCCGCTGCTCGGGATCCTGGCGCTCGCGTTGTTGTGGGCGGTGATCGTCGCGCGCCTCGCGGTCGAGAAGGACAGCGCGTTCCGGGAAGCCACCGCGTCGGCCGCGATCCTGTCGACCGCGCTCGAACAGCACACCATCAAGGCGATCCATCAGGTCGACCAGATCACCCGCTTCGTGAAGTACGAGTTCGAGAAGTCGCCGGCCCACTTCAACCTGTCGGCCACGGTCGAGAAAGGCGTGGTGCCGAGCGACACGCTGATCCAGGTCTCGATCGTCGGCGCGCGCGGCGAGCTGATCGCCAACACGTCCGATCCCAATCCGCGCCCGATCGACCTGTCGGATCGCGAGCACTTCAAGGTGCACCAGCACAACAGCGCCGACCTGCTGTACATCAGCAAGCCGGTGCTCGGCCGCGTGTCCGGCCACTGGACGCTGCAGATCACGCGCCGCCTCAACCATCCGGACGGCTCGTTCGCGGGCATCGTGGTGGTGTCGGAGGACCCGAGCTATTTCACGAGCGACTTCTACAACAACGCGGCGATCGGCCGGGACGGCGTGATCGCCGTGGTGTCCGACACGGGCGCGGTGCTCGCGCGCCGCACCGGCGCGCTCGACAACGCGCCGGGCGCGTTTTCCGCATCCGGCGTGTATCCGGTCGCGGAGCGCGCGTCGGGCACCTACGTCGATCCGATCGACGGCGTCGCGCGCATCGTGTCGTACCGCCACCTCGACGGCTATCCGCTCGGCGTGATGGTCGGGCTGTCGCAGGCCGAGGAGTTCTCGGACTACCACCACACGCGCAACGTCTACCTGCTGATGACGACCTTCATCACGCTCGCGATGCTGGCCTTCTTCGGCGTCGCGACGGGCCTGATCGGCAAGCTGCTCGGCCGCGAGCGCGAGATGACCCAGCTCGCCGAATACGATCTGCTGACCGGCCTCGCGAACCGCTATGCGACGCTGCGCGGGCTGCGCAACGACGTCGCGCTGCCGTCGAGCCTCGCGCGGCTCGCGCTGCTGTTCATCGACCTCGACAACTTCAAGACCGTCAACGACACGCTCGGCCACAACGCGGGCGACGTGGTGCTGCAGATGACCGCGGCGCGGCTCGCGGGCGCGGTCCGCGACGAAGGCACGCTCGCGCGGATCGGCGGCGACGAATTCGTGGTGGTGGTCAAGGGCGACGACGTCGAGCGGCGCGCGGTGCGCCTGTCGGAAACGATCATCAAGATGTTCGGCGAGCCGTTCGAGGTGCGCGGCAGCGCGTTCGTGCTGCATGCGAGCATCGGCATCGCGCTGCACTCGGTCGCCAACGAGAGCGAGATCGACCTGCTCAAGAAGGCCGACCTCGCGATGTACAGCGCGAAGGACGCCGGCAAGAACTGCTACCAGTTCTACGCTCCGCACCTGTCGCATCGCGCCGATCACCTGATGCGCTGGGAGCAGCAGTTGCGCGTCGCGCTCGCCGAGGGCCAGCTGTTCCTCGCCTACCAGCCGAAGATCGACCTGACGCTGCGCTGCATCACCGGCTTCGAGGCGCTCGCGCGCTGGAACCATCCGGAACACGGCGTGATCTCCGCGAACGAATTCATCTCGATCGCCGAATCGACGGGCCTGATCGTGCCGATCGGCGATTTCGTGATCCGCACCGCGTGCGAGCAGCTCGCGCTCTGGCAGCGCGACGGCCACGCGACGCTGACGCTCGCCGTCAACATCTCGCCCGTCCAGTTCTGGCGCGGCGACCTGATCGACACGATCTCGCGCACGCTGCGCGAAACCGGCGTCGAGGCGAGCCGGCTCGAACTGGAGATCACCGAGACGGCGAGGATGGAGTATCCGGAACTGGTGTCCGAGAAGATCACCGCGCTCAAGCAGTTCGGCCTGCGGATCGCGCTCGACGACTTCGGCACCGGCTATTCGTCGCTGTCCTACCTGCACCGCTTCCCGGTCGACACGCTGAAGGTCGACCGCTCGTTCGTGCAGGCGATCCCGGGCGACCGCAGCGTTTGCGTGATGGTCGCGTCGATCGTCCATCTCGCGCGCTCGCTCGGCCTGACGGTGGTGGTCGAAGGCACCGAGACCGACGAGCAGATCGCCTGGCTCGCCGCGCTCGGCCAGATCGAGGCGCAGGGCTTCCTGTTCTCGCGGCCGGTGCCCGCCGACGGCATCCCCGCCCTGCTCGCGCGCTTCGGCGTGCGCGGCGCGGACGGCACGCGCCTGAGCGAACGCCGCCACGCGGCCGATGTGACCCGCGATCCCTCCGACGCGAACTGATCCGCCGCCCGCCGCTTTCCTCCGATCAAACGGGGAAACGCCATAGTGTTTCCGCTCATATCCGCCGCCTGACGCGCGTCGCACAATTTCGCGATCGGCGCACGCGGGCCGCGCGCGCCGTCGAGAGAGCCAGAACGCCATCATGCTCAGCCTGGATGCCGTCGAAACCAGCGAACGCGAGTCGCTGTGGGAACTGTTCAAGGTCATGGCCGGCATCTCCGCGCTGTCGTGGGGCGGCCTCGCGATGATGGCGCAGCTTCAGCGCCATTACGTCGACCACGAACGCCGCATCGATCCCCACGCGTTCGCCGATCTGGTCGCGCTGGCCTGGATGGTGCCCGGGCCGGTCGGCTGCAATGTGGCGATCCAGCTCGGCCAGACGCTGCGCGGCCGCGCCGGCGCCTGGACCGCCGGCGTCGCGAGCGTGCTGCCGTTCTTCGTGCTGATGACGCTGTTCGCGATCTTCTACCAGACCCCGCTCATCCATACGCTCGCCGGGCCGGTCATGCTGCGCCACTTCAGCATGGTGCTCGCCGCGCTGATCGGCGTGACCTGGTTCAGGCAGGTGCGCACGCTCGTGCGCGCGCCGCTCGACCGCGGCCGCGCCGTCTGCGCGACCCTCCTGCTCGCGTTCGCGCACAGTCCCGCCGCGTTCGTCGTGATCCTCGCCGCGGCCTTCGCGGCCGGCTGGCTCACCTGCGCCGAGCCCGGCAGGCGGCTGCGCGTCGCGCTGCGCGCCCGCGAGCGCCGGCTGCTCGTCGCGCTCGCGCTCCTCGTCATGGTGTTCGCGCTGCCGATGCCGGGCGACTATGCAGCGCGGCTGCTGTGGCCGCGCCTCGCCGGCGCCGGCATGACCCTGTTCGGCGGCGGCTTCTCCGCGCTGCCGGTGCTCAAGACGCTGTTCGTCACGCCCGGCACCGGCATCAGCGAACACGACTTCACGCTCGCCTTCGCGCTGTCGCCCGTCTCGCCCGGCCCGCTGCTCAACGTGGTGCCGTTCCTCGGCTACCTGACCGACGGCTGGAGCGGCGCGCTGCTCGCCACCGTCGCGCTGTTCGTGCCGTCCGGCTGCCTCGTCGTGTTCGCGCAGCGCCACGTGCGCCGGCTGCAGCACGATCCGCGCTTCGCGCACGGCATGCGGCTGCTGCGCGCGTCCACCACCGCGTTCCTGCTGGTCGCGGTGCTGCGGATCGTCGTGAAGGTGCCGGCCGAGCCCGTGTACTGGATGACGGGCGCCTTCGCGACCCTGTGCTTCGCGCGCTTCAGGCTGCCCGTCTACGCGGTGTACGGCGCGGTCGCGCTCGCGTGCAGCGGCTGGCTGCTGTTCGTCGCGCGCTGACGCGGCGGGCGCCGCGCCCCATCAGCGCCGCGCGGCGCCGAAACCCTCGAAGAACGCGCGCGCGTTGGCCTCCAGGCTGTCGAGATGGTAGCCGCCCTCCTGCACGATCACGGTCGGCGCGCCGAGTGCGCCGATCAGGCCGCCCAGCCGGCCGAAACCGTCCGTGGTCACCGCGACCTGCGACTGCGGGTCCTCGTGGTAGATGTCGAAGCCCAGCGACAGCACGAGCGCATCGGGCTCGAAGCGCTCGAGTTCGCGCAGCGCATCGTCCACGCGCGCGAAGAACACCGCCTCGCTCGAACCGTGCGGCATCGGCAGGTTCACGTTGTAGCCCGCGCCCGCGCCGCTGCCGCGCTCGTCGTCGAAGCCGGCGACGGCCGGATAGAAGTTGGTCGGATCGCCGTGGATCGACACGTACAGCACGTCGCGCCGTGTGTAGAAGATTTCCTGGATCCCCTGCCCGTGATGCATGTCGGTGTCGAGGATCGCGACCCGTTCGACATCCGCGCGCAGCGCCTGCGCCGCGATCGCCGCGTTGTTCAGGTAGCAGAAGCCGCCCGCCGCGTCCGCGCGCGCGTGGTGGCCCGGCGGCCGGCACAGCGCATAGGCGTCGCGCGCGCCCGCGCGCACCGCCGCCGCCGCCGCGAGCGCGCTCTGCGCCGACCAGTAGGCGGCGCGCCAGGTCGCCGCGCCCACCGGGCAGCTGCCGTCGGCCAGATAGCGGGCCGCCTGCGCGAGCACGCCGCGCAGCGCATTCGGCTCGCGCACGAAGATGTTCGACATCACCTCGTCGCCCCAGTCCTCGGGCAATTGCGTCCAGTCGCGATGCGCGGTTTCGAGGAAGCGCAGGTAGTTCATGTCGTGCACCGCCGCGAGCGGCGCGACCCCGAAGTCGCCCGGCGCGCGCACCTCGAAGCCGAGCGCGTGCGCGGCCGCGACGAGCCGCTCGGCGCGCTGCGGCACCTCCTGCGGCGTGCGCATGCGGCCGCGCGAATAGTAGTTGCGCGGATGATGCAGGATCTGGTCGGGATGAAAGAATGTCAGCATGGGTCGGTTCCTTCTGTCTGGGGCGCGCTCGCGCGCGCACGGTCGAGCGGGGGCGGCATTCAGGCGGCGACGCCGGCGCGCGCGAGCACGGCCGCCGCCAGCACCTGCGCGCCGCGGGTCGCGTCGGCGGGCAGCACGTCCTCCGCTGCGTTGTGCGACAGGCCTCCGACGCACGGGATGAACACCATCGCGGTCGGGCAATGACGCGCCAGATGGATCGCGTCGTGCCCGGCGCCGCTCACGATACGCTCGTGCACGCAGCCGAGCGCACCGGCCGCCGCCTCGACGCCGGCGACGCAGGCCGGATCGAACGGCGTCGCGGCGCTGGTCCAGTGCGTCGTCACCTCGGCCCGCACGCAGCGCGCGGCCGCGACCCACGCGCATAGTTCGCGCACCGCCTCGGTCATGCGTTCGAGCTGCGCATCGTCGGGATGGCGCAGGTCGACGCTGAAGCGGACCTCGCCCGCGATCGTGTTGCGCGACCCGTCCGGAATCGCGACGCAGCCGATCGTCACGAGGCCGCGCGGCGCATAGGCGTCGAGCGCCGCCTCGCGGCCGGCGGCGAGGTCCGCGAACGCGAACAGCGCGTCGCGCCGGTAGCCCATCGGCGTCGTGCCCGCGTGCGCGCTCTGGCCGACGAGCGCCACGTCGAGCCAGCGGATCGCCTGCCCGCCCGTGACCACGCCGATCTCGGCGCCGCTCGCCTCCAGCACCGGCCCCTGCTCGATATGCGCCTCGAAATACGCGTCGACGCGCTGCCCGGTCGCGGCGCGCGCGCCGCGATAGCCGATCCGGTCGAGCGCATCGCCGAGCGCGATCGCGTCGGCGTCGCGCACCGCGAGCGCCGCGTCGAGCGCCAGCGCGCCCGTAAACACGGCCGAACCCAGCATCGCCGGCGCGAAGCGCGCGCCCTCCTCGTTGGTCCACGCGACCAGCTCGATCGGCTTGCGCGTGCGGACCCCCGCGTCGTTCAGGCTGCGCACCAGTTCGAGCGCGGCCAGCACGCCGTAGACCCCGTCGAAGCGCCCGCCCTCGGGCTGCGTGTCGAGATGGCTGCCGACCAGCACCGGCGGCGCGCCGGCCTCCGTGCCCGCGCGCCGCGCGAACAGGTTGCCGATCGCATCGACGCTGACCGCGAGGCCCGCGTCGCGGCACCACTGCGCGAACAGGTCGCGGCCGCGCCGGTCCTCGTCGCTCAGCGCGAGACGGCGCACCCCGCCCTTCGAGGTGCCGCCGATCTGCGCCATCGCGGTCAGCGCGCGCCACAGCCGCGCGCCGTCGACGGCCGGCAGATGATCGAGTGCAAGCGACATGTCAGTGGACCTCCAGCGTGTCGGCCGGGCGCGTCCGGTGCGCGCGGCGCGCCTCGAGCGCGACGATGCTCGCGAACGACACGCCCGCCAGCGCGGTGTAGAACAGCGCGAGCGGCAGCCACTCGCCCGCATAGCGATGCGCGAGCCAGGTGCCGACGAGCGGCGTGAGGCCGCCCGCGAGCGCCCCGCACACCTGGTAGGACAGCGAAATGGCCGAATAGCGGATGTGCGTCGCGAACACGCCGGACACGAAACCCGCGATCACCGAGTAGAAGCCCGCCATGCACACCACCGCGAGCGCGATGCCGATCACGATCGAGACCGGCTCGCCGCTGCGCACGAGCACGAACATCGGATACGGCGACGCCATCGCCGCGAGCGCCGCGAGCTTGAGGAAGCGCGCGCCGCCGAGCCGCTCGGCGAGCCAGGCGGCGAGCGGCTGCGCGCAGAACTGGATCAGCGCGACCGCGAACAGGCAGTCGAGGATCGTCGACTTGCCGATGCCGAGATGCTGCGTGGTGTACGCGATCATGAAGGTATTGGTGAAGTACACGCCGGCGATGCCGATCGTGTTCGCGCCGATGCACAGCAGCACGAGGCCGGACGCCGAGCGGAACACCTCGGCGATCGGCAGCTTCGCGGTGCGGCGCGTGCGCCGCAGCTGCTCGAATTCGGGCGACTCGCCGACGCCGTGCCGGATCACGATTCCCACCACGAGCAACACCGCGCTCGCGAGGAACGGCAGCCGCCAGCCCCAGGCGAGGAAGTCGGCCTTGTCGAGCGAGGTCACCGCGCGGAACGCGACGAGCGACAGGATCAGCCCGGCCGGGCTGCCGAGCTGCGCGAACGAGGCGAAGAAGGTGCGCCGGCCTTCGGGCGCATGCTCGCCGGCCATCAGCACCGCGCCGCCCCACTCGCCGCCCACCGCGATGCCCTGCACGACGCGCAGCAGCACGAGCAGTAGCGGCGCGAACACGCCGATCGACGCATGGTCGGGCAGCAGGCCGATGCAGACGGTGGCGACGCCCATCATCATCAGCGTCGTCATCAGCGCCTTCTTGCGGCCGATCCGGTCGCCGAGATGGCCGAAGATCACGCCGCCGAGCGGCCGCGCGAAGAAGCCGACCGCGAACGTACCGAACGACGCCATCGTGCTCAGGAACGGGTCGCCCGACGGAAAGTACAGCTCGCCGAACACGAGCGCGGCCGCGGTCGCGTAAATGTAGAAGTCGTACCACTCGATCATCGTGCCGATGAACGCGGCGCTGGCGGCGCGCACCGGCTGGCGCGCGGCGGGAACGGGGACGGTCATGATGCGAAGCTCCTCTGATGCGCGCCTTCACCGGCCGGCGCGGCGGGCGGACGCGTTTTATTGACCTGTCGTTTATCGCCGCCCATTAATTATTAGTCAAATTTCGGTTTATTATTCAATGCATAATTTCAACTAATACCTGGACGACCAGAACCCGGAGCCGCCCGGCGCGTCGATGCCGCCCGCTTCCTCAACGACCGCCTCGACTGGAACCTGCTGCGCACCTTCCTCGTGATCATGCAGGAGCGCAGCGTGAGCCGCGCGGCCGCGCGCCTGCACGTCACGCAGCCGGCCGTGAGTCAGGCGCTCAAGCGTCTCGAAGACACGCTCGGCCACACGCTGATCCGGCGCCGCGGCCCGCATTTCGAGCCGACCCAGGCGGGCAGCGAGGTCTACCGGATCGCGAGCGACATCTACGGCACCATCTCGCGCCTCGACACCGAACTCGACGACCGCGCCGACCTGACCGGCACGATCCGGCTCCTGACGGTGAGCCGGATCGAGTCCGGCGCGTACGACCAGTACCTTGCCGAATTCCATCGCCAGCATCCGCGCGTCGACCTGCAGATCGACGTGATGCGCGCGTCCGACGTGATCTCGTCGCTGCTGCAGAAAACCGCGACGGCGGGCCTGAGCCTGTGCCGCAGCCCGGTCGACAAGCTCGAACGCGCGCCGTTCCTGCGCCAGCGCTACGCGATCTTCTGCGGCCGCCATCACCGGCTGTTCGGCCAGTCGCAACTGACCATGAACGACCTGCTCGCGGAAAACTTCGTGTCGTTCACGAGCGACCAGATCGGCGACAGCCTCTCGCCGCTCACCGTGTTCCGCGACCAGAAGGGTTTCACCGGGCGGATCGTCGCGTCCTCGCCGAGCCTCGACGAGGTGCGGCGGCTGATCTTCGCCGGCTACGGCATCGGCTGCCTGCCCGAGCACACGGTGCGCGACGACCTGTTGCAGCAGCGCCTCTGGCGCCTGCCGCCCGACGACGGGCTGGTGGACGTCGAGATCTTTCTGCTGTGGCATCGCGACCGCAAGATGAACGCCGCCGAGCGCGCGTTCGTCGACGGCTTCCAGCGCACCATGCAGCGTTATTCGTTCGAGGAACGGCTCGCGCCGCGCACCTGACGCGCCGGCGCCCGATGCGACGAAGCCGGCGCGCGGCCGGCTTCGTCGGAATCGAGGGAGGATCGGGCGGCGCCGCGCGCCGGGCCCGCTCAGGCCAGCGCGCGCGGCGCGAACAGACGGGCGCGGAGCCGGTCGTAGCCGAGGTTGAACAGGAACGTGTACGGCAGGAAGAACAGCAGGATGCCGAGGTCCAGCACCAGCGCCTCGAACAGGCTGATGCCCAGCCACCACGCCGCGATCGGCACCACCATCACCACCAGGCCCAGCTCGAACGCGAGCGCGTGAACGACGCGGAGCGCCAGGTTGCGGGTCAGGCCGAAACGGCGCTCGAAGCGGTCGAACAAGGCGTTGAACGCGATATTCCAGGCCATCGCGACGAGCGCGACCAGGGCCGTGAGCGCGCCGACGTGCACCAGCGACAGCCCGAGCACCCAGCTGAGCAGCGGCGCGCACAGGGCGAT
>NZ_JAAGNW010000111.1:0-10840 GCF_010645215.1 Burkholderia multivorans | reverse complement strand
TGAGCAATGCGATGTCGCCATTCTCATCGGATTTACCGGTGCAAACCAATTTGTTAATATCGGTTTTTCCGATTTATCAGCGGAACCCCGTATGCGCCATTCTCCCGAAGCCCTGCTCGCCTTCGCCGAAGCTGCGGCGCTCGGCTCGTTCTCGGCCGCCGCGCGCAAGCTCGGCAAGCGGCAGTCGACGATCAGCGAGGCGATCGCCAATCTCGAGATCGACCTCGGCCTCACGCTGTTCGACCGCTCGACGCGCCAGCCGACCCTGACCGAGGCCGCGCGCGCGCTCTTGCCCGAAGTGCTGCGCGTGCTGGAGGCGAGCGAGGCGATCGACCAGCTCGCCGCGCGGCTCGCGGGCGGCGAGGAGCCGCGGCTGACGCTCGCCGTGTCGGACACGTATCAGTCGGCGCGCTACGATGCGACGCTCGCGGCGCTCGACCAGCGTTTCCCGACCCTGGAATTCGAATGCCTGATCGCCGAGCACGACGACGTGCTCGACCTGATCCAGCAGGACCGCGCCCAGCTCGGCCTGATGGCCGCGCGCAGCACCTACCCGCCGGACATCGGCGCGGCGATGGTCGCGGAACACTCGGAGATCGGGCTGTTCGTCGGCCTGACGCATCCGTTCACCGCCTACGGCGCGACCGAGGTGCCGCTCGCGACGCTGCACGAGGCGCGCGAGCTGCGCCTGAACACCTATGTCGCGCCGCGCGGCGCGCCGGTCGAGACGGGCCTCGTCGCGGGGCGGCGCTCCTGGTCGGCGCCGAGCTATCTGATGCTGCTGGAAATGGCGGTCGCGGGCTTCGGCTGGGCGGAGCTGCCGCGCTGGATGGTCGAGCACTTCGCGAAGGCGCGGCTCGTCGAGCTGAATGCGCGCGGCTGGCCGCGGCGGGTGCCGGTCGACGCGGTCTGGTCGCGCGGCCGCCCGCTCGGGCCGGCCGGCTCCTGGCTGCTGGAGCAGATGCTGGCCGCGTAGGCGCGGCCCGGGATCAGAAGCCGCGCGACAGCACGGCCACGCCGATCGTCACCACGCCGAGCACGAGGTTCACGACCACCAGCAGGCGCATCGCGCCGACCGCGCGCGCGCCGTCCGGCCAGTTCTGCGCCTGCACCGCGCGACGGATGCGCGGGAACAGCGCGAAGCGGATGTGGCCGAAGATCAGCATCATCACGACGCCCAGCCCCGCCATCGCGTGCAGCGGCCAGGTCGCGTGCGCGCCGCCGAAGCCCACGAGCAGGAAGCCGCCCGTCAGCAGGATCGCGATGACCGCGGCGGCGACCCAGTTGAAGAAGCGGCCGAACACCGCCTCGATCAACGGCAGCCGCAGCTGCGGCGAGAGATCCGACAGCGCGGGACGCAGGCAGAAATGCGCGAACACCATCCCGCCCACCCAGACGGCGACCCCGAGCAGGTGAAGGAACAAGGCAAGGGCAACGGCGTGGGACATGTCGGGGGATCCTGATTATGAATGGTGAATTGAAGGGAACACGGTAGCCGCGCGTCGTGGCGCGCGATCATCACGCGCATTCGACAGCCGCCGCGCGCGCCGGTTCAGCGCGCGGGCCGGCCGGTGCGCCGATCGCGCGCACGTGTCGCGCGACCGGTGGCCCAGACAACACAAAGCCGCGTGCCCGCGACAGCAGGCACGCGGCTCAGAAGGCCCCGCGAGGTCAGCCGAGGTTCGGACGCAGGCCGAGCAGCTTGAGGCGGCCGTCCGGCGCGCGGCCCTTGCGCGCACGCTTGCCGACGTGCGATTCGAGCGCGGTGCCGGTCAGCCGGTCCTCCTGCGCCTTGCCGCCGCGGCCCGTGCCCATCAGCACGACGCCCGTCCGCCCGATCGCGAGCGCCTGCGCGAGGGTTTCCTTCGGCTCGAGCGCCATCAGGATCACGCCGCGACCGCCGCCCGACAGCGACTTCATCTCGTCCATGCCGAACACGAGCAGGCGGCCGCCGCTCGACAGGCACGCGACCTGCACGGCATCGGCCGGCACCGGCATCGGCACGAGCGGCGCGGCGCCTTCGTCGATCGTCATGAACGCCTTGCCGGCCTTCACGCGGCTGACCATGTCGCCGATCTTCGCGATGAATCCGTAACCGTTGTTCGACGCGAGCAGCAGCGGCTGATCGGCAGGCGCCGCGTAGTAATGCAGCAGGTGCGAGCCCGATTCGAGTTCGATCAGCGAGGTCACCGGCACGCCGTCGCCGCGCCCGCCCGGCAGCAGCTGCACGGCCACCGAGTACACGCGGCCGCTGCTGCCCCACGCGATCAGCATGTCGGGCGTGCGGCACTGGAACGCCGCGTAGAGACCGTCGCCGGCCTTGAACGAGAAGCTCGCCGGATCGAGGCCATGGCCCTTGAGCGCGCGCACCCAGCCCTTCTGCGACACCACCACCGTCACCGGCTCGTCGACGACGCGGGCCTCGAAGGTCGCGCGCTTCTCCTGCTGGATCAGCGTGCGGCGCTCGTCGCCGTACTGCTTGGCGTCGCCCTCGATCTCCTTGATCATGAGGCGCTTCATCGCGCTCTCGTTGGCGAGCAGCTCTTCGAGCTTCGCCTTCTCCGCGCGCAGTTCCTCGAGTTCCTTCTCGATCTTGATCTTCTCGAGCCGCGCGAGCTGGCGCAGGCGGATGTCGAGAATGTCGTCGGCCTGCCGCTCGGTCAGCCCGAACGCGCTCATCAGCGCGCTCTTCGGCTCGTCCGACTCGCGGATGATGCGGATCACCTCGTCGATGTTCAGGAAGACGATCATCCGCCCTTCGAGGATGTGGATCCGATCGTTCACCTTGTCGAGCCGATGGCGGCAGCGCCGCGTCACGGTCAGCTGGCGGAACGCCACCCACTCGCCGAGGATGTCGGACAGGCACTTCTGGCCCGGCCGGCCGTCCGCGCCGACCATCACGAGGTTCAGCGTCGCGTTCGATTCGAGGCTCGTGTGCGCGAGCAACGAATGGACGAACTCGGTCTGGTCGATCGCGCGCGATTTCGGCTCGAACACGAGCCGCACCGGCGCATCCTTGCCGGACTCGTCGCGCACCGCGTCGAGCAGGTCGAGCATCGCCTTCTTGGTATTGAGCTGCTCCTGCGACAACGCCTTCTTGCCGAGCTTCAGCTTCGGGTTGGTCAGCTCCTCGATTTCCTCGAGCACCTTCTGCCCCGAGGTGTTCGGCGGCAGTTCCGTGACCACGAGCTGCCACTGCCCGCGCGCGAGTTCCTCGATCTTCCAGCGCGCGCGCACCTTGAGGCTGCCGCGGCCGGTCTGGTAGGCGGCCGAGATTTCCGCGTCGCTCGAGATGATCTGCCCGCCGCCCGGGAAGTCGGGGCCGGGCACGAGCTGCATCAGCTCGTCGTGCGACAGCTTCGGATTGCGGATCAGCGCGACCGCGGCGGCCGCGACCTCGCGCAGGTTGTGCGACGGAATCTCGGTCGCGAGCCCGACCGCGATCCCCGACGCGCCGTTCAGCAGCACGAACGGCAGCCGGCCCGGCAGCAGCTTCGGCTCCTCGAACGAACCGTCGTAGTTCGGCATGAAGCCGACCGTGCCCTGGTCGATCTCGTCGAGCAGCAGCTGCGCGATCGGCGTGAGGCGCGCTTCCGTGTAACGCATCGCCGCCGCGCCGTCGCCGTCGCGCGAGCCGAAGTTGCCCTGGCCGTCGATCAGCGGATAGCGCATCGAGAAGTCCTGCGCGAGACGCACGAGCGCGTCGTAGGCGGACTGGTCGCCGTGCGGGTGGTACTTGCCGAGCACGTCGCCGACCACGCGCGCGGACTTGACGGGCTTCGCGTTGTTGCCGAGCCCCATCTCGTTCATCGCATAGAGGATGCGGCGCTGGACCGGCTTCTGGCCGTCGCAGACGTCGGGCAGCGCGCGGCCCTTGACGACGCTGACCGCGTAGCCGAGATACGCCTGCTCGGCATAGTGGCCGAGCGTGAGGAACTCGCCTTCCGGCGCAGCCGGCTCGGCGAAAAGATCGGGAGTGATGTCGTCCATCTTGAATCCGTGTTCTGTATGTGGCGCGAGTGCGAGCGGGCCGGGCCCGCCGCGCTCAGATATCCGCTTCGACTTCGTTGCCCTTTTCCTCGAGCCAGCTGCGGCGCGCGGCGGCTTCGCCCTTGCCCATCAACATCGTCATCCGCGCGACGGTGCGCTCGTAGTCGAGGTCGCCGAGCCGCACCGGCATCAGGCGGCGGGTGTCGGGATTCATCGTCGTGTCCCACAGCTGCTCGGCGCTCATTTCGCCGAGACCCTTGAAGCGGCTCACGCTCAGCTGGCTCTCGCGCACCCCTTCCTTCGCGAGCTTGTCGAAGATCGCGACGCGCTCGCCTTCGTCGAGCGCGTAGAGCTTCTGCGCAGGCTTCTTGCCGCGCGCGGGCGCATCGACCCGGAACAGGGGCGGGCGCGCGACGAACACGTGGCCGCGCTCGATCAGCTGCGGGAAATGCTTGAAGAACAGCGTGAGCAGCAGCACCTGGATGTGCGAACCGTCGACGTCCGCGTCCGAGAGGATGCAGATCTTGCCGTAGCGCAGGTTCGACAGATCGACGCTGTCGTCGGGGCTGTGCGGATCGACGCCGATCGCGACCGAGATGTCGTGCACCTCGTTGTTCGCGAACAGGCGGTCGCGCTCGGTTTCCCAGGTGTTGAGCACCTTGCCGCGCAGCGGCAGGATCGCCTGGTATTCCTTGTCGCGGCCCATCTTGGCCGAGCCGCCTGCCGAGTCGCCCTCGACCAGGAACAGCTCGTTGCGCGCGATGTCCTCGGTCTCGCAGTCGGTCAGCTTGCCCGGCAGCACCGCGACGCCCGAACTCTTGCGCTTCTCGACCTTCTGGCCCGCGCGGGTGCGCGCCTGCGCCTGCTTGATCACCAGTTCCGCGAGCTTCTTGCCGTGCTCGACGTGCTGGTTCAGCCACAGTTCGAGCGCCGGACGCGCGAACGACGACACGAGCTTGACCGCGTCGCGGCTGTTCAGCCGTTCCTTGATCTGCCCTTGGAACTGCGGATCGAGCACCTTCGCGGACAGCACGAAGGACACCCGCGCGAACACGTCCTCGGCGAGCAGCTTGACGCCCTTCGGCTGCAGGTTGTGCAGCTCGACGAAGCTCTTCACCGCCTGGTAGAGGCCGTCGCGCAGGCCCGATTCATGGGTGCCGCCCGCGGGCGTCGGGATCAGGTTCACGTAGGACTCGCGCACGAGCGAACCTTCCTCGCTCCAGGCAACCACCCACGACGCGCCCTCGCCCTCGGCGAACGAATCGTCGCCCGAGCGGCCGTCGGCGAAGCGCTCGCCCTCGAACAGCGGGATCAGCAGTTCGCTGTCGTTCATCCCTTCGAGCAGGTAGCCGCGCAGGCCGTCCTCGTACCGCCAGCTCTGGCGCTCGCCCGTCTTCTCGTTGACGAACGCCACCTCGACGCCCGGCAGCAGCACCGCCTTCGAGCGCAGCAGGCGCTGCAGCTCGCCGAGCGGCAGGTTAGGCGAATCGAAGTACTTCGGGTTCGGCCAGACCGTCACGCGGGTGCCGGTCTTCTTCTCGCCGCGCCCCGTCGGCTGGATCGCCAACTGCCGCACCACGTCGCCTTCCGCAAAACCGAGCGTGGCGATCTTGCCGTCGCGCCACACCGTCACGTCGAGGCGCGTCGCGAGCGCGTTGGTGACCGACACGCCGACGCCGTGCAGGCCGCCCGAGAACGTATACGCGCCGCCCGCGGCCTTGTCGAACTTGCCGCCCGCGTGCAGGCGCGTGTAGACGATCTCGACCACCGGCACGCCTTCTTCGGGATGCAGACCGAACGGAATGCCGCGCCCGTCGTCCTCCACCGAGACCGATTGATCCGCGTGCAGCGTGACCGTGATCTGCTTGCCGTAACCGCCCAACGCCTCGTCGGACGCGTTGTCGATGACTTCCTGAATGATGTGCAGCGGGTTCTCGGTCCGGGTGTACATACCGGGCCGCTGCTTGACGGGCTCGAGGCCCTTCAGCACCTTGATCGATGCTTCGCTATACGCCGCGCTGGGCTTTTTCGTGGACATAGGCGCTTGGGTTCGTCATTCCTCGTGAAGTTATCCACAGCTACTGTGGATAACGTCGTGGACAAAACGTTGAATTCGATAAAAAAGCGAATCGAAACAATGGCGAGCTTAGATTGCTTCGAAAGCGGGCGGCAACCACAGTGCAAAATGCTGTGGCGAACCGCCCGGAGCGCCGTCGCTCCGGGCGTGTCGCGCCGAACGGGCCGTATTCTACTGGTTCCGTCGGCGCGCCTTCATGAACGGGGGCTTACGCCGGCTTGCGCTTGGCTTCGAGCTGCTCCCAGCGCTCGAGCGCGGCGAGGAGTTCGTCGTCGAGCGCGGCGAAGCGCTCGGTCAGGCGGGCGCCCTCCTGGGCGTCGCGCGCGAAGATCGCGCCGTCCTCGAGCTGGGCGCCGATCGTCTTCTGCTCGGCTTCCAGCGCCGCGATCCGGTCGGGCAGCCCGTCCAGCTCGCGCTGCTCGTTGAACGACAGCTTCACCGTGCGCTGTGCGTTGCGGCCGGCCGCGCCCTTCGCGTCGTCGCGCACGGGCACGGACTCCTTGGGCGCGCGCTTCGCGGCCTCCTGGGCCAGCTGCGCCGCGCGCCCGCGCTGCACCTGCCAGTCGGAGAAGCCGCCGACGTACTCGCGCCACAGGCCGTCCCCTTCCGCCGCGATCACCGAGGTCGCGACGTTGTCGAGGAACGCGCGGTCATGGCTGACGAGCAGCACGGTGCCGTCGTAGTCGGTCAGCAGTTCCTCGAGGAGTTCGAGCGTCGGGATGTCGAGGTCGTTGGTCGGCTCGTCGAGCACCAGCACGTTGGCGGGCCGCGCGAACAGGCGGGCGAGCAGCAAGCGGTTGCGTTCGCCGCCCGACAACGACTTGACGGGCGAACGCGCGCGTTCGGGCGCGAACAGGAAATCGCCGAGATAGCTCATCACGTGCTTCTTCTCGCCGCCGATCTCGACCCACTCGCTGCCGGGGCTGATCGTGTCCGCGAGGCTCTTCTCGGCATCGAGCTGCGCGCGCATCTGGTCGAAGTACGCGACCTGGAGATTGGTGCCGGTGCGCACCGTGCCTTCGTCGGGCTGGATCTCGCCGAGGATCAGCTTGAGCAGCGTGGTCTTGCCGGCGCCGTTCGCGCCGATGAAACCGATCTTGTCGCCGCGCATCACCGTCGCCGAGAAGCGCTCGACCACCGCGCGCGCGCCGTAGCGCTTCGTCACGTCGGTCAGCTCCGCGACGATCTTGCCCGAGCGCTCGCCCTGTGCGACGTCGAGCTTGACGTTGCCCTGCACGTTGCGGCGCTCGGCGCGCTCGTTGCGCATCTGTTCGAGGCGCGCCACGCGCCCGACGCTGCGGGTGCGGCGCGCCTCGACGCCCTTGCGGATCCAGACCTCTTCCTGGGCGAGAAACTTGTCGAACTTGTCGTTCTCGACGCGCTCCACCTCCAGCTGCTGGGCCTTGCGGACCTGGTACGCCGAGAAATTGCCGGGATAGGACAGCAGGCGACCGCGATCGAGTTCGACGATGCGGGTCGCCACCCGATCGAGGAACGCACGATCGTGGGTGATGAACAACAGGCCCGCGCGCTGCGACACGAGCAGATCCTCGAGCCAGCGGATGCCGTCGAAATCGAGGTGGTTGGTCGGTTCGTCGAGCAGCAGCACGTCGGGCTGGACGACGAGCGCGCGCGCGAGCGCGACGCGCTTTTGCATGCCGCCCGACAGCGCGTCGACCTGCGCCTCGCCGTCGAGACCGATCTGCGCGAGCGTGGTGGCGACGCGGGTGCGCCAGTTCCAGGCGTCGGTCGCATCGAGCGACGACTGCAGCGCATTCATGCGGGCCAGCAGCGTGTCGTGCTCCGCGCCCTCGGGCGTATCGGCGAGACGATGCGCGATCGCATCGTATTCGTCGTGCAGCTCGCGGGCGTGCGTGAGGCCCGATGCGACCGCATCGAACACCGACAGCCCCGCGTCGAACTCGGGCTCCTGCGGCACGTACACCGTCACGAGATCCTGCTGGCGCGTGACGAGGCCGTCGTCCGGCCGCGCGAGTTCCGCGACGATCTTCAGGAGCGACGACTTGCCTGCGCCGTTGCGGCCGATCAAACCGACGCGTTCGCCGGCCTCGAGCGAGAAATCCGCGTGATCGAGCAACGCGACGTGGCCGAACGCGAGTTGGGCGCCGGAAATGGAATAAAGCGACATGGAGGAAACGGCGAAGAGGAATCGGAAGCGCCCATTGTACCGGGCGCGGCGCGCGACGCCGCACTGGCCTGATGGCCTAGGCGGCGTACGGCAAAACCCGCGAACGCGGGCGGGGCAGACTCAGTGGTCGACGTTGACTGAAATCGTCTGGCTTATTTCCGGGCCATACGAGCGGTGGGCGCCGTCGCCGAACTGCAGGGTCAGCGTGTGCCGGCCGGGCGGCAGGACGATATCGGTCTCGGTCTGGCCCTTGCCGTAGTGCAGCGACCGATCGGAGGCGGGAATCACGTCGCCTTTCGGAACCGGCCGGCCGTCGATCAGCAGGTGATGATGGCCCGTGTTCGGCGTCATGTCGCCGGCCGGCCGGATCTCCATGCCTTCGAGGCCGAACTTCACGTGTATCGGGTTCGACACGGTCGCGCCGTCCGACGGCGCGACGAAATACACCCGCGCTTCGGCGCGGGCAGCGGCGGACGCGACGAGCGCGGCCGCACAGAACAATCCGGCGATCCATTTCGTGTTGCGCATCGTTTTCCTCCTTCTGACGTGAAAGGCCTTCGCAGCATACACCGCTGTTGCACGACGTGGCGGGGAGGGGTCGGAGGTGGACGCGTTTGAAACGGGCGCGGGCGAAGCGGCTTGCGAATTCCGGTACCATTGCGCGTTTTCCGCCGGCTGCGCAGGTGCGCCGGCGCGTCGGCGCGTCGGATCAACGCATCATCGAGAACGCAACACATGAGCGAAGTCATCGAATACAAGAGCTGGGTCTGCCTGATCTGCGGGTGGATCTACAACGAGGCGGATGGGCTGCCGGATGAAGGCATCGCGCCCGGCGCGCTGTTTGCCGATATCCCGAGCACTTGGCGCTGTCCGCTGTGCGATGTGGGTAAAGAAGATTTCGTGACGGTCGAGTTTTGATGCGCGGGTGAAGGACTCCGGCGGAGGACGAAAGCGCGCGACATGGCGCGCCTCCTCCGTCATGCCCTGGCGCGCGTTTCGTCGGATGCGGATGCCTGGCGATGATGCCGGCGAGCCATGATTCGCCGCCGTACTGCCGCAACCACCCGTTTTGCCTCGCAGGATCGACCTGCCCCCTCCCCGGCGCACTACGCCAAGCCGCCCCGCCCCACCAGAACTTGTAGGTTTCTTCTCTCCCTACCCCGACCTAGCATGAATGAGCCTGGGTGTTCCGACGAGGATGACACCCGGGTTGGCGTCCGTCGCAGCGCGTACGCGGTAGGCAGCCGGAACCGGACGCCATATCCCAATATGACCAATTCCTGGAGAGAAACATGGCCGACTCGCGCATTTCCTGGGGCACCGTGGCGTCGAATGGACAAATCGTCAATGGCAGCGGGGACTTCACCGTCACGAATACCAACGGCGGTCGATACACGATCGCCTTCAGCAAGGGGTTCTCATCGACGCCCGCCGTTGTCGGCTCCCAGAACAATTTCGACAGCGACAATCAAAGCAACCGGGACGGCGTAGCGTTCCCGTTCGTCAGCAAGAACTCCTTCCAGATCAATACCGGCGACGGTAACGGCAGCCTCTCGAACCGAAGCTTCGCCTTCATCGCGATCGGCTTCTGACGATCCGGGTGGGGGGGCGGCGCGCCCTCGGCGGGTGGCTGGGCGCGCTGCTTTTTCTCTTGCGTCGACGCGCTCGGGCAGGTTGATGCCGTGCGTGGCGGGTCGATGCTTTATGGGCGATTCCGCACGGACGGGCAAGCTGCAAGGTCAGCCGCCGCGCCGGGTCGCCATCGTCGCGCAAGATAGCGACGACGTCCGTCAATCCCAGATCAGATTGTCGAACGGGGTAAACCACCCGCAGTATTTGCCGTCGTGTTTCACCCGCCCGCCGTACACGCCGTAGCAGAACGCGGGGTCCTCGCCGACCACCGGCGCACCGCTGTCCCCGTCCTGGGTCTGGATCCCGTTGTCGAACGCCACGAGAACCACGTTCCGGGCCAGTTCGTTGGTTTCCGGTACCGTGATGTCGACATCCGGTTCGAGTACCGTCCCGGTCAAGGTGCCGCTTGCCATGCCTTCCAGCCAGATTCGCGAACCCCGGCCCGGCAGCACGCTCGCGCCGAACTGCACGGTTCGGGTTCCCTGGTTCGTCCAGATCTGGTTGAGCGCAGCCTCGACACCCGGTGCGATGCTGACCAGCGCGATGTCCTGGGGCGTGTCGGCATGCAGGAAGTTCTCGCGCAGTTCTCCGATGACGTGCACGTCGTCGGGCTGCCCCACTTTCTTGTCCTTGGCCCCGAACACATGGCCCGCGGTCACGAAGCATGGGGCGCCCTCGTACATCACGACGAGGCCCAGGGTGCCGATCTTGCTGTGGGTGACGATTCGAATGCCGCCGACGAGCGGGCGCACCTTGAGATGGTTCTCGGGCATGGCAGGCTCCTGTTGCGGTGAATGGACGCGGCGGGAGGTCGGTCCTGCTTCAGGGACGCGGGGTTGGGGCGGGTGTGAACGGTGGGGGGGCGGGATGGGATGTGTTTGTTCGCGTGCGCCCGTGCGTGTTATTTGCAAGGTCTTTGATATACTCTGCGCTCGCTGGCGGGGGCGTCGCGCTCCGGCTCCGGTGTTGTGCAGGCATATCGACTTCGATAG
>NZ_JAAGNW010000110.1:20898-21351 GCF_010645215.1 Burkholderia multivorans | reverse complement strand
CACGCCAGCGATCAGGAACGTATCGCTGTACGCCATCAGCAAGGCCTCGCGCATCACGCGTTGATTGACGAGCCCCAGCGCCGCCTCGCGCAACCCGTGCGTCGACGCGCCGGGCAGCGCATCCGCGCGCGGCAGATGCCGGCCCGACAGTACGCGCTCCAGCAGTGCCATGCGCTCCTGGAACGCCCCCGCGTAAGACGACACCCATTCTCCGATCCGCATTGCGTGCAGCTTCTGCCGCTCCACCACGATCTGGCTCGCGATCGCGATGCCGATCGCGCCGCCGACGTTGCGCACCATGTTGAACACGCCGGCCGCCGAGCCGATCTGGTTTTTCTCGATACCCTCGACCGCCATCACGCCCAGTGCGATCACGACGAAAGTCTGGCCGATCCCGCGCACGATCAGCGACGGAACGATCACGTTCGCAGCGGCGTCCGCATCGAGATGGAT
>NZ_JAAGNW010000110.1:16434-20888 GCF_010645215.1 Burkholderia multivorans | reverse complement strand
ATCGCGAACTGCACGAGACCATAGGGAATCATCGTCATGCCGATGTCGCGCGCGCTGTAGCCGTGCAGTTCGGCGAAGTAGTTGGGCACGAGAAACACCACGCCGAACACCACCGCGCCGAACAGGAACTGCATGAGGCTCGCGATCCCGAAGTTGTAGCGGCCCAGCAGACGCAGATTGATGAACGGTTCCGCGCGCCGCAGCTCGATCGCGACGAACGCGGCAAGCCCGAGCGCCGCGACCGCCGACAGGACGACGATCTGCTCCGATGCGAACCAATCCTTGCGGCCGCCCTCTTCCAGCACGATCTGCAAGGTGCTCAGGCCGAGCGCCATGGTCGCGATGCCGAACCAGTCGGCGCGCCGCAAGCGCCCCAGTTCGAGCGGCACCGGCCGGATCGCCCAGCCGATCGCCGCGATCAGCGCGAGCGCGGGCGGAATCTGCAAATAGAAAATCCAGCGCCACGAGTACATGTCGGTCAGCCAGCCGCCGAGCGAGGGTCCGGCCGCCTGCGCGACGTTGTTCGCGATCGAGAACAGCGCCATCCCGAACGGATGGCGCGACGGCGGCAGTTCGCTCACGATCAGCTGGAACGACAGCGGGATCAGCACCCCGCCGAATGCGCCCTGCAGCGCGCGCGCGGCGATCATCGTCGAGATCGACGGCGCGACCGAGCACGCGAGCGAGAACGCCAGGAACCCGGACGCCCCCACCAGCAGCACGCGCCGCGCCGAGAACACCGACACGAGCCAGCCCGTCAGCGGGATCACGATGATCTCCGCGACCAGATAGGCGGTCGTGATCCACGAGCCCTCCTCGAAACTCGCCCCGAGCGAGCCGCGGATATCCGGCAACGATGCGTTCGTCACATGCACGTTCATGCCGGCCATGAAGCAGCCGAACACGCCGCCCAGCACGGCCACCCAGGCGCGGACCGAGACCGTCTCGGCGCGCGCGTCCGTCCCCGCCGCGCTCATGCGCCACCGCCCGACGCGGCGCGCGTGTCGACGCGCGCGGTCACGGACATCCCCGCGCGCAGCCCAAGCGCGCCCGCCGTCCGGTCGAGCCGGATCTTCACCGGGATCCGCTGCACGATCTTCGTGAAGTTGCCGGTCGCGTTGTCCGGCGGCAGCAGCGCGAACTCCGCGCCCGAGCCCGGCGACAGGCTCGCCACGGTCCCGCGCAGCGCGCGGCCCGCGTAGGTATCGACGTCCACCTCGACCGGCTGGCCGATCCGCATCGCACCCAGCTGCGTTTCCTTGAAGTTCGCGACGACGTACACCTCGCGCAGCGGCACCAGCGCGAGCAGCGGCATGCCGGTTTCCACGTACTGGCCCGGCCGCACCGTGCGCTGCCCGACCACGCCGTCGCGCACCGCGCGAATCACCGTGTGTTCCAGGTCCAGTTGCGCGAGGCTCAGCGCCGCACGCGCGGAGGCCAGTTGCGCTTCGGCCTGCGCGATCGCCGCCGCGCGCTGGTCGCGGCGCTTGCGCAGCACCGTCTGCTCGTCGCGCTGCACGCGCTGCCCGGCCTGCGTGCGCAACAGGTCCGCGCGCGCCTTCAACGCATCGGCGCGCGCCTGCTCCCAGCGCTGGCTGCTGGCCGCGTCCTCGTCGTGCAAGGCCTGGTAGCGCCGCGCGTCGGCGTCGCGCCGTGCGGCTTCCGCCTGCGCGGCAGCCGTCTCCGCACCCGCCTGCTCGATCAGCCCGCGTTGCTGGCCCAACTGCGCGTCGAGCGTGTCGGCCGCCGCCCGCTCCGCCGCGAGCGTCGCGACGGCCGCGGCGACGGCCGCCTGTGCGCGGGCCGCCTTCGCGCGGTAGTCGCGATCGTCGAGCGTCGCCAGCACGTCGCCACGGCGCACCGGCTGGTTGTCGTCCACCGCGACGCGCGCGACATAGCCCGCGACGCGCGGGCTGACCGTCACCACGTCGGCGCGCACGTAGGCGTCGTCGGTGCTCTCGACGAAGCGGCCCACGCGCCACCAGTGCGTGCCGTAGGCAGCGGCAGCCAGCGCCAGGGCGGCCGCGCCGGCGATGATCCAGTTTCGTTTGGACACGCGCGCGGCGCGTTCGGGTGCGACAGTCGTACTCATGATGGATGACGGTATCGGAAGGAAATCGGACCGGCGCGCGTGCGCCGGCTGGAATGACGGTGACGGCCGCCGCTACGGCTGCGCCTGCCAGCCGCCGCCGAGCGCACGGAACAGCGCCACCTGATCGGCGGCCACCGTCTGGTTCGACGCGGCCAGCTCGGCGTCCAGCGCGACGAGGCTGCGCTCGGCGTCGAGCACGTCGAGGAAATCGAGCGCGCCCGCGCGATAGTTCAGCTCGGCGAGCCGGAACGCGCGCGCACCGGCCTCGCGCGCCTCGGCGAGCGCGCTGCGCCGCGACCATGCCGCGCCGTACTGCGCAAGCGCCTGCTCGACCTCGCGCAGCGCGAGCAGCACGCGCGCATCGAACGCCGCATCGGCGGCGACGCTGTCGGCGCGCGCCGCGCCGAGCTCGGCGCGACTGACGGCAAGATTCGGAAAGCGCCAGCGGATCAGCGGCCCGACGCCCCAGCTCAGCGCATAGGGATCGCCGAGCGACGCGAGGCTGCCCGTGGTAGACAGCAGGTCGACCGACCCGCCGAGCACGATCGACGGATACTGCGCCGCGCGCGCAACGCCGACGCGTGCGCGGGCGGCCGCGAGCCGCTGTTCGGATTCGCGCAGATCGGGGCGGCGTCGCAGCAGCAGCGCGCCGTCGCCGACCGGGAACGGCCGGGCCAGCGCCGGCGTCGTCACGCAGCGAGCCGCAGCGGGCGGAAACGCCGCGGGCGGCCGGCCGGTCAGCACCGCCAGTTCGTAAAGCGCCGCCTGCCGCTCGCCGCGCAGCGCCGGCAGCGCGGCGCGGGTCTCGTCGGCGAAGCTCCGGGCGCGCGCCAGCTCCATCCCGGACACGAGCCCGCGCGCCCGCTGCCTGCCGGTCAGGCCTGCGACCCGCTCCGCCACCGCGAGCGAGCGCTCGGCCACGCCGATCCGTTCGCCGTACGCGCACACCCGCGCATAGGCCGCGGCCGTATCGGCCGCCACCGTGACCCGCATCGCGGCCGACGCCGCGCGCGCGGCGTCGGCGTCGGCGCGCGCGGCGGCGCTCAGGCTCCGCACCCGCCCCCACAGATCGACCTCCCACGACAACGCGAACGACGGCGCATAGCCCCAGCGCGAGTCGGCGGCCGACTGTCCGCGCGCGGCGGCGACGATCTGGTCCGGTGCGTGCTTGCCGTAGTCGACGCCGAACCCGAGCGTGGTGTCGGGCAGGCGGGCGGCATCTGCTTGCGCGAGCAACGACCGCGCCCGCGCGACGTTTGCAGCCGCCACCTTCAGGTCGAGGTTCGCGGCCAGCGCGTCATGCACCAGTTGATCGAGCACCGGATCGTCGTAGAGCCGCCACCATGCATCGGCGGGCGTATCGGCCGAAACCGGCGCGCCGGACATCGCATCGAACGGCGCGGCGGCAGCGGCGAGCGGGCGCGGCCCGGGCGGCGCATCGGCCGTGCAGCCCGCCAGGGCGGCCGCGAGCGCACCCACACACGCGAGGCGCACCGCGCGGCGGCGTGACGGATGGCGCAAGCACGGCGAAGAGACATCGCGAATCATCTGAACCTTCGGAATCGAACCCATGATGACGTTCATGGTAAGTTTGCGATCCCGGGTTGATCTCCCGCGTACTACGCATTCATCGTCGCGAAATGGACAGTTTCTTTCTCTCGCTCGACCAACAGGAAACGGACCGGCAGGTCGCCGTGCTCGCCTCCGACACGCCCGCGGGCACCTCGTATCCGCCGCATGCGCATCGTCACGGCCAGTTGATCCACGCGATCTCGGGCGTGATGGTGGTGCACGCAGACGGCGGCCGCTGGGTCGTGCCGACGGGCCGCGCGGTCTGGGTGCCGCCCGGCGTCGCGCATGCGATCGACGCTGCCGACGCAGTGCGGATGCGCACCGTGTTCGTCGGCCCGCGCGCCCGCGCCGGCCTGCCCGACGCCTGCCGGGTGATCGAGGTGAGCACGCTGCTGCGCGCGCTGATCGTGACGGCCGGCGCGCTCGCGGCCGACTGCGACCCCACGCACCGCGCGGGCCGGATCCTCGCGCTGATCCTCGACGAGATCGAGATCGCGCCGCCGCTGTCGTTGCACGTGCCGATGCCGCGCCACCCGGCGCTGGCCGCGCTGTGCACACGCTTCATCGCCGCGCCGGCGGCGTCGACGGCGCTCGTGCAATGGGCCGACGCCGCGCACATGAACACGCGCACCTTCGCCCGCGCGTTCAAGCGCGAGACTGGCATGACGCACGGCGCATGGTGCCGGCACGCGCGGCTCCTGCTGAGCCTGCCGCGCCTCGCGGCGGGCGTGTCGATCCTCACGCTCGCACTCGAACACGGCTACGACAGCCCGAGCGCGTTCGCTGCGAT
>NZ_JAAGNW010000110.1:2293-16424 GCF_010645215.1 Burkholderia multivorans | reverse complement strand
AGCGCCAAGGTCCGCACCGGCTTGCGCGCCCCCGCCCCGGGCTCGTTGAGCAACGCGGCGGTCAAGGCCTCGCCGATCCGGTGGAAATCGTAGCTGAGCCGCTCGCGCGGACGCGGCAGCCCAACCTCGACGATCTCCGCGATGCGTCCCGGCCCAGGCTGCATCACCACGATCCGATCGGCCAGGAACACCGCCTCGTCGACATCGTGCGTGACGAGCAGCGTCGTGATCCGCTCGCGCTCGCGGATCGCCAGCAGTTCGCGCTGCAACTGCCTGCGGGTCAGCGCGTCGAGCGCGCCGAACGGCTCGTCGAGCATCAGGATGCGCGGGCTCGCGACCAGCCCGCGCGCGATCGCGACCCGCTGCGCCATGCCGCCCGACAGCTGGTGCGGCAGCGCGTCCTCGAAGCCGTGCAGGCCGACGAGCCGGATCGCCTCCCCGACGCGCCGCGCCGCCTCGTCGCGCCGCAGCCCCTGCGCGGCGAGCCCGAGCCCGACGTTGCGCGCCACCGACAGCCACGGAAACAGCCGCGGCTCCTGGAACACGATGCCGCGCTCCGCGCCGATCCCGTCGATGCGCCGGCCATCGACGCGGATCTCGCCCGCGTAATCGGTATCGAGGCCCGCGAGCAGGCGCAGCAGCGTCGATTTCCCGCAGCCGCTCGCGCCGACGATCGCGACGAACTCGCCGTCGGCGATGTCGAGCGAGAAACCGCGAATCGCCTCGTGCGGCCGCCCGCCCACCTCGAAAGTCTTGCCGACGTCGCGCAGCGCGACGGCGGGATTGGCTTCATGCATGACGCTCTCCTGGTTCACGATCGCGCACGTTCAGCGTGCGCCGGCCGGCTCGGACACGAGCGCGATCCGGGCATAGCCGGCCGCGTGGATCTCGCCCCTCGCCTCGATCACGCGGCCATAAGGCAGGCCCTTGTCGCCGCGGATCTCGACGCGCCGCGACGGGTCGCCGCCGGCTTCGCGCGCGAGCGCGGGCACGAGCTGCGCGGCGGGCACTTCGGTCTTGCCGACGAACACCCGGCCGTCGCCATCGAGGCTCACCGCGAGCGGCGGACGGTCCTCGTTCAGCGCGGGCGCCTGCGCCTGCGGCAGGTCGATCTTCACGCCCTGCGCCATCAAGGGCGCCGCCACCATGAACACGATCAGCAGCACCAGCATCACGTCGACGAGCGGCGTGACGTTGATCTCGCTGACGGGCGCCGCGCCGCCGCGCGCGTGCGATGTCGCGGGAAGTCGGGCGGCCATGTCACGCCCCTCCCGTCGCGGCCTGCACGCCGACCGGCAGGCCCGCTTCGCGGCCGCTCGGGCGCGCCGGTGCAAGCGCAGCCGCGGTCACGGCTGCCGCACCGGCATCGCGCGCAGCCGCGACCGGTTCGATCGGCTCGGCGTCGATCGCCGCGTCGCCGGCCTCCAGCTGGCGCGACAGCCGCACCTCGACGAGCCCGGTCAGGGTGTCGAGCCGGTTCGCATAGGCGTTCAGGTCGCCCGACGCGCGGTTGTACGCGACCACGGCGGGAATCGCCGCGACCAGCCCGAGCGCGGTGGCGAACAGAGCCTCCGCGATGCCGGGCGCGACCACCGCGAGGCTCGTGTTGTTGGTCGCCGCGATCCCCTGGAAAGCGTTGATGATGCCCCACACCGTGCCGAACAGCCCGACGAACGGCGCGACCGAGCCGACCGTCGCGAGCACCGGCAAGCCGCGTTGCAGGTGCTCGATTTCCACCCCGCGCGCAATCGCGCCGACGCGCGCGATCCGCTCCTTCAGGCTGTCGCGGCCGGACGCGCCGGATTCGAGCCCCTGTCGCCAGGTCTCGCGCCATTCGGCCGCGAGCGCACGATAGACGCGCGCAAACGGATCGTCCGGGCTCGCCTCCAGCAGGCGCGCGAGCGCAACCAGCGGTTCGCCCGCCTGCAGCGCGGCGAGCCAGCGCGCGGCACGGCGCTGCAACGCGCGAAAACGCCATAGCTTGTCGGCGATCACGCCCCAGCTGGCCACCGAGGCCAGCGCGAGCAGCACCATGATGGCTTTGACGAGCAGGTCCGCCTGCGCGAACAGCTGCAGCGGCGACAAATGAGCGGCAACTTGGATCGGTTGCATCGCGATTCTCCTGGTGAATGAACGGTTTCAGTCGGTCAGTTGGTAGACGATCGCGCCGGCGAGCTGGTAGGCGCTCGCGCCGAGATCGGGCGGTTTCGGAAACGGCGCGGCGGACTTGATCGCCTCGCGCGCCGCGGCGTCGAGATCGTCGTTGCCGGACGGCGTGATATCGACACGCTGCACGCGGCCCTCGGCGTCGAGCGTGAGGCGGTAGGCCACGCGCCCCTCCTCGCGACGCAGCCGCGCGGCGCGTGGATAGCTGTCGGCTGCGTAGCGATTGATGCGCTCGAACACCTTTGTCACGTAATCGCTCGGGATGCCTGCCATCCCGACCGTGTGCGGCACGGAACGCGCAGCGGCCGTGGCGGCAGCGGATGCGGCGGGCGCGTCGGCCGGCGTCGCCGCGTTCGCGGCCGCGCCGATCGGCGCGGCGGACGACGGCGCGACGGGCGTGGGCGAGGCGGTTGCGGGCGCAACGACTGCCGCTTGCGCGGGCGCAGCGCCGACCCGACGCGGCGGTGCGGCCGCGGGCGTGGACGCGCGCCGGGCTTGCGGCTGCGCAACCGGCGACGGCGCGGCGAGCGCGACCGTCGGCCTGACCGGCTCCGGCGGCGCGAACGTCAGCTCGATGGTGCGCTCGCGCAGCGGCGGCGGGCTCGGCTGCGTGGAGGCGAACCACAATGCGCCGAGCGCCGCGCCATGCAGCGCGATCGAGATCGCCGTGCCTGCGCGGCCGCGCGCCGGCCGCCCGACCGGCAGGAGCGGCTCGTTCGCACGAGGCGCGCCGAACAATACTGATGTCGTCACGAGATCCTCCGCTGTCAGCGTCGTGTTCGCCCGGGGTCCGTCGTCACGCGTCCTGCGCGAACACGCGCTGCGCGCCGTCCTGGACGCCGTTGTCGATCACATAGCGTTCCCAGTGCGCGAGCAGCGCGCCGCGACGCGCGGGCTCCGCGTCCGCGAGATCGCGCGTCTCGCCCGGATCGCGCGCGAGGTCGTACAGCTGCCACGCGCCCGGGCCGACCGGCTCCGGAATGAACACCGCCTTCCAGTCGCCCTGCCGCACCGCGCGCATGCCGAACAGCTCCCAGCCCGTCACGTGCTCGGCGTCGTGCACCTGCTGCGCCTCGCCGCGCAGATGCGCGACCAGCGACGCCCCCTTGGGCGCCTCGACCTCGCGACCGCGATACGCGCGCCCCGGATGCGCGACGCCCGCCAGTTCCAGCACGGTCGGCACCACGTCCATCACGGTCGAGAACGCATCGCTGATCGCGCGCCGCGCGAACGGCGGATAGTGCGCGAACGCGACCACGCGGATCCCGCCCTCGGTCGTGAAGGCCTTGTAGAGGCGCGACGGCGCGGTGGCCGCCTGCGCCCAGCGCGGGCCGTACCACACGTAGGAATTGGCGCGCCCGACGTTGTCGAGGCGGTTGTCGTAGTAGTCGCGCAGGAACTGCTGAAGATTCGGCCCGAACACCGGCAGCGCTTCGAGCAGCGCGCCTTCCGCGCCGTTGTCGGACAGGAACAGCACGAAGGTGTTGTCGAATTCGCCGCTCGCCTTCAGGTAGTCGATCACCCGGCCGACGTTCCAGTCGAGCCGCTCGACCATCCCCGCGTACACCTCCATGGTGCGCGCCGAGAACGCGCGCTCGTCGGGCGTGAGCGCCGCCCACTCGGGATTGCGCGCGACCACCGGATGCGCCTCGACCTCCGCGTCGAGCAGCCCCAGCGCGCGCTGCCGCTCGAGCCGCGTTGCCCGCAGCGCGTCGGGACCGTCCGCATAGCGGCCGCGGTAGCGTTCGACCACCTCGGCAGGCGCCTGCAGCGGCCAGTGCGGCGCGGAAAACGGCAGGTACGCGAAGAACGGGCGGCCGTCGTCCGGGCGCTCGCCGAGGTACTGGAGCAGCTTGTCCGCGAAACTGTCGGACGAGTAGAAATCGTCGGGCAGCGCATCGACGAAAGCGCCGTCCTCGACATACAGCGAACGCGTGCTGCGCATCAGGCGCGGCTGCTCGGCGTCGGCCTCGACCGGCTCGAACCCGTAATGATTGGCCGCGCCCGGCAGCAGCGCGAACGAGCGCTCGAAGCCGCGCGCGGCCGGCGCGCGGTCGAGCGTCAGGCCCAGGTGCCACTTGCCCGCCATCGTCGTGAAATAACCGGCGTCGCGCAGCAGTTCCGGCAGTGCGACCACGCGGTCGTTCAGGTAGCCCTCGTAGCCAGGCTTGCCTTGCAGCGCGGGCGACAGGGCCTCGGCCATCGTGCCGATTCCGGCCACATGATGATCGGTGCCCGTGAGCAGCAGCGAGCGGGTCGGCGAGCAGGCCGAGGCGGTGTGGAAATCGGTGAAGCGCACGCCCGCGTAGGCGAGCGTGTCGAGGTTCGGGGTCGCGATCTCGCCGCCGAACGCGCCGAGATCGGAAAAGCCGAGATCGTCCGCGACGATCACGAGGAAGTTCGGTCGGGACGCCGGCGTGCGGCGCGAAACGGGCTCAGTCATGGCAATCCTGGTCAGTGAACGAAACAGCAAACGAACAACGAAGCGACGGCGGCGCGCTCAACACGGCCCCCGCCAACGGGTCGCGGCGGCCTCCAGCCGGCCGCCGAGCCAGCCGAACGTCGCGCCCAGCGCGCCGACCACCACGGCCGCGCTGAGCAGCCGGTCCATGCGGAACAGCTGTTGCGCATCGAGCATGAAGCTGCCGATGCCGACGCCGGACGGCATGAAGTACTCCGCGCCGATCGCGCCGAGCCACGCATAGACGAGCGCGAGCCGCAGCCCGGCGAACAGGCCCGGCGCGATCTGCGGCCACACCAGCAGGCGCAGCCGCTGCCCGCCCGACAGGCGCAGCGCGCGCGCCGCCTCGGCCAGCTGCGGCGACTGGCCCTCGACCGCGTGCGTCGCGGCAACCAGCATCGGAAAGAACGCCGCCAGCGCGACGAAGATCACTTTCGACAGATCCTCGATGCCCGCCCAGGCGGTCAGCAGCGGAATCCACGCGAAGATCGCGACCTGCCGCAGCGCCGCGAGCGTCGGCCCCGCCAGACGCCGCAGCGGCGCGCTCAGGCCCAGCGCGAGGCCGAGCAGCACGCCGGCCGCGACGCCGAGCACGAGCCCCTCGGCCGCGCGCAGCAAGGTGTGCGCGAGCGGCACCGGCAGCGCGCCGCTCGCGAGGTCGCGCCATGCGTTCAGGAGCACCGTGCTCGGCGCGGGCAGGATCCGTGCGTCGACCCAGCCGGCCTGCGCCGCGATCGCCCATGCCGCGCACAGCGCGAGCGGCAGCCATGCGCCCTGGAGCGCGGCGAGCGCGCCCCGCCGCGCCGCGCGCGGATGCTCGGCGAGCGCGCCGCGCGGCCAGTGCACGAGGCGATGCTCGATCCGCCCGAGCGCGTGGTCGATCGCGAAGCCGGTCAGACCGATCACGGCGATGCAGACGAACACGATGTCGAGCTGGAACATCTGCCGGCCCCACACCATCAGGTAGCCGATCCCCTCGGACGACGCGAGCAATTCGACCGCGATCAGCGTGAGCCAGCCCTGCGCGAGCGCGATGCGCAGCCCGGTCATGAACGGCGGCAGCGCGGCGGGCACGATCAGCCGGCGCAGCGTCGCGCCGCGCGACAGGCGCGCGACCGCCGCGATCTCGCGCAGGCGCGGCGGCACCCCGCGCACGCCGAGCTGGGTATGGATCGCGACCGGCACCAGCACGGCCTTGAAGATCAGTGCGATCTTCAGCGTCTCGCCGATGCCGAGCACCACCATCAGCAGCGGCAGCCACGCGAGCGTCGGGATCTGCGCGAGCGCGTAGAACAGCGGCGCGAGCGCGCGGTCGGCGCGTTGCGACGCGCCCATCCACGCGCCGAGCAGCACCCCGCCGAGCACGCCCGCGGCGAACCCGCACGCGAGCCGCGCCAGGCTCGTCGCGAGCTGGGCGAACAGGTTGTCGGCCGCCAGCTCCAGTGCGGTGCGCCACACCAGCCCGGGCGCGGGCAGGATCTGCGGCGACATCCACTGGCGCTGCGTCGCGTACCACCAGAGCGCACCGATCAGCACCGGCAGCGCCGCGCCAGACAACGCGCGCCAGCTCCCCGCGCGGGCGCGGCGGCCCGCCGCGCGCTGCAGCGTGCGCGCGCTGAACGCCTCGGTGCGGCGCGACGCAGCCGGCGCGCCGGCCAGCGGCCACGCGGAGGAAGCGGAACGGCTCGATCTCATGACGGGTTCTCCCGGGTCAGAAGTCGTAGCGCAGCGTCGCGCCGAACATCCGCTCGTCGCCGACCGACGCCGTGTAGGCGCCGTTGTAGCTCGCGAACGAAGCGAGGTAGTAGCGCTTGTCGAGCAGGTTGCGCACCCACAGCGACAGGTCCCATTGGTGCCGCCCGGTCGCGAGACGCCAGCCGGTCGTCAGGTTGAGCACGCCGTAGCCGGGCAACTGGCCGTAGCGCGAATCGTCGAGCGTGCCGTATTGGTTCGAGCGCAACGAGTACTGCGCGGCGAGGTACTGGTCGATGTCGTGGTGCAGCCGGAACTGGTATTGCGCGTTCAGGTTGACGATCCAGCGCGGCGCGCCCGCCACCGGGCGGCCGGTCAGGCTGCAGGTGGCGCGCGGGTTCGGGATCGACACTTCGGCCGGGCACGGCGCGTTGTTGTACGACGAGTACGTGGCGTCCACGTAGGACGCGTTGAGCCCGAACACGAGGTTGCGCACCGGCATCGCGCGCAGGTCCAGCTCCGCGCCGCGGCTGCGCACGTTGGCCGCGTTCGACAGCACCGACACCACGCCCGTCGGCGTCGCGACGAGGCTGGTCGCCTGATAGCCGTTGACCTGAGTCCAGAACAGGTTCGCGTTCACCATCAGGCGGCGCTGGAAGAACTCGCTCTTGACGCCGATTTCGGCGTTGTTCGCGCGCTCCGGCCCGACCACGAGCGACTGCGCCCCCTGCGACGGCGCCGAGGACACCGACAGGTTCACGCCGCCCGACTTCTCGCCGTGCGACAGCGTCGCGTAGCCGAGCACGTTCGGCGCGAGCTTGTAGGCGAAGTTCAGCAGCGCGGACGGGCTTGCGTTGTACAGGTTCAGGTCGCCCGACGCGTACTGGCCGATCACGCCGTTGCGGGTCGCGAGCGCGGCCGCCGACGGCGCGGCCGGCCCGACGGGCGCGTCGCGCGTGACGCTCGCCGCTTTCGTCTCGTAGGTGCCGCGAATCCCGGCCGTCAGGTCCGCGCGCGAGGTCAGGTGCCAGGTGCCCTGCGCGAACAGCGCGAAGCTGTCGGTCGTCATCGTCGCGGGCGCGTTCGACACCATGTTGTCGAGCGCGCCGAGGTTGCGCCCGAGGATCATCGCGTCCGCATACGGGCCGTACAGCGTGAAGGTGTTGTTGCTCACGCGCTGGTGGAAGTAATACGCGCCCAGCACGTAGTCGACGCGGCCGCCCGACGGCGACGCGAGCCGGAGTTCCTGGCTCAGCTGATGATCGTTGACCGACACCCCGGTGTTGTAGATCACCGGCTTGTTCAGGTTGTCGTCGTTGGCCGGCTCGAAATTCCAGAACCGCAGGGCGCTGATCGAGGTCAGCACCTGGCCGCTCGGCAGCGTGTAGTTGACCTCGGTCGACAGGCCGCCCTGGTGCACGCTCACGTGCTGGCGGCTGTCGAGGTTGACCTGGTACAGCGCCGGATTCGTGACGGGCGTCGCGCCGATCGACGCCGCGCGGCTCAGGAACTGGTTGTAGCCGTTGATGGTCGGCCCGAGCCCGTACAGCACGGTGGTGCCGTAGCTCGAATCCTCGCGGTGGTAGTCGGCGATCACGCGCACGCTCAGGTCGCCGGACGGCTTGAACAACAGCTCGCCGCGCCCGCCCTCGCGCGTGCCGCCGTTCAGCCGGCCGCCCGTGTAGAGGTTCTTCACGTCGCCGTCGTCGTGCGTGCGGTACAGCACGAGCCGCCCCGCGAGCGTGTCGGACACTGGGCCGGACAGCACCGCCTTGCTCTGCACGTAGCCGCGCTGGCCGATCGACTGTTCGAGCGAGGCCTCGGTCCGGAAGGTCGGCTTGCGGGTCGTGATGTTGATGATGCCGGCCGTGCTGTTCTTGCCGAACAGCGTGCCCTGCGGGCCGCGCAGCAATTCGATCTGGTCGATGTCGAACGCATCGAACACCGCCATGCCCGGCCGCCCGAGATAGACATTGTCGAGGTAGACGCCGGCGCTGCCCTCCAGGCCGTCGCTCGCGGGATTGTTGCCGAGACCGCGGATCGAGATGCTCGACTGCCGCGCGTGAATGAATGCGACGTTGGTACTCGGCAGCACGTTCTGCAGATCCTGCACGCGGTAGTTGCGCTGCAGCTCGAGATCGTCGCCGCTCACCGTCGAGATCGGCGCGGGCACCTGCTGCGCGTTTTCCTTTCTGCGGCGCGCGGTCACCACCACTTCTTTCAGCGCCACCGGCGGCGGCTCGCTCGCCGCCGCCGGCTGCACGCCGGACGCCGCCTGCGCGGGCGCGGCCGGCGTCGTGGCCGCCTCCTGCGCCCACGCCCCCGTGATGGGCAGCCACGCAGCCGCCATCAGCGTCAATTGGAATCGTCGTGTGTTGCGTTTCATCGAATGCCCGTCAAAGCGCCTTGTCGGCCTGTCCGTAAGCCTGGTAGGCCTGCCAGCGGCCCGTCAGGTTCAGCTCGCGCAGCGCCGCGTCCAGGTAGCTGCGATCGATCCACTGGTCGACGTCGAACGTGCGGCGGATCAGCCCCTGCTCCTTCGCCGTGCGCACGTCGCGCTTGAACGCATCGACGAAATAGCGATCCAGCAGCGGCGAGAACACCACCGCCGGATCCGCGAGCGCCAGCTCGTTGCGCCACACGGTCGGCGGCAGGTTCGCCTGCTGCTGTTCCAGTGCGATGTAGGCGTCGAGATTGCGCGGGTCGGACAGCCACTGCGACGCCTCCAGCACGGTCTTCACGACCGTCCGCGCCAGGTCGGGATGCGCGCGCAGGAACGCGCCGGACGCGACGAGCCCCGCCTTCAGCGTGCCGACGCCCTTGCGCTCGCGGGTGCTGACGGGCACTTCCGCGAGCCCCTTGTCGCGCAGGACGAACACGCCCGCCGAACCCCACACCGCATCGACGCGGCGCGCGGCGAGCGCGGCGGCAGCCGCGTTCGGATCGAGATTGACGACCCGGAAGTCGCGCTCGCTCAGGCCCTCGGACTGCAGCACGCTGTCGAACGACAACTGCAGCGCAGTGCCGCGGAACACCCCGACCTGCCGCCCCTTCAGCGCGCGCAGGTCGCGCACGCCCGAGCCGGGCACGACCGCCAGGAAGCCGTTGACGTCGCGGGCGAGCGCGGCGATCAACCGGGTGTCGAGGCCGTTCGCGCGGCCGATCACGCCGGCCAGATCGCCGAGAAACGCAAGATCGACCTGGCCGTTCGCGAAGGCCTCGTTGATCGCGGGGCCCGCGCCCTTGAAGTGGGTCCAGCGCACTTCGACGCCGCGGTTCGCGAAGGCCTTGTCGAGCAGCTTCTGCACGTAGATCACGTCGACGATGCCGCCGCCCGCGGGCTTCGGCCCCGCGCTGACGTCGGGCACTGCGATGCGGATGACGGTCTGCGCGGCGGCCGCGCCCGGGACGGCGAGCGTCCAGGCGAGCGCCAGCAGCGCGAGCGGCCTGAGCCATCGGGAAAAGAGCTTCATGGTGTCGTGCGTTCCGGTGGGGTGGAAAAAACGCCACTCAGGCGGCTTTCGTCGCGACGGCGGCCGGGTTCGGCTCGCGCACGCGGGTCACGCTGCGGCGGCCGTCGACGCTGACCGGCACATCGCCCGCGAGCGTCACGCGGCGCACCACGCGCCGCGCGTCGCCGTAGTCGTTGACCGCGTAGTGCTGGGTCGCGCGGTTGTCCCAGATCGCGACGTCGCCCGCCTGCCAGCGCCAGCGCACGATGTTTTCGAGGCGCGTCACGTAGCCTTGCAGCAGTTCGAACAGATGCGCGGAGCCGCTCGGCGTCACGCCGACGAAATGCTTGAGGAAGTGGCCGAGGATCAGCGTCTTCTCGCCGCTTTCCGGATGCACGCGCACGACCGGATGCTCGGTCTCGTAGCGGGTCGACACGAACACCTCGCGGTAGCGCTTGAGCGCCTCGGCATCGCGCCCGGGCTCGCCCACGCGTGCGTGGGCTGCATAGTCGTATTCGTTGCTGTGCACCGCCCACAAGGTGTCGGCGAGCGCTTTCAGCGGCGGCGGCAGATCGTCGTAGGCGCTCGCCGTATTGGCCCACACGGTGTCGCCGCCGACCTCGGGAATCGTCACGCCGCGCAGGATCGACGCCTGCGGATAGGCGTCGACGAAGGTCACGTCGGTGTGCCACGAATTCGCGCGGCCGCCGCGATGCGAATCGAGTTCCAGCAGGTAGGTGGTGCCGTCGACGACGGGCACGGTCGGGTGCGCGATGGGCTCGCCCAGGCGCTTCGCGAAGGCTTCCTGCCCGACATCGTCGAGATGCGTCTGGGCGCGGAAGAAGATCACCTTGTGCTTGAGCAGCGCGGCGCGGATCGCGTCGAGCGTCGTCGGTTCGAGGTCGCCGGACAGGCGGACGCCGCGGATCTCGGCGCCGATGCGGCCGGTGACCGGATGGATGTCGAGCGGATTCGAGGCGGCAAGGCTGAGCGTGGTCATGATGCGGATTCCTCTATGAGTGAAGGACGGCACGGGACCGGCGCACCGGGATGGCGCGCAGGATGAAGATGGATCGGATCGGGAGAGACCGGCGCGGCGGCGCCGGACGGCGAGCGCGAAGGCTCAGCGACAGCGGCGACAGTGCCGCGGCGTGTGCGGCGCGCGGATCGGGGCAGGCAACGGGATGAAGGCGTTCGGCACGTCGGAGGTCCGGTCTGGATCAGGTGTTGGAATACATTATTGGCGGACCGGGCGCGCCGAATCTATCGCGCGTTGGACATTTGACAGAAGAAGTTGGCATACCGTTATGGAAGGCGGCGTGCAAACGTCAGCGGGATTCGTGGGTTGGCGCGGGACAGGCCGCGCAGGCGCAATCAGGGGCGCCCGGGGTCGGCGGATGGCGGCCGCCTGCCATCCGCGCTGTCGCCCTTCGTCGCGGCATCGGGCGGAAAGATCCCGGAGACTGGCTGTGCGCTTGCGCGCCGTCCCGGGCGGGATCGGATCGATACAGGTGGGGTTGGCTTCAGCGCGCTCGAAATGGGACGCCGCCTTCAGCGCTTGGAAGACTCAACGCGGATTCTCGAGGTCATCGAGCGGCGGCCGAGCGGGCAATGCACGTGAAATGGGAATGGGTCGTCGACTTGAACGCAACCGCGGGATGGCGCGCAAAAATCGCCTGCGGGACATATCCCTCCCCGGCCGCCCCGCTACTCGTCCCGCTCGCTGATCGCCCGCAACGCCGCCGGATCGAGAATCGTGATCCGGCTGTACTGCGCGTCGATCACGCGCTGCTGCACGAGCCAGCGCACCTCCTTGTTCACGCTCTGCCGCGACGCCACCAGCAGCGACGCGAGATCCTCCTGCGACAGCCGGATCGTCAGCTCGATGCCGCGCAGCGTCGCCTGTCCATGCCACTCCGCGAGTACGAGCAGTTGATCGGCGAGCCGCGCGCGGAACCCCGACAGCGCGCTCTTGCCGATGCGCCGGTGCAGCGCGCGGCTGCGCATGCAGATCAGGTCGAGCACGCCGCGCATCAGGCGCGGCTCGCGCGCGAACTGCTCGAACAGCGCGGCGCGGGAGATATGGAACAGCGTGGTCGGGCCGTGCGCGCGCTGGTCGTGCATCGAACCGCCGCCGTCGATCACGGGGATGAAGTTGATGACTTCGTTCGCCCACATGTACACGGCGACCGCACGCGCGCCGGATGCGCTCGTCCAGCTCATCTCGATCGCGCCCGACAGCACCACCTGGATGTCGTCGCAGGGCGCATCGCGCGCGAAGATCAGCTCGCCCGGCATCCAGGTGCGCAGCCGCCCGGTATCGCACAGCGCGTCGATCGCGTGCGCGGGCCAGTCGCGCAGGCAGGGATTGGCCGTGAAGGCCGCATGGATCGCGCGGCGCGTGCCCGGGTCGAGCGAACGGCCGTCGCGGTACGGCGTGAACGGCAGGGGCGCGCGCACGGGCGCACCGCTGCGAGCGGGCAGGACTGCTTCGGTGAATACGCTCATGGAGACGCCGGCACGTTGCACGTAGGGACAATCCGTCCGATCTAACCAGCGTTCCGCGCCCGCGTAAAAGACTTCTTTTTTATGTGCTTATCACCGCGCCCGCTCACTCGTCGATCAGGAAACGCTCCCGCTCCTGTCCGGCGATCCAGGCGGGCGCGCGGCCCCGGCCCGTCCAGGTGGCGCCCGTCTTCGGATCGCGGTAGCGCGGCTTCGGGCGCTGCTCGTCCTTCTTCGGCCGACCCAGGCGAGGCGGAAACAGATCGCGCTGCGTCAGCCCGTAGTCGGCGATTTTTTGCCGGATTTCGGTTACCACGGCTTGCAGCTCCGCATCCCGCGCCACTCTCGCCTGCCGAGTCAAATCATTCAGTCTGGCGAGCAATTCCTTGTATGTTGCCATTACCCATTCCCCGTATGAATCCGACAGCCCCGGCCCGTGAGCATCAAAACCATGCCTGTTGTTTGAATGATTTTTATTCCGCGGTCAGGATTCAGTTATCATATCCGAAATAGGCCAATGTGGCCTATTTTGATTCAGCAGGGAGCATTCGCCCATGCTCCCGTCCATTCACCATCCTCGCTATGTCGTCCTCCGCACCCACCTGCGGGCGCTGAGGCGAGCAGCCGGCTTGACCCAGACGCAGCTCGCGGAGCGCCTGCGGATCGACCAATCCTATCTATCCAAGATCGAACGTGGCGAGCGCTACGTCGACATCCTGTTCTATCTCGACTGGTGCCGCCATTGCGGCGTGGCGCCCGGCGATGCGGTCCTCGAGTTAATGGATGCAGGCGGTTGAGTTCGCATGATGTGAAACAATACCTGGCCGAATTTCAATACGAATTTTGTTGTGGGTCAGTCAAAGGATCATTATCGACGTCGGGTTGATTTTTTGGCAGAACTGATACTAATTCCTTAGGAAATATCATTGAATACGCGGCGTCCGCCCCGGACGCCGCGCGCCAATGCCGGGTCAGGCGACGCGGAACTGGCCCACCGTGGTCGCCAGCGCATTGGCCTGGGTCTGGAGCGCGGCGGCCGCGGCGGTCGACTGCTCGACGAGCGCCGCATTCTGCTGGACCATCTCGTCGAGCTGCGTGACCGCGCGGTTGACCTCCTGGATGCCGCGCGTCTGCTCGTTCGCCGCGTGCGTGATCTCCGAGATGATGGTCGTCACGTTCGAGACATTGGTCACGATCTCGTTCATCGTCTGCCCGGCCTGGCGCACCTGGCTCGATCCCGCGCCCACGCTCTCGACCGTCGATTCGACCAGCACCTTCACCTCGCGGGCCGCCTGCGCGCTGCGCTGCGCAAGGCTGCGCACCTCGGCGGCGACCACCGCGAAGCCGCGGCCCTGTTCGCCCGCGCGCGCCGCTTCGACGGCCGCGTTCAGCGCGAGGATGTTGGTCTGGAACGCGATGCCGTCGATCACGCCGATGATGTCGCCGATGCGGCTCGACGCCCCTTCGATCTTCTCCATCGTCGCGATCACGTCCGCCACCACCACGCCGCCGTGCGACGCGATCTTCGACGCCGCCGCCGCGCGCTCGTCGGCCTGCCCGGCCGCGCTCGCCGACTGGCCGACCGTCGCGGTGATCTCTTCCATCGAGGCGGCCGTCTGCTCCAGGCTCGCGGCAGCCGACTCGGTGCGCGACGACAGGTCGAGGTTGCCGGCCGCGATCTCGTTCGCGGCGGTCCGCACCGATTCGCTCGCGTCGCGGATCTGCACCATCACGTCGTGCAACTTGTCGACGAAGGCGTTGAACGAGCGCGCGATGTCGCTGACCTCGTCGCGGCCGTCGGCCGGCAGGCGCTGGGTCAGGTCGCCCGAACCCGAGCCGATCGCGGCCATCGCCT
>NZ_JAAGNW010000110.1:1635-2283 GCF_010645215.1 Burkholderia multivorans | reverse complement strand
CACGATCTCGGTCGTCAGCATCAGCTTCGTGCCGGCCGTCGCCTCCGCGCGGTCGAGCGCGACGATCGCGTACCAGTCGGTGCCCGTGATCGGCAGCGCGCGCACCAGCTTGGTCTCGTCGCCGACCTTCACTTCGAGCGGCGCGTCGGCGTTTGCCAGCGAGGCGAGATTGACGTTCTTCAGATCCGGCGCGAAATCGGCCACCGGCTTCAAGGTCAGCTTCGAATCCGGATGCGCGACGATATGGCCGCTGCTGTCGATCAGCATGCCGAAGCTCGCGGGCGTCGGATGGATCGCCTTCACGTTCGCGATCACGCTGTCCATCGCGACGTCGCCCGACACCACCGCCTTCACCGCGCCGTCGCGCACCACCGGCACGGCGAACGCGACCACCAGCTTGCCGGTGCCGACATCGACGTAGGGCGGCGTGACGACCGGCTTGCCGGCGTCGGCCGCTTGCCGATACCACGGGCGGCCGGTCGGGTCGTAATCGGGCGGGATGCCGGATGCATCGGAGAACTTCGCGGTCTTGTCCGCGTAGCCGACGTAGACGTTGGTGAAGCCGCCCGCCGCCGCGACCTGCTTCAGCGCGGGCAGCGGATCCGGCGACAGCACCGCGTCCTGCAGCGACGCGACCATCTGGCTCTT
>NZ_JAAGNW010000110.1:0-1620 GCF_010645215.1 Burkholderia multivorans | reverse complement strand
GACACTGGCGGCGATGATACGGGCGCGGATAGACGAAAGCATGTGGCAGCGACTCGTGGTAGGGAGCAGGACGCCCGATTGGCAGGTGTCTCTGTATACGGCCCGCGCCCGCTTTTCTTGAGGACAATGTCCGGATACCGAGCCGTTGCGCACTCCTCGCTTTCGTCTGATTTAAGCGCACACCGGAATTTTCACGCCGTGTCCTTGCGCCGCGTCATGCGCGCTGCGCGTCACCCTTCACCCTCCGCTATTCGCCCCCGTGCGCGCCGGCGTGCCGATACACGACCTGTTGATCGACCGCATAGAGCTCGCAGGCGGCCTGCGTATGCGTCGCGCAATGCGCGAGCGCGAGACGCGCGGCGTCGTCGCCGACCGCATAGCCGCAATGGCCGTCGGGCGACACCGCGAACGCGCGATGCGCGCGCGGATCGGCATCGAGGAACGCCGCATAGAGCCCCTTGCCGGTCTCGCCCGTCACGGGCACCGCGTCGAGATCCTCGACGTCCGGCCCCGCGCCGTCCGGCCCCGCGCCCTCGCCGCGCACGCTGCGGGCCTCGAACGGCAGCCCCAGCGCGGCGAAGAAGCGCGCATAGGCGGGCAGCCACAACGGCATGCCGCTGCGCGACGCGAAGGTCTGGTGCGAATCGCTGCCGAACACGCCGTAATCGACCCACTCCGCGCGCCCGCCCGCCGCGACATAGGCGTCGTGCATCGCCTTCGGCAACGTCTGCCCCCAGTAGGAATCGTTGTCGCCGTACATCCACAGCGACGGCGCTTTCGATTTCGCGCCGTATTGCGCGTAGGCGTCGACATCCGCGCGCTCCCAGCTGCTGCAGCGCTCGCGCCGCATCCCGCCCGCCATGTTGATGAGCCCCACCACGCCCGGCAGGTTGCGCTCGCCGAGCGCCATCGTCGCGAGCCCGCCCTGCGACTGGCCGATCACGACGATGTGCGCCGCATCGACATAGGGCAGCGATTTCGCGTAGCCGATCGCCGCCTCGATATCGTCGGCCTGCAGGCGGCCGGTCTCGGCGATATTGCAGCCGCCGTCCGCGTAGAGCCCCCCGGAAGAGCCGAAGCCCTGCCGGGTCGGCACGATCACGGCATAGCCGCGCTGCACGAACGCGCGCGCCTGGAAGTAGTAGCCGCGATCTTTCTGGAACACCGGATTGCCGTTCGCCTTGCCGTGATTGATCACGATCAGCGGAAACGGCCCGTCGCCGGGCGGCGCGTAGATCCGCGCCGTCAGCTTCACGCCGAACAGGCCGTGCGATTTCGCGACCTTGACGATCTCGTCGCGCATGCCGGCTGCACCGGCAGGCTGCCCCCACACGCCCATCACGCACGACAGCATGCAAGCCGCCGCGCGCCATCCCATTCGCGCCCGTTCCATGATCCGCCTTACAGTCGACCGACAGAGAACCGGACGGCGCAGCGCGGCCGCCCGGGCCAACGCCGCATCATGCTACGCCGCGCGCGCGGCGCGCAAGCGCCTAGCAGGCTGTTGAAAAGCGCCTCGCTTTGGCGATCGGGGCACGGTTTAAAAGGGTTTCGTATGCGATTGGCCGCTGAGTTGCAGACGGATCGTGCCGGATGCGCCGCTGGAGAGCGGACCGGCCG
>NZ_JAAGNW010000011.1:62391-78783 GCF_010645215.1 Burkholderia multivorans | reverse complement strand
ATCTGGCACTCGATGGGAATCTTGGACGCCATTGCTCGGTCCGTTATTTCTCGCTGGACAAGAGACCTGACAGTGGAACTTCGCCTGAGATCATGACTAGCGAACTCGAGCCGGACGAAGGTAAGCGGCTTCTAAAACAGCTCATAAGGGTCGAATTCGTCGACGCGCAACGTAACATCAACGATGACGACAGCAGCCGAAGCAACCGGCTATCGTCCGCGTTCTCCGCCTTCTACCGGAAAAATCTCGAACAGGCCGGTCCCGCAGCCGATGCGCACAGTGTGATCGATGAAAACAACAAGCAACTGACCGACCATTACGCAAAGCAATTCGAACCGCTGATTAGCCTCATCAAGCATCTTGGCGTTCCGTCAATTAACGATCGTGAACTGCGCATCATCTCCTCTCTTAGCCCGGAAGCCGCACTGCGCGGCAGTACCGAGCTACTCTATGTTGATCCGAAGCGACAGCATGAGTTGCCCGAACTCTACAATGGCCTCGGTTTTAAGAACCTCATCTTCATGGCCATTCAAGCCCGGCATTTCCATTCCCAATGGATGATGACTGCCGAGAATAGGCCGCTTACCTTGTTGATCTTCATCGAGGAGCCTGAGGTCCATCTCCACGCGCAAGTCCAACAGACCTTTATCTCCAACATTTGGCAGGTGATCAACCAGTCTGCCGAGGCGGCGGGTGAACCCGATCTCGTGCCACAGTTAATCGTTACGACCCACTCCTCGCACATCATGGAGGCAGTTGATTTCGAGAAAGTTCGCTATTTTCAGCGCAGCTATACAAAGGGCGAGACGGCAGCGGCCGGGATTCGCAATGCGTCCGAGGTCCGTAGTCTTCGAGCCTTTCAACCGGAAGCGGAGACGATCGACGGCAAGCTCGTGCCCCCCTCGGAGTCGTTGGCCTTCCTTAAGCGCTATCTGCGCCTGACGCACTGCGATCTGTTCTTTGCGGATGCGACTGTTCTTGTCGAAGGTGCCGTCGAGAAACTGCTTATGCCCGCTATGATCGCAAGTGCTGCAAAACGACTGCGGACCACGTATCTCACGATTTTGGAGGTGGGCGGCGCCTACGGCCACCGTTTCGAAGGCTTGCTCAGCTTCCTCCACATTCCCTATCTCGTCGTCACAGATCTCGATTCAGTTGTGCCCATTGGCTATCCAAGCGCCTGCCGGGCGGACGTCTCCGGCGCACGGACTTCCAATGCCTCTCTAAAGAAATTCTGCGGGCAAACGACTATAGCCGGTCTGATCGCTTTGACCCCAGCCGATAAACAGCAGGCCGCAAAGGACCGTTGCATCGCTTTCCAGACAGACATTTTGGTGGCCGATGGAACTGTCCAGCAGATGCTTCGCCCTCGCACCTTAGAAGAAGCGATCGTCTACGAGAATTTCGGACTGCTCCGGTCCGGCACACTCTCGATCGGCATCACCATTCCGCCCGTTCTCGGCGACGCTTATCAGGACGTCTATAATCGGATCCGGTCGGACAATTTCAAGAAGACCGACTTCGCCATGGACATATTGGCCTGCGCCGAGGAGTGGACCGTACCTGGCTATATTGCCGAGGGGCTTCGCTGGCTTGAGTCGCGCCTGTGTCCGCCTGTCGCCATAGCCGCAGCGGCAGCAGTGGCTGACCCGGAGGAGGCATAAGCATGGGTGCTTGGGTTGAAAGCGCAGCGGACGCTCTAGTCCAAAAATGCCTTGATGAACGTCGCAGCTTCGCGGGATTCGATGACCTCTACCTGGTGTCGACGCTCCATAGTTTTCTATGGGGTCAGATTAGTCGCTTTCACGACGATATCCGCGAAGCGCTGGGAGAAAACCGCATTCCGGCGCTCATCGGTAAGGCCAAGGAAGACGACAATGGCGGTCAAAGCAAAAAAGCCCAGAGGGCCCGTGCCAAGATCGAGCGCCTGACGGCAGATCATGCCGCGCTCGCCTCAGTCGAATTTTTCGAATATGTTGACGCGAACTTCAGCGATTATGGCCAAGGCCAGATCGGCCATGATGATGTCATCGAGATCGCAGCCTATCTTTTTGCGAAGAACGCCACCTTCAGGCGGATCACCGGTCTGCGTTTCCCATATATCTTCGTCGATGAGGCGCAGGACACATTCGAAGGCATCGTTGCCGGGCTCAATCTCGTCTGTGCCGGCAAAGGACTGCCGCTGATCGGCTATTTTGGCGATCCGTGGCAACAGATCTATGATCGAAGCGCGGGTGCCTTCGCGCCGCCCGAGGGCGGTGACGTCATCACGAAGACCGAGAATTTCCGCTGCTCGCAGAGCGTTATTCGGCTTCTTAACGCCTATCGCAGCGATGTCCAGCAATATGCCGCTGGCGACAACAAGGCATCCGAAGGCAGCGTAGAGTTCCTGCTGGTTAAGGCCGAAGAGCCAACCGAGCCGCGCAAGCGCTATGCGGAGGATCAGATCGAGCGAGCGCTGGCGCAAATGGACACCGCGGTTGCCAACTGGGGATGGGGCGGACGCGACGACGTCATGAAGCTCTTTCTGGCCCGTCAGATGATCGCACGACGGCTGGGCTTTGCCGACCTCAACCGACTCTTCACCGGCGATTACGCCTCTTCGCGCGCGCAGGATGCCTTTGAGGTCGGCGAACATTTCCTTCTCAAGCCCTTTCTCTCCACGATCTGCCCGCTGATCACTGCACAGGAACAGGGAAACGGACGTCAGATCATCGATTTGCTTCGGCGAGACAGCCCAGCATTCGCCGTCGATGGATTGAACGCCGGGAATTCGCTCAAGATAATGATTGAGACGTCACAAGCTCTAGTTAGTCAGTTGCATGCCTTGTGGAGCACCGATACGATCGGTGGCATCCTGCGGTTCTGTATTGACAAGCGGATCATCCGGTCGTCCGAGAGGCTAAGCGTACATCTTGAGCGAGACCCTCGGGTCGACGCGTACGACGAGGATCGTCACGCACTCGACAAAGGAGATTGGCTTGCCGACGCGCTGTTCCAGATGCCGCCCGGGCAGGTCGCCCGCTATGCTGGCTACATCGCCAACAACACGGCCTACAGTACGCAGCATGGCGTGAAGGGCGAGGAATATGGGAAAGTGATGGTCGTTTATGACGATGTCGAAGCCGCTTGGAATCAGTACAACTTCGGCAAGGTTCTGACACCGCTCACGGCCGGCGAGCCCACCGAACGGCAGCGCTCCTTGACGCAGAAACTCGCCTATGTCTCTTTCTCACGCGCGATGGAGGATCTGCGTGTCCTAATGTTTACCAGCGATCCCGAAGCGGCCCGAACGGAGCTTATCAACAGCAAGCTGCTCAAGCCTGAGCAAATCCGCGTGGCGACCTGAAAGCGACTTATGATCGGTAGTGGGACGGTGCGAGCAGCATATAGAAAACGGCTTACGGCCGGCTGTCTTCGTCGCAGTAGCGGAGGGTTGAGCACGGGGGAGCTCTGCCGTGATATGTCATCTGATCGCTCGTCGATCCGCCATTTTGTTGACGTCGAAGCGGCTCTGTCCAAGCGTCCGCTAGGGTCAATGACTTGACGGGCACCACGCGCGCACGAATGACCACTGAACCTCGGAAGCCGCCACTCACGTCGCGCTAATTCCAAGGGTCGAATGGGTAGATCACCGCCATTGGCAACGAGCGATCGTATTGTCTGAGACCTAATCCAACGTTGACTGATCGATCAGGTCTCGCCCTATACAGATAATCGGACCGTCGATTCCCGACCAGTCAATCTGAAACCACCGGTGTGAAGTACCCATCTACAAGCGCAGCGAGGAGGAGCTTGCCGGCGGTATACCACTCCCCTTCACCGCTCGTATCGTCGGACCCTGCGCGGGCCCATCCCCGTTGTGCCCTTACGCCACTCGCTACGGCTGGGCCACTCCGAACGCGATCGCACCTTATTTTCGGATCTAAAAAGCGCCTTTCTTTTGGTTACTTTTCTTTGGCAAGACAAAGAAAAGTGACCCCTGCCCCGGGGAGGGGCGACGCTAATAAACCAACACCATCACAGGAAATTCACGACACCAGACACAACCCAAACCGCAAAGCAGCACCTCAACCCAAAGGCTCCCTCTCGACAAGCGCCCCTGCCCGCGGCTCCCCCCCACCCCCATGCTGCTTCTCGAGCCAGGCGCGCCGATCCTCTCTCGGCGTCACCCCAAACCGCTCCCGATAGGCATTGGAAAAATGCGCAGCCGACGAGAACCCACATGCGAGGCTGACCTGCACCACCGACTTGCTGGTGCGCTGCAACTGGGTCCTGGCCTTCAGCAGCCGGAGATTCAGGTAGTACTTCGAAGGCATCGCCCCAAGGTACTGCCTGAACAGCCGCTCGAGCTGTCGCCGCGAGACCCCTACCAACCCGGCGATTTCGTCGGTCGTAAGCGGATCCTCGACATTCGCCTCCATCAGCTGCAGCGCATCGTTCAACCTCGGATGCCGTTCCCCAGGCGCAGTCACGAACGGAATCCGCTGCCTCGCCTCGCCGCTGCGCAAGCTCCCCGCCCCCAGCGCATCCGCAATCCGCTCGGCCAGTTCCGGCCCATGATCACGCCCGATCACCGCCAGCATGAAATCCACGGTCGCCTGCCCGCCCGCACAGGTCGCGCGGTCCCGGTCGATCTCGAAGATCTGCTGCGTCACGATCGAACGCTCGAATTCCTCCGCAAACTGCTGGTAGGTCTCCCAGTTCACGCTCACCCGATAGCCCGACAACTGCCCGGCCATCGCCAGCCACCACACGCCATGGTGGATCCCCGTCACCAACGGCGTCCGCTGCCCCACCCGCGCCAGGCTCGCCAGGAACATCCGGTAATCGGCAAACTGCTGGAACCGCTCGCTCACCACGATCAGCCAGTCGCACGCAATCGCATCGTTGAACGCCGCATCGGCCTGCCATTGCGCCCCGCCCGCCAGCGGCACCGCGCGCCCATCCCACGAGCACACCTGCCACCGGTACAGCAGCCGCCCGTCGATCTCGTTCGCCAGATTCAATGCGTCGACGATCGGGCCTACCCCCGACATCGACACCGGCTGCAACGCAACGATCACCACCTGCGTCGTGCGCGCACTCCCCACCGAACGTGTCACCGTGATCCCCACCCGCCCGACCGCCCCGTTACTTCAGGCTGCCCGACAGGAACTGCTTCAGGCGCTCGCTCGTCGGCCGCGCCAGCACCTCGACCGGATCGCCCTCTTCCTCGGTCCGCCCCTGGTGCAGAAACATCACATGATTCGACACGTTGCGCGCGAAGCCCATCTCGTGCGTGACGACGATCATCGTCCGCCCTTCCTCGGCCAGCTTCTGCATCACCTTCAGCACCTCACCCACCAGCTCCGGATCGAGCGCCGAGGTCGGCTCGTCGAACAGCATCACGTCCGGATGCATCGCCAGCGCCCGCGCGATCGCCACCCGCTGCTGCTGGCCTCCCGACAAATGCGACGGATACTGCTTCTCGACACGCGGCGCCAGCCCCACTTTCTCCAGGTACTCGCGCGCACGCTCCTCGGCTTCCCGCTTCGACAAGCCCAGCACGTGCACCGGCGCTTCCATCACGTTCTCGAGCACGTTCATGTGCGCCCACAGATTGAAGTGCTGGAACACCATCGCCAGCTTCGTGCGGATCCGCTGCAGCTGCTTGTGGTCGGCCACCTCCAGGTTGCCCGCCCTGTCCGCCCGCGTCCGCACCGTCTCGCCGTCGACGATGATCTGCCCCGCATTCGGCCGCTCGAGGAAGTTGATGCAGCGCAGGAACGTGCTCTTGCCCGAGCCGCTCGCGCCGATGATGCTGATCACGTCGCCCGCCTTCGCGTTCAGCGACACGCCCTTCAGCACTTCGTTGTCGCCGTAGCGCTTGTGGATGTCCTGCGCCGCCAGCTTGCAGGCGGGGCTCGTGTGCGTGGTCTCTGCCAACTGGCTCTCCCGGTTGTGAAATCAATGACGGCCGGCCGCGAGGTACGCGAGCCAGTGGCGCTCCGCACGGCGGAACGCCGCGACGAGTGCGAACGATACCGCAAGATAGATCAGCGCGGCGAGCCCGAACGACTGGAACGCCATGTAGGTCGCCGAATTCGCGTCGCGCGCCACCTTCAGGATATCGGGCACGGTCGCCGTGAACGCCACCGTCGTCGCGTGCAGCATCAGGATCACTTCGTTGCTGTACAGCGGCAGCGCGCGCCGCAGCGACGAGGGCAGGATCACCCGCCAGTACATCGTGAACGGCCGCATCCCGTAGGCCCGCGCCGCCTCCACCTCGCCGTGCGGAATCGCGCGGATCGCGCCCGCGAAAATCTCCGTCGTGTACGCGCAGGTGTTCAGCGCGAACGCCAGGATCGCGCAGTTGAAACCGCTGCGGAAGAACGCGTCGAGCAGCGAGTGCGAGCGCACGAATTCCAGGCTGTAGACGCCCGTGTACAGCAGCAGCAACTGCACGTACAGCGGCGTGCCGCGAAACAGATAGGTGTAGAAGCGCACCGGCGTCGACAGCCAGCGCCGCTTCGACACCCGCGCCACCGCAAGCGGCACCGCGCACACGAAGCCCAACGCCAGCGACGCGACCAGCAGCCACAGCGTGACCGCCAGCCCCGACATGCGCTGGCCGTCCCAGTAGAGAAACGCGCGCCCGAATTCCTGGAGAATCTCGATCATAGTTCTGCGTGCCTGACACCAAGGGAATAGCGCTTTTCCAGCTGGCGCAGCACGAGGTTCGACACCGTCGTGATCGCGAGATAGATGAGCGCCGCGACAAGAATGAAGAAGAACATATTGAAGGTGCTCTTGCCCGCGTCCTGCGCCGCCTTCACGACGTCGGCGAGCCCGATGATCGACACCAGCGCGGTCGCCTTCACGAGCACCTGCCAGTTGTTGCCGATGCCCGGCAGCGCGAAGCGCATCATCTGCGGGAACATGATCCGCGCAAACACCCGCGCCCCGCTCATCCCGTAGGCGCTGCCCGCCTCCAGCTGGCCGCGCGGCACCGACAGGAACGCGCCGCGAAAAGTCTCGGTGAAGTAAGCGCCGTAGATGAAGCCGAGCGTGAGCACGCCCGCCACGAACGGATCGATGTCGATCTGATCCCAGCCCAGCAGGTCGGTCAGCTGGTTCAGCCAGATCTGGATGCTGTAGAACAGCAGCAGCATCAGCACCAGATCGGGCACCGAGCGGATCAGCGTCGTGTAGCCGGTCGCGATCCCCCGCAGCAGCCGGTTGCTCGACAGTTTCGCGACCGCGCCGAGCAGGCCCAGCACGACCGCGGTCACGAGCGACAGCACCGACAGTTCGATCGTCTGCACGGTACCCGCCCAGATCACCGGGCCAAAGCCGTAAAGCATCGCGCGTCTCCGTCAAAGATTGGCAGCAGCGCACGCCGTCACGGCCCGCACCGATTCGATCCGGATGGTCGCAAGCGAAAAATATCGATTCAAATGGCAGGATATCGTCGTGTTGCGACGCAGCAAGCCCGCGCACCGGCATGCCGCCCGCCCACACGCCTGTTTTATCGAGATAAAACGTGGACGCCGCCGTTCATTCCGCCGCGACAGTGCGCCGCGTTTTTGCACGTTTCGAGTCGCTTTTTCGATAGACCCGGATGGATAGCGCAGGGCGGGTAGCTTCGGGCGGGTAGGAGGCGGCTTGATCCGCGCAAGCGCGGCGGTCGGGACGCGAACCGCCGGCAAGCGAGCGGTCAAGCCCGCTGCGCGGCAGGCCCCGGCGGGCTGCGCGACGTCCCGGAGGGAGGGTTCGGGCAGCCCGCGCAACGTCCGGCAAAGGCGACACGGCGGACGCCTTCCCGCCACGCGCGCCGGCACCCGATCGCCGCGCGCGGCTCATGCAGTCTCAGCCGCGACGCGCCCTAGCGCCCTTTCAGGAGATCCGAACGGGACGTCGTATACACGCGCCCGTCCGGGCCGAAATGCGCATTGAAATAGGCGTCCTGGTTAACGCCATCCTCTAACCAGCGCCAGCTCCACACGATCTCGGGCTTGAGCGGATAGCGCGCGATCTCGCACGGCTTGCCGAGCAGCCGCCGCACCTCGTCCTCCGTCATGCCCGGCTGGATCTTCGCGAAATTGGCCGCCGTCAGCACCTGGATCGCGGCCATGAAATGGCCGTCGCGATCGAGATCGACCATGTAGGTTTCGTTGCCCATCGGGCCGCGCGGGTATTCGAGCCGCTTCGAGCCGTCGGTGAACGCGCGCTCGGTCTCGGGGCGCCCCATCTGCGCGCGCACTTCCGCCTCGGTCGAGACGCCGGGCTTGAGCCCTTTCAGCAACAGCGGCGCGGGCTTGATCGCGGTGAAGAAATCCTTGAGTCGTTGCACGGTTTGCTCGCGTTGCTGGTCGTCGCACGCCGACAGGGTAAGCACAACGCCGAGCAGCGCGACAGGTAGCAGCCTGGAACGGACCATCATCATCGGGACGCGGCGCGCGCAGCGCCAAGGGTGAGCCAGCCGCCAGCATACCGCGCGCGGCGGGACGCGCGGTATGGGCAGCCTACAGAATCCGCTCGGACCGCTCGACGGCGGGCCGCTCCCCGGCCCCGTCCGCGCGCGCCGCGCGCCGCGCGCGGAGGCCGGTGCGCGCCAGTTCGACGAGCTGCCACGAGCCCAGCGCCAGCGCGCCGAACACCACTTCGCGACCGCGCTTCACGATCGCGAGCGAAAGCGCCGCCTCGCGATCGACGCCGAACATCTGCGCGAGCAGCACCACGGTCGCTTCCTGCACGCCGAGTCCGCCCGGCACCATGAAGGCCGCGTGACGCACGGCCTGCGTCATCGCCTCGATCGCGAGCGCGCCGCCGATCGACACGGGATGGCCGAGCAACGCGAGCGCCCAGTAGATCTCCAGCGCGCCCACCGCATAGCCGAGCAGTTGCCAGAAGAACGCGCGGAACAGCAGGCCCGTGCGCGACATCAGCGCGTCGATGTCGGCATCGAGACGACGCCCGTCGATCCCCTGCAGCAGGCGGTTCGATTCGCCGAGCATGCGCCCCGCGAAACGTTCGATCGCATGAAACACGCCGCCGCGCCGCACCAGCATGAACGCAAGCACCGGGATCGGCAGCGACAGCACGAGCGCAAGCGCTATGGTCTGCGCGCCGATGCCGCGCTGCGTGGTGGCGAGCAGCAGCACGAGACCGAGCGCCGCGAACGCGTACTGCACCACGACCGTCACCAGCACCTCGACGATCACCGATGCGGTCACGCGGCTCGCCTCGTCGATGCGCCAACGCGCAAGCCGGATCCCGACGATCTCGCCGCCGATGCCAACCACCGGCAGCAGGCGGTTCACCGCTTCGCGCACGGTCGCGATCCACCACAGGAACATGAGCGGCGCGCGCCGGCCCAGCAGCAGCTTCCACGCATACGCGTCGAGCAGCAGCGGCACCGCATGGAACGGCACGAGCCACAGCAGCGCGAAGCCGGCCTGGCCGAGCACGTGCCCGACGTCGCCGACGCCCTCGCGCAGCACGAGCGCGAGCAGGATCGCGATGCCGAGCGGCCAGCCCAGCCATTTCAGCCATTGGCTCATGACGGCAGCGCTCCCGTCCGGCGCGCGCCCGCGCCGTCCCGCCGGTGCGGCGCGCCGAACACGGCCGCGAAGCCGCCGCGCGCGACGCCCGCCGCCTGCAGCGCGGCCGCGACGCGCGGCGACAACAGCGCGTCGAGTTCGTCGGCGGGCCGGTAGTCGTGCATCGACGGCGTGATCGGCGCGTCGCCCGCCTCCGCCGGGTGGCAGTAGATCTCGCCGACGCCGGCCGGCAAGGCGGCCAGCGCGTCGAGCAGCACGCGCTCGTCCATGCGCCCGGTGTCGCGGATCCCGACCACGTAGTCGTTGTGCGCGATGCCCGCGCGGTCGAGACGCGCGCGCACGAGGCCGATCCACGGCTTCAGCCACGCCGGTGTCGCGGGCTCGTAAGGCAGCCGCACGGCCTTCATGCCGAACGCGCGGCCGATCTCGACGAGCATCGACAGCACGGTCGGATGCAGATGGAAATGCTTGTGGGTGTTCACGTGATCGAGCGCGAGCCCGGTCGCCGCGAACGCCTCGAACTGCGCGCGGATCTCGCGGCGCAGTTGCGCGCGCACCCGCGGCAGGAAGAAGAAGCGGCAGCCATCCTTCGCCATCGCGTCGCCGAAGCGGCCGTCCGGCCCGACCAGCGCCGGGATCTCGCGCGCCGGCAGCGTGGCCGGGCCGTCGGCGAGCACCAGGTGCAGGCCGACCGCGAGCGACGGCAGGCGCCGCGCACGCTCGACCGCGTCGCGCGCGGCCGGCGCGCCGACCATCAGGCTCGCGGCCGTGAGCACGCCGTCGCGATGCGCGCGCTCGACCGCCGCGTTCACCCGGGGGTGCAGGCCAAAATCATCGGCCGTGAAGATCAGCGCCCGCGCGGTCACGAATCACGCCTCGTGCGCGCGCAGGAAACGGAAGAACTCCACGCCTTCGCGCAGGCGGCGCTTCATCATCTCCCAGCTCGTCAGCATCTCGCGCACGATCTCCCAGATCTTCGACGGCCGGAAGTAGAACTCGCGGTAGAACTGTTCGAGATGGTGGTAGATGTCGTCGCGCGACAGGTGCGGATAACCGATCGCCGCAAGCTGCACGCCTTCCTTGCTCACCAGGTTGATGGTCTTGTTCTCTTCCATCCAGCCGTTCTCCACGGCCTGCTTGTACAGCGTCGTGCCCGGATACGGCGCAGCGAGCGACACCTGGATCGTGTGCGGATTGATCTCCTTCGCGTACGCGATCGTCTTCTTGATGGTCTCCTGCGTCTCGCCCGGCAAACCGAGAATGAAGGTGCCGTGGATCTTGATGCCCAGCTGCTTGCAGTCCGCGCTGAAACGGCGCGCGAAATCGGTGCGCACGCCCTTCTTGATGTTCACGAGAATCTGGTCGTCGCCCGATTCGAAGCCCACCAGCAAGAGCCGCAGGCCGTTTTCCTTCATGATCTTGAGCGTCTTGTACGGCACGTTCGCCTTGGCGTTGCACGACCACGTCACGCCCAGCTTGCCCAGCCCGAGCGCGATCGCTTCGGCGCGCGGCGCGTCGTCGGTGAAGGTGTCGTCGTCGAACATGACTTCCTTCACTTCCGGCATGTTGTCGCGGATCCACTTCACTTCCTCGAGCACGTTCTCGACCGAGCGCCCGCGGTAGCGATGGCCGCTCACCGTCTGCGGCCACAGGCAGAAAGTGCAGCGCGACTTGCAGCCGCGCCCCGTGTAGATCGACACGTACGGATAGTTCAGGTAGCCGATGAAGTAGTTGTCGATCTTCAGGTCGCGCTTGTAGACCGGCGCGACGAACGGCAGCGAATCCATGTCCTCGAGCACGGGACGCGTCTCGTTGTGCTCGATCGAGCCGTCCTCGGCGCGCCACGACACGCCCTTGACCTCGGCGAGCGGCCGGCCTTCGGCGATTTCCTTGCAGCTGAAATCGAATTCCTCGCGGCACACGAAGTCGATCGCGTCGGTGGCCGTGAGCGAATTGTGCGGATCGACCTGCACCTTCGCGCCCACCATGCCGATCAGCATCGACGGCTTCATCTTCTTGAGATCCTGCGCGAACAGCGCGTCGGTCGGGAACGACGGCGTGCTCGTGTGGATGATCACGAGGTCGTAGTCGTTGGCGATCTTCAGCGTCGCCTCGACCGACAGGCCGTCGGCCGGCGCGTCGACGACGCGGCTGCCCGGCACCAGCGCGGCCGGCTGCGCGAGCCAGGTCGGGTACCAGAAGGAACGGATTTCGCGCTTGGCCTGGTAGCGGGAGCCCGCTCCGCCGTCGAAGCCGTCATACGAAGGGGCCTGCAAGAACAGCGTTTTCATGAATGCTCCGGTAGCCTGCATAGATTCGGTTCAGTTGAATGCAATGGATCAATAACATGGTGCGGGCCGCCGCGCGGGCGCCCGCGCTTCCCATCAGGGCGTGCGGCGTGCGTCGGCGCCCTCGATCATCGTCGTGCGCGTCTCGCCGCCCACCACGGTCATGCGCGCGCCGCGCCACACGACCTGGGTGCCGAACGCGGCCACCAGCCACTCGAGCGCGAGCAGCGTATCGCGCACCGGAATCAGCGGCAGGTCGCGCCAGAACGCGCGCGCATTCGCCGCGCCGCGCGCGTGCAGCGTGAGCCGCCCGAGCGTGCCCGCCGCGACCAGCGCCGCCGTCGCGACGCCGAGGAACGAGCCGTCCCAGCGCCAGGCGAGCAGCGCGCCGAGCGCGAGCCACGGCGCGGTGAAGGTGATGAACAGGAAGGCGAAACCCGCCGGATTCAGCGAACGGATCGTGCGCAGCCAGCGCGTCTCGCGCAGCCACAGCGGCACGAACGACGGCTCGGCCACGTCGGTCGCGACATTCACTTCGGACAGCACGGTGCGCCGCCCGAACTGGCGCGGCAGTTCGGCCAGCCAGTAATCGTCGGCCAGCTCGTCCTTGAGCACCTTGAGGCCGCCGATCCGGTCGAGCGTGTCGCGCGTGAGTGCGAGCGTCGCGCCGAAACCGAAGCGGCTCGACCCGCCGAGATGCGTGATGCGCACCGACGGCGCGAACCACGCGTCGACGAATTGCGCGCCGATCCGGGTCCAGAAGCCGCCTACGCTGCGCGCATGATACAGACACGTGACGACGCCGACCGACGCGTCGGCGAGCGGTGCGGTCACGCGCGTCAGGTAGTCGGGCTCGACCGCGAGGTCGCTGTCGGCGATCACGATCCGGTCGTGCTTCGCACGTTCGGCGAGGTTGATCAGGTTGCTGACCTTCAGGTTCTTGCCGTATACGCGCGCATCGATCACCAGCGCGATGTCGCACTCCGGATAGTCGGCCTGCAGGCGCCTGACCACCGCCGCCGCGGGGTCGGCCGCCGACGCGACGCCGAACAGCACCTGGTAGCGCGGATGCCGCTGCTCGCAGAAGCTCGCCAGGTTCTCGTACAGATGCGGCTCCGCGCCGCACAGCGGCTTGAGCACGCTGACGCTCGCATAGCCGTCGCGCGCGTCCGTGCGCGGCGTGCGCGGCGCCGGCGCGAACGCCGCGAACAGCGCATAGCCGCAGGCGGCAAAGGTCAGCGCCAGCAGCAACCCTTCGACGATGGAAACCGGAACGGTCATGCGCCGCGCCTCCCGATGCCGGGACGGCAGACGAAACGCGGCAGCGACGATGTGGCAGGGACGATTTCGGACAAATTCCCGACTCCTCTTATAGCCAGCGGACAGCATGCGCCGCGCGACGGGCGGGCAAACTGTCGGCATCCTGCGGGCCGCCCCGCGTCAATGATCGCGGGAAGCCGGGGACGAGGAAGCGAAATCCGTTGGCACGATATGGACAGGCCGCGAATTTTAGCAGCGCGCAGCCGGAAACGCTTGCCGTCCGCTGGAAACGGATTGATGCAAAAACAGAAAATCACCGCAGATGCGCTCCATTTTCACGCAACATAGCGTCTGTTAGCGTAAGCGGTTTGCAGGCTGATTGCTGTGGGTTACGTAAGCAATTCTGTGATTTTTTGTATAGGCCGAAAGAGTTGCCGCGAATTACGGGAAATTTCGCCATATTTCGCATGATTAAAACGGCGCGCCAAACAATCGCCAAAATCGTTACGCGCGCCATTTTGTCGCGCAGTCCGCCCCTGTCGCTCGCAGGGGTATCTCGGCGGCGTCTGCGCGATGCGGAACGCTTTGGCACAATCGTCGGCAACTGTTGCGCGCACGCATCAACCGACCTCGCGCGACTTGCCCTTCGCCCTACTTCCGGATCCGCCCGATGATTCCGTTTTCCGTACTCGATCTCGCCCCGATTCCCGCCGGCACCGATGCCGCCCAGGCCTTCCGTCATACGCTCGACCTCGCGCAGCACGCCGAGCGCTGGGGCTATCGGCGTTACTGGCTGGCCGAGCACCACAACATGCCCGGCATCGCGAGCGCGGCCACCTCGGTCGTGATCGGCCACGTCGCGGGCGGCACGCGCACGATCCGGGTCGGGTCCGGCGGCATCATGCTGCCGAACCACGCGCCGCTCGTGATCGCCGAGCAGTTCGGCACGCTCGCGTCGCTGTATCCGGGCCGCATCGACCTCGGGCTGGGCCGCGCGCCCGGCACCGACCAGACCACGGCGCGCGCGCTGCGGCGCGATCTCGTCGGCAGCGCCGACACCTTCCCCGACGACGTGGTCGAACTGCAGCGCTATTTCGCGACGCCGGTCGAGGGCCAGCGCGTGCGCGCGGTGCCCGGCGCGGGGCTGGAAGTGCCGCTCTGGCTGCTCGGGTCGAGCCTGTTCAGCGCGCAGCTGGCCGCGATGCTCGGCCTGCCGTTCGCGTTCGCGTCGCATTTCGCGCCGGACTACCTGATGCGCGCGCTCGAGCTGTATCGCGCGCAGTACCGTCCGTCGGCGGCCTGGCCGAAGCCGTATGCGATGGTGGGAATCAATGTGTTCGCCGCCGAGACCGACGCCGAGGCGCGCCGGCTGTTCACGTCGCTGCAGCAGCAGTTCCTGAACCTGCGGCGCGGCACGCCGGGCCAGCTGCCGCCGCCCGTCGACACGCTCGACGCGAACGAGCTGGAACTCGCGAATGTCGCGCACGCGCTGTCGTTCGCGGCGATCGGCTCGCGCGACACGGTGCGCGAGCGCCTGAAGCAGCTGATCGCGCAGACCGGCGCGGACGAACTGATCGTCGCCGCGCAGATCTACGATCACGCGGCGCGCCTGCGCTCCTACGAAATCACCGCGCAAGTGCGCGACGAACTGGCCGCCGCCCCGGCCGCCTAGGCCGGCGCGAGCACGCGCGCGAGGCTCAGTCGCTCGCGCCGCGCGCGCGGGCCGCGGTGGCGGTAGGTTTCAGCGCTGCGAGCCCGTCGAGCAGCGCCTTGTGGAAGGTGGCGGGATCCTGGATCTGCGGCGCGTGGCCGAGTGCGGGGAATTCGACGAGGGTCGCGCCGGGTATCGCCAGTTGCGCGCGTTTCGCCAGCTCGGGGTAGTGGCCGAGCTTCGCATGCACGTCGGGCGGTGAAACGTCCTTGCCGATCGCGGTCGTATCCTTGTCGCCGATCAGCAAAAGCGTCGGCGCGCGCAGCGCGCCGAGTTCGTAGACCACCGGCTGCGTGAGGATCATGTCGTAGATCAGCGCGGAATTCCACGCCACGGCCTCGCGCCCCGGGCCGCGATACATGCCCGCCAGCATCTGCACCCAGCGCTCGAACGCGGGCGACCACTCGCCTGCGTAATAGGTGCCCTGCTCGTAGCGGCGGATGCCGTCCGCCGTGGTCTTCAACTCGCGCGCATACCAGTAGTCGACCGACAGCGGCGGCACGCCGAGCGCCTTCCAGTCCTCGAGCCCGATCGGATTGACCAGCACGAGCTGCTGGGTCGCCTTCGGATACATGAGCGCATAGCGCACCGCGAGCATCCCGCCCGTCGAATGGCCGACGATCGTCGCCTCCTTCACGCCGATCGATTCGAGCAGCGCGTGCGTGTTGTGCGCGAGCTGCTGGAAGCTGTACTGATAACGCTCGGGCTTCGACGACTTGCAAAAGCCGATCTGATCGGGTGCGATCACGCGATAGCCCGCTTTCTCGAGCACGTCGATCGTCGCCTCCCAGGTGCCCGCACAGAAGTTCTTGCCGTGCAGCAGCACGACCGTGCGGCCGTTCGGATGCTCGGGGCGCACGTCGAGATAGGCCATCTGCAGCGTCTCGCGCTGCGACGTGAACGCATAGTGGCGCACCGTGCCCGGATAGGCGAACCCTTCCAGCTCCGCGCCGTACGCCGGGCCGTCCGGCACGGCGGGCGCGGCAGACGCGCCGGCCGTCGGCGCGCTCGCCGTGGCGGCAGGCGCGGCGGCGCAAGACAGGGAGGCCGCGGCGGCGAGCGCGGCGCCGAACCGCCTGAACCACAGATTGGAAATAGCGGGCATCGTCGATATGAAGTCGGAAAAAGAGGCAGGCGCGGGGCGCGCCGTCACGCGTCAGAATTGGCCGTCATTTTACTTTCCGTTGCCTGACGACGCCGCAACGCTCTATTACCGGATGTTTCCGCGAATCGCGGAAACTCCTGTATCGTTCAAAAGACCCTGAACCGCGTGCAGGCGAACTCCCATCATGAAAAACGTCCTCAGCATTCAGTCGCACGTCATATACGGCCACGCGGGTAACAGCGCCGCCGTATTTCCGATGCAGCGGCTGGGCGTCAATGTCTGGCCGCTCAACACGGTGCAGTTGTCCAATCACATGCAGTACGGCCACTGGGCCGGCAGCGCGATCGACGCCGCGAAGATGGAGCAGCTCGTCGACGGCATCGCGGCGATCGCCGCGCTCAAGCGCTGCGACGCCATCCTGTCGGGCTTCCTGGGCTCGCCCGCGCAGGCGCGCGCGGCCGTGGACATCGTGCGCGTCGTCAA
>NZ_JAAGNW010000011.1:57690-62381 GCF_010645215.1 Burkholderia multivorans | reverse complement strand
CCCGCGATGGGCCAGACGGGCGGCGTGCGCCCCGAGCCCGGCGTCGAGGAATTCATCGTCAACGAATTGCCCGAGCTGGCCGACGGCATGGCGCCCAATCACGGCGAGCTGCAGAAGCTCGCCGGACGGCGCATCGAAACCGTCGCCGAGGCGATCGACGCGTGCCGCGCGATCATCCGGCGCGGCCCGCGCATCATCCTCGTCAAGCACCTGCACGACCGCAATAGCCCCGCCGACCGTTTCAACATGCTCGCCGTGACCGAAACCGAGGCATGGATCGGGCAGCGCCCGCTCTATGCGTTCCCGCGCCACCCGGTCGGCGTCGGCGACCTGACGAGCGCGGTGTTCGTCGCGCGCCGGCTGCGCGGCGACACCGTGCGGGCCGCGTTCGAACACACGCTCGCCGCGGTGCACGCGGTCGTCAAGGCCACCTACGACGCGCGCCGCTACGAGCTGGAACTCGTCGCCGCGCAGGACGAGATCGCGCGGCCGAGCGAGTGGTTCGGCGCCTGGGTGTCCGACGTCGAATGAGATCCCGCGACGCGGTGCGACGCCACGCGATGCGTGGTTTTTTTTCGTCCGCGCGCGGCGTCGCGACGGCCCCGCCGACACCCGCCGCCATCCCCCGGCGCGCCGTCATCCGGTTGCGCGCGCAACCAAACTGCCGAACTACCCGGCCGCGCGCCTCGTTCGCGGCGCCCTGCCCGCATCACACCCGCCACGACGACCCGCAAGTTTCGTTAGGTTTCCGAAAGCTTGAGACGGCATTCTGGATCCCTTCATATGAATGACACTGTTTCCCCGATATCCTCGCGGCGGCATCGGACGGCGCCCGGCGTCCGCACCGGTCACGCACCCGCGCGCCGCCCTTCGTTTCCCCGGCTGCTACAGGGGCAGCCGCCCACTCCCCGCACTGGAAAGCTCACATGACGACCAAGAATCGCCGCGACTTTCTGCGCCTCGCTGCCGGCACCGCCGGCGCCGCCGCGCTCAACCTGTTTCCGCCGGTCATTCGCGACGCGCTCGCGATTCCGGCAAACCGCCGCACCGGCACGATCCGCGACATCGAGCACATCGTGATCCTGATGCAGGAGAACCGTTCGTTCGACCACTACTTCGGCACGCTGCGCGGCGTGCGCGGTTTCGGCGATCCGCGTCCGCTCACGCTGCCGTCGGGCCAGTCGGTGTTCCATCAGCCGGGCGGGCTCGGCGAGGTGCTGCCGTTCCACCCGACCGCGGACAATCTCGGCATGCAGTTCCTGCAGGATCTGCCGCACGGCTGGCAGGACATGCACGCGGCCTGGAACCACGGCCGCTACGATCAGTGGGTGCCGAACAAGGGCACCACGACGATGGCCTACCTGCAGCGCAGCGACATCCCGTTCCACTACCAGCTGGCCGATGCGTTCACGATCTGCGACGCGTATCACTGCTCGATCCCCAGCTCGACCGATCCGAACCGCTACTACATGTGGACCGGCTACGTCGGCAACGACGGCGCGGGCGGCGGCCCGGTGCTCGGCAACGAGGAAGCGGGCTACGGCTGGACCACCTACCCGGAAGTGCTGGAAGCGGCCGGCGTGTCGTGGAAGATCTACCAGGACGTCGGCACCGGCCTGAACGCGGCCGGCTCGTGGGGCTGGACCTCGAACCCGTACATCGGCAACTACGGCGACAACTCGCTGCTCTACTTCAACCAGTATCGCAACGCGCAGGCCGGCAGCCCGCTCTATCAGAAGGCCCGCACCGGCACCAACATCAGCGCGGGCGGCACGCTGTTCGACGTGCTGCAGCAGGACGTGACGAACGGCACGCTGCCGCAGGTGTCGTGGATCTGCGCGCCGGAAGCGTATTCGGAGCACCCGAACTGGCCGGCGAACTACGGCGCGTGGTATGTGGAGCAGGTGCTGAAGGCGCTGACCTCGAACCCGGAGGTGTGGAGCAAGACCGCGCTCTTCATCACCTACGACGAGAACGACGGCTTCTTCGACCACGTGCCGCCGCCGTTCGCGCCGCAATCGCGCGACAACGGCCTGTCGACCGTCGCGACCACCAACGAGATCTTCCCCGGCGACGCGACCCACATGGCCGGCCCCTACGGCCTCGGGCCGCGCGTGCCGATGCTGGTGGTGTCGCCGTGGACCAAGGGCGGCTGGCTGTGCTCGCAGACCTTCGATCACACCTCGCTGCTGCAGTTCATCGAGGCGCGCGCCGGCCACCAGTACGCGATCCCCGCGGGCAACGTGTCGCCGTGGCGGCGCGCGGTGTGCGGCAACCTGACCGCCGCGTTCAATTTCGCGAGCCCCGACGACAGCTGGCCGCAACTGCCCGACACGAGCGGCTACGCGCCGCCCGACCGCAACACGCATCCGAGCTACGTCCCGCTGCCGCCGCTCGTGCAGTCGGTGCCGAAGCAGGAGCGGGCCTGCGGCCGGCGCGCGCGCTGCCCTACGAACTGTTCGTGCACGGCCGCATCGAGCGTTCGTCCGGCAAGTTCAAGCTCACGTTCGCGAACACCGGCCGCGCGGGCGCCGCGTTCCAGGTGCGCGCGGGCAATCGGATCGACGGCCCGTGGGCCTACACGGCCGAGGCGGGCAGGCGCGTGTCCGACGCCTGGAGCACCGCGCTCACGCTGAGCGTCTACGACCTGACCGTGTACGGCCCGAACGGCTTCCTGTGCCAGTTCCGCGGCAGCACCGCGGCCGGTCTCGCGCGCAGCGCGGTGCCCGAGGTGATCTACGGCTACGACGTCGCGAACGGCAACATCACGCTGCGCCTGTCGAACCGCGGCCACGCGCCGATCAAGCTGACCGTCGCCAATGCCTACGGCAACGGCGCGGCGCGCGTCTACACGCTGCAGCCGGGCGAACGCCTCGACGACTACTGGGACCTGCGCCGCAGCCACGGCTGGTATGACCTGAGCGTCAGCGACGGCACGCCGCTCGGCTTCCTGCGCCGCTTCGCGGGCCACGTCGAGACGGGCCGCCCGAGCACGAGCGATCCGCTGATCGCCACCGTCTGACGGACGCGCGCGGCCTGGTCCACCAGGGCCCGGCCGCGCGCCGTCGTCTCGCCGGCTGTGCCGAAATCCGCATGAAAAGCGAGGCGGATCGTCAAGACGACCGTACCAGGGCGTGCGTAAATTGGTTCCATATAAAACCAGTACGACACGCAGCCGCGGCCGCCCGGCACTCGACGGGCGCCGCCCTGGATACGGAGACAGCACCTTGCATTCGAAAGTCGTAATCGTCGGCGGCGGCGTCATCGGCAGCGCGGTCGCCTATTTCCTGCGCGACGCCGATCCCCGCGTCGAGGTCACCGTGATCGAGCGCGATCCGACTTATGCGCGCGCCTCGTCGGCGCTGTCGGCCGCCTCGATCCGCCAGCAGTTCTCGACGCCCCTGTCGGTGCAGATGTCGCTGTAAGGCCTCGCGTTCCTGCGCGCGCTCGGCGAGACGCTCGCGGTCGACGGCGAACGGCCCTCGGTCGACCTGCACGAAGGCGGCTACCTGTTCCTCGCGACGCCCGCAGGCGTGGCGACACTGCGCGCGAACCACGCCTTGCAGACCGCGCTCGGCGCGCAGATCCGCTACCTGCCGCGCGCGCCGCTGCACGACGCCTTCCCGTGGCTCAACACCGACGATCTCGCCGCCGGCACGCACGGCGAAAGCGGCGAAGGCTGGTTCGACGGCTACGGGCTCGTGCAGGCGCTGCGCCGCAAGGCGCGCGCGCTCGGCGCGCACTACCTGGCCGCCGACGTGACCGGCGTGCGGCGCGACGGCCGGCGCGTGACCCAGGTGTTGACCGCCGACGGCGGCGCGCACGACTGCGACGTGATGGTCAACGCGGCGGGCGCGTGGGCGCGCCCGATCGCCCAGCTGCTCGGCATCGAACTGCCGGTCTACGCGCGCCGCCGCAGCATCTTCAACGTGACCTCGCCGGCGGTGCTGCCCCGCTGCCCGCTCGTGATCGATCCGAACGGCGTGTACTTCCGGCCCGAGGGCGCGTCGTTCCTGTGCGGCGCGTCGCCGTCGCCCGAGCGCGACCCGGACGACCTGCCGCTCGACGAAGTCGACCACACGCTGTTCGACGACGTGATCTGGCCGACGCTCGCGCATCGCGTGCCGCAGTTCGAGGCGCTGCGCGTCGTGCGCAGCTGGTCCGGCTACTACGAGTACAACGTGTTCGATCACAACGCGATCATCGGCCGCCACCCCGACCTCGACAATTGCGTATTCGCGAACGGCTTCTCCGGCCATGGCCTGCAACAGGGCCCCGCTACCGGACGCGGCGTCGCCGAGCTGATCCTGCACGGCCGCTTCACCTCGCTCGACCTGTCCGCGCTCGGTTTCGAACGTCTGCTGGCCGGCCGGCCGATCGTCGAACACAACGTCGTTTGACATCGCGCAAACGGCGGGCCGCCCCGGCCCGCCGCGCCAGCGATCCCACCCCATCTCCCGCCATCACCGTCCCATCCGGCCCCATGCAGGCCGCTCCCCGCCACTTTCGCGCCCCTCACCGTCCATTTAACGTTCACTAACAATTTTCAGTATTCAGAAAGGATCGGCGCAGCCGAAAACTCGTCCGGAGACAGCAATCCGCAGCACTGTGCCGTCCCGATGCGACAGACCGACGGCGCGCCCCGCGGCGCGCGGCCTTTCAGCAGCTCGTTCCCTGCCCATCGAACGTCG
>NZ_JAAGNW010000011.1:52945-57672 GCF_010645215.1 Burkholderia multivorans | reverse complement strand
CCGGCTCGCGCTGCCCGCGATGCTCGCGCTGGCCGCGGCCGGCGCGCTCACTGCGGCCAATCGTCGCTTCGCCGACTACGTCGACGGCGTCGCCGCGCGCGCGGCGCTCGCGCAGGAAATCCGCAATGCGGTGGACGAACGCGCGATCGCGGCGCGCAACCTGGTGCTCGTGACGCGGCCGGACGACCTCGCGCTGGAGAAGGCCGCCGTCACGCGCGCGCACGCCGAGGTGCAGCGCGACCTGCAACGCCTGAACGCGAAGCTCGCGCAGGCGACGGATCTCGACGACGAAGCGCGCGCCCGCGCGGCGGCGATCGCGCGCGTCGAGGCCGACTACGGTCCGGTCGCCCTCGCGATCGTCGAGCTGGCGCTGGCGGGGCAGCGCGAGGCCGCGATCACCAAGATGAACGACGAATGCCGGCCGCTGCTCGCGGCGCTCGTGAAGGCCACCAACGACTACTCCGACTACACGCGGCGACGCGGCGAGCAGGTGGTGAGCGCGGCGGCCGACGCACTGCGGACCCAGCGCCTCGTGCTGCTCGCGGGCTGCGCGCTCGCGTTCGGCGCGGCGCTGCTGGCCGGCTGGCTGATCACGCGCAGCCTGCTGCGCGAACTCGGCGCGGAACCGGCCGCGCTGAGCGCGGCGACCCGCCGCGTGGCCGAGGGCGACCTGCGGCCGATCGCGGGCGCCGACGCAGCGGCCGACGGCAGCGTGCTGGCGTCGATGGGCGCGGTGCGGCTGAGCCTCGTCGGCCTGATCGGCCAGGTGCGCGACGCGGCGGACCACATCCGCAGCGGCTCGGAGGAAATTGCGGCGGGCAACCTCGACCTGTCGTCGCGTACCGAGGAGCAGGCGGCCTCGCTGCAGGAGACTGCGGCGAGCATGGAGGAACTGACCTCGACGGTCAGGCAGAACGCCGAGCACGCGCAACAGGCGAGCGCACTCGCCACGCAGGCGTCCGAGGTCGCGCGCAACGGCCACGAAGCGGTCGATCAGGTGCTCGCGGCGATGGGCGACATCAGCGACGGCGCGAGCCGGATCGCCGAGATTACCGGCCTGATCGAGGGCATCGCGTTCCAGACCAACATCCTCGCGCTCAATGCGGCGGTCGAGGCCGCGCGCGCCGGCGACGAAGGGCGCGGCTTCGCGGTGGTCGCGGGCGAGGTGCGTTCGCTTGCGCAGCGCTCGTCGAGCGCCGCGAAGGAAATCAAGGAACTGATCGCCAATTCGGTCGAGCGGATCCGCAACGGCGCGACCATCGCGGGCGACGCGGGCCGGACCATGAGCGACGTCACCGAGGCCGTCGCGCGCGTGACCGCGATCATGGCCGAGATCGCGACCGCGTCGGACCAGCAGCGGCGCGGCATCGAACAGGTCAGCGTGGCGCTCACGCAGATGGACGCCGTCACGCAGCAGAACGCGGCGCTCGTCGAACAGGCGACGGCCGCGTCGCAGTCGCTCGAATCGCAGGGGCGGCAACTGGGTCATGCGGTCGCATCGTTCAGCCTGGCGGAAACGGCGGGCTGAGCGCCCTGGCGGGTATTGCGCGGCCGCAGGGGGCGTGGGCGGGGAGCCCTAGCGCGGAAGCTTGAGCGGGGAAGCCTGGGGCGTGGAACCTTGGGCTGTGGGGCTAGAGCGGCAAGCCTCGGACAGTGGGCCATGAGTGGCGAGCGGCAGATCCGGTCGCAAGCAGCCCCACCCTCCCGTCCGCCCGACGCTTCGACGCCACGTCAGCCCGCCGCATCGGCGCGCCCCGCGCCTACCCCGACAACCCGATGCCGCGCGCCATGCCGGACGCCGCGAACACGATGACGATCATCAACACCGCCTGAAGATGGCCGATCCGTGCGTAAGCGCGCGCCGCGCCCAGCGCCGGCGCGGCCTGCTTGCGCAGCGCGATCCGCCAGCGGATCAGGCCGATCATCGGCATCAGTTCGAGCAGCAGGATCAGCACGACCGCGCCCATCTTCAGATGGAACAGCGGTTCGTGCATATAGTAGGCAGCCCCCTTCTCGAAGCCGCCGAACGCGCGCACGAGGCCGGTCGCGATCAGCACCAGGGCGGCGAGGCCCCACATCGCGTCACTGCGCCCTGCGATGCCGACCAGCGCGAAGCCGAACGCGCTCAGATGCACGGCCGCCAGCAACCATCGGATCATCATCGGAGCCTCTCCCGGCGGGCGAACCCGCGCCGTTCAGGTGACCTGCTTGAGGGATGCGTCGAGCGCCCGCGCGGCGACCCGGTCGCCCTCGGTCGCGAGCGGTGCGCGCATCACGATCTGGCGGTTGTGACCGACCGCCGCGGGCGAATCCCACAGCAATTCGAGCTTCGGCCGCGCCCACGGCGCACGCCGCGGTGCGGCAGCGGCGCCCGACGCAGCGGCGCCCGACGCAACGGCGCCCGACACATCCGCTCCGGCCCCGTCCGCCTGCGGCGCAGTGCCGGCCGGCCAGCGCACCGACAGCTCGCGCGCATCGTACTGGCCCACCTTGCGGCTTTCCATCCAGACGATCACGGTGCGGGTCAGCACAGCGAGCGACACCGCATAGCGGCCGATCGCGAAACGGCGCGCGGCGATGTTGGTCCGCCACAGCGGCCGCGGCCGGCACACCCAGATGACCGCCGCGTACAGCGCCGGCGCGGCGACCAGCCAGCCGTTGGTGGCCGTCACCGCGTGCAGCGCGCGCCGCCAGCCGACCGCCCAGGCGAAGGCCCCGACCGACCAGACCGCGAACACGAAGCCGAGCAGCGCGAAGAACCGCAGCGCCTGGCGCAGCCATTGCGGCAGCGGATGCAACGGCCGCTCGGCGCGCGCCTGCGCGCCGGGCAGCACGAGCAGCAGGAAGATCAGGACCACGTTGATGCAGGCCCACGGCGACGACGCCATCGCCGACAGCGAGGCGCGATAGCCCATCTGGGACATCGAGAACAACCAGCGCGCGAGCAGCACGAGACCGACGGCGCGCAACGCGAAGATCACGCCGGCGCCGGGGGCCGGGTTCGCGCGCGTGGTTTTCGTTCTCGTCAAAACTGCTCTCCTGTCGACGGGCGGCCGGGGCCGGATTTCAAGGCACGGCCATTATAGGGACATTACCGGTATCGCAGATGAATCTACGTTATAAATCACGGGTTTGCAGCGCTGCGCCCGGCCCCGCGCGGCGCGGATACAACAGATCCCGACCGTGAAATGCACGACGCCCCGCACGGGCAACCCGTGCGGGGCGTCGCGGCGCGCGAGGCGCGGCGGTTCAGCCGGCGTTGACTTCGCGCAGGACCGTGCGGCGCTTCTGGCGCAGCAGCTCTTCGTAGCCCTTGACGTAGTTCTGCGCCATCACCTTCGACGAGAAGCGTGCTTCGAATGCGGCGCGCACCTGCTCGCGCGGCAGCGTATGCAGACGCTTGACGGCCGCCACGGCCGACAGTTCGTCTTCGACGACGAAGCCCGAGACGCCGTTGTCGATCACTTCCGGCACCGAGCCGCGCTTGAACGCGATCACCGGCGTGCCGCAGGCCATCGCCTCGATCAGCACGAGGCCGAACGGCTCCGGCCAGTCGATCGGGAACAGCAGCGCGTGCGCGTTGCCGAGGAACTCGGCCTTCTCGGACTCGCTGATCTCGCCGATGTATTCGACGTGCGGCAGCGCGAACAGCGGCTTGATCTGCTCTTCGTAGTAGGCGCGGTCGGCCTTGTCGAGCTTGGCCGCGATCTTGATCGGCATGCCGGCCTGCGCGGCGATGCGGATCGCCGTGTCGACGCGCTTCTCCGGCGAGATCCGGCCGAGGAACGCGAGATAGCTCGGCTTCACGTTCGGCAGCGGCTTCAGCAGGTTTTCCGGCAGGCCGTGGTAGACGGTCGACAGCCAGTTCGCCTGTTGCAGCGGCATGCGCTGGTTGTCGGAGATCGACACGACCGGCACGTCGCTGAAGGTATTGAAGATCGGCTGCAGTTCCGGCAGGTCGAGACGGCCGTGCAGCGTGGTCAGGTGCGGCACCGGCTGACGCGAGAACAGCGGGAACGGGTAGTAGTCGATGTGGAAGTGCAGCACGTCGAACTCGTCCGCGCGACGGCGCACCTGCTCGAGCAGCAGCATGTGCGGCGCCATCACGTCGCGGATCGTCGGGTCGAGGCGCAGCGCCTGCGGCCACACGGCCTCGAGCTTCGCCGAAGTTTGCGAATCGCCGCTCGCGAACAACGTGACGTCATGGCCCGCCTCGACCAGCGCTTCGGTCAGGTAGGACACCACGCGTTCGGTGCCACCGTACAACTTCGGGGGAACCGCTTCGTGCAACGGAGCGATCTGAGCGATTCGCATGTGCGTAACTCCTAAAAAATCGGCAAAAAATGCAGCTGTGGGTTGAGCGCCCTGCCCGACCGGTTGTGTCGTGCGAACGTCAGACGAAAGGACCGGTTCGCGGCCTGAAATGCGCGCTGGCCTTGGGTCAGCGAGGCACCCCGCTTAGAACGCGCGACCGCGCGCCTCGTTGACAGGATCCCGTAAAAATTCCAGAGGGCCAACCCGGCGCTCATTATCAGCAAAATTTTCCGCTGCGGCGCACAAGATTTCAAAGTCTTTACTTTGTTACAAAGGCGCAACACTTTGCAACCCTTTAATTTTAAAGACAGATTTAGAGTGGACCCACTCGCGGCAGGCCCGTCGCCCTGCCTTCGCCGCGACCGCGCCCGAGTTGCTGCACCGCAATCTGGCTGCCCATCGCAAGATGTGGA
>NZ_JAAGNW010000011.1:46117-52935 GCF_010645215.1 Burkholderia multivorans | reverse complement strand
ATCGACGCGGCATCGCGCACGGGCTTGTTTACAATGCCGGCTTTCGTCCGTGTCGCGGCCTGTCGGCCGTGGGCGCGCGGCGTCCAACCACTGGTTCACCACACGCACAATTTTGGAAGCTCTCACCCCTGCCCAGCGCAACGCCTACAACGCGAAGCTCTCGAGCTACGCGAGCCGTCCGCTCGCTTTCCTGTTCCGCTACATCAGGATGCATCCCGTCGCGCACATGATCGTGCTCGGGAGCGTGCTGGCGGCCGTCGGCTGCGCGCTCGGCTCGCAATACGCGATCAAGCACCTGATCGACGTGCTCGCGGCCGGCCGCCACCATCCGGGGCCGCTGTGGGGCGCGTTCGCGCTCCTGGTCGGCCTGATCGCCGCCGACAACCTGCTGTGGCGCGTCGGCGGCTGGGTTGCCGCGCACACCTTCGTCGCGGTGACGGGCGACCTGCGGCGCGATCTGTTTCAGTACCTGAGCGGCCACTCCCCGACCTACTACGCGGAGAAGCAGCCGGGCACGCTCGCGAGCCGGATCACCGCGACCTCGAACGCCATCTACACCGCCGAGAACACCATGGCGTGGAACGTGCTGCCGCCGTGCCTCGCGGTGATCGGCGCGATCCTGATGATCATCGTCGTCAATCCGATGATGGCGCTCGGCCTGCTCGGCTGTTCGGCCGTGCTCGCGATCGTGCTGTTCAAGCTCGCGGGCCGCGGCTCGGTGCGCCATCACAATTTCGCGTCGAAGGCGGCGGCCGTCGACGGCGAGCTGGTCGACGTGATCGGCAACATGGGCCTCGTGCGCGCGTTCGGCATGACGGTGCGCGAGCAGAAACGCTTCGGCGCGACCGTCAAGGCGGAAATGGACGCGCGCCAGCAAAGCCTGCTGTATCTCGAGAAGCTCCGGCTGCTGCACGCGGTGATCACCGCGATGCTGTCGGCCGGCCTGCTCGGCTGGGCGCTGTGGCTGTGGGACCGCGGCCAGGCGACCTCGGGCGACATCGTGCTCGTCAGCTCGCTCGGCTTCACGATCCTGCACGGCACGCGCGACCTCGCGGTCGCGCTCGTCGACGTCACGCAGCACGTCGCGCGCCTCTCGGAGGCCGTCCGGACCCTGCTCGAACCGCACGGCATGCCGGACCGCTCCGACGCCGTCCTGCTCGCGCCGCGCGGCGGCCGCGTCGATTTCGAGCGGGTCACGTTCGCGTATCCGAAGCGCCGGGCGATCCTCGACCATTTCGACCTGCACATCGAGCCCGGCCAGCGGGTCGGCCTGATCGGCAAGTCGGGCGCCGGCAAGTCGACCGTGCTCGCACTGCTGCAGCGCTTCTACGACGTGCAGCACGGCGCGATCAGGATCGACGGCCAGGATCTCGCCACGCTCACGCAGGACAGCCTGCGCCAGTCGATCGCGCTGGTGCCGCAGGACATCTCGCTGTTCCATCGCTCGATCTACGAGAACATCGCGTACGGACGCCCTGACGCAAGCCGCGAGGAAGTGCTCACCGCCGCGCGCGAAGCGCGCTGCGCCGACTTCATCGAAGCGATGCCGGAAGGCTACGACACGATCGTCGGCGACCGCGGCGTGAAGCTGTCGGGCGGCCAGCGGCAGCGCATCGCGATCGCGCGCGCGATCCTCAAGGATGCGCCGATCCTGCTGCTCGACGAGGCGACCTCGGCGCTCGACAGCGCCTCGGAGGAAGCGATCCAGGCCGCGCTCGACCGCCTGATGGTCGGCCGCACCGTGATCGCGATCGCGCACCGGCTGTCGACGCTGCGCAACTTCGACCGGATCATCGTGATGAGCACCGGCAAGGTGATCGACGACGGCAGCCCCGAAGTCCTGCGCAACCGTCCCGGCCTGTACCGCGACCTGCTCGCGAAACAGCATCACCTGCCCGCGCCCGACGACAACGGCGAAAACGACGGCGCGGACGGCGAACGCGTCGCCTGAGCGCGACGCACGCCGCCCCACAGCGAAAAAGCCGCGCGGCATCACGCTGCGCGGCTTTTTTCCTGGGCGAACCGGCCGGCTCCGTTCAGGCGCGCGGGCGCGACTTCAGGTCGGTCAGGAAATGGTCGCGCCACACCGATACGTTGTTCTCGCGCAGCTGCGCGATCATGTCCGCATAGCGCGCGCGCCGCTCGGCGAGCGGGATCGACAGCGCCTGCGACAGCGCTTCCGCCATCCCGCCGATGTCGATCGGATTGACGATCAGCGCGCCCGTCAGTTCGTGCGCGGCGCCCGCGAAGCGCGACAGCACCAGCACGCCCGGATCCTCGGGATCCTGCGCCGACACGTATTCCTTCGCGACCAGGTTCATCCCGTCGCGCAGCGGCGTCACGTAGCCGACGCGCGCGAGCCGGTACAGCGCGGCCAGCAGCTGGCGCTCGTACTGCCGGTGGATATACAGGATCGGCGCCCAGTCGAGTTCCGCGAAGCGCCCGTTGATGCGCCCCGATTCCGCCTCGAGCTGCAGCCGGATGTCCTGGTAGGCGCGCAGGTCCGCGCGCGTCGACGGCGCGATCTGCAGGAACGACACGTGGTTGCGGTAAGCAGCCTCGTGTTCGAGCAGCTTCTCGAAGGCGCGGAAGCGCTCGACGAGCCCCTTCGAATAATCGAGCCGATCGACGCTCATCACGAGCTGCCGGCCGCGCAGCGAGGTCGCGAGCGTGCGCACCGCCTTGCCGCTCTGGCCCGCCTGCGCGAGCGCGGCGATCTCGTCGGGATAGACGCCGATCGGATAGGCGCCGGCGCCGAACGTGCGGCCGAACGCGCGCACCGTGACGGCCCGCCCGCCCGGCTCGACCGTGCCGCCCGCCTCGTGCTCGCTGTAGTCGCAGAAGGCGCGCAGATCGGAGCTGGTCTGGAAGCCGAGCAGATCGAACGCGCACAGCGCCTCGACGAGCGCCCGATGCGGCGGCACGTTGACGAGCACCTGCGCGGCCGGAAACGGGATGTGCAGGAAGAAGCCGATGCGGTTCTTCACGCCGGCCGCACGCAGCGCCTGCGCGAACGGGATCAGGTGGTAGTCGTGCACCCAGATCACGTCGTCTTCGTGCAGCAGCGGCACGAGCTGCTGCGCGAGCCACATGTTGACCCGGCAGTAGCCCTCGAATTCGTGGCGGTCGTACTGGATCAGATCGGTGCGGTAGTGAAACGTGGGCCACAGCGTCGCGTTCGAGAAGCCTCGGTAGTACTGCTCGTAATCGCGCCGCGCGAGCCCGATCGTCGCGAACGTGACCGGCCCGCGCTCCTCGACGTGGATCTGCGGCGCGCCCGAGGCGACCACGTCGCCGCTCCAGCCGAACCACATGCCGCCCGTTTCCTTGAGCGCGTCGTACACGCCGATCGCGAGCCCGCCCGCGGCCGGCTCGCCTTCGGAAATCGGCGCAACACGGTTCGATACGATGATGAGGCGGCTCATGCGCGCACGCTGCCGGTCGACAGCCACTGCGCGAGCAGCGCATGAAATGCGTCGACCGACTCGACACGGCAGCGCGCCATGGTCTCGCCCGCGCCCACCTTGATCGACAGCCCGCCCGCCGCGTTGACGGCGGCAAAGCCCTTCTCGTCGGTCAGGTCGTCGCCGGCGAACACCGGAGTGCGTCCCGCGAACGGCGGCTCGGCGAGGAACGCCGTCACCGCGCGGCCCTTGTCGACGCCCTTCGGCTTGATCTCGAACACCATCTTGCCCGGTTGCAGCACATACGCGTCCGCATACTCGGCGACCAGCCGCTCGGCCGCGCGCCGCGCCGCTACTTCATGTTCGGGCGCATTGCGGAAATGCAGCGCGACCGCCGCGCCCTTGATCTCCAGCAGCATGCCCGCGTGACGCTCGACGAACGCGGCCAGTTCGCGCTCGAGGCGCAGCAGGCGAGCGTCGTTGAAGCCGATCCGCTGCACGTCGCCGTTCGCGTCGCGCCGTTCCGCGCCATGCAGGCCCGCGACCGGCAGGTCGGGTAGCCGCACGAACGCGTCGATGCTGTCGATCGCGCGCCCCGAGACGATCGCGAGCGCGCCGTGCGCGCGCTGCCGCAGGCTGTCGAGCAGCGCGGGAAGCGTGGGCGGGACGTGAATGCTGTCGGGCGTGGGCGCCAGTTCGACGAGCGTGCCGTCGAAATCGAAGAAGAAAGCGGTGTCGCTCAGGGAGGAGGAAGCCGGGACGGATTGCATCGATTCGCTGGAAGAATGACCGCTGGGCGGTCCACCGGGAGATGTGCGCATCTTACCGCGCCTCACGGCCGCCATGCGCAAAACGCACGGCCGCGCCCGCACCGCAAGGGCGCGCCGATGCGACATTTTGCCCCGGCCGGGCGCTTTGCACGCGTTTCGAAAGGACGATCCCGATCAAAGTGCGTTACAGTCGCAACCGCCGGAAAGCGGCGCATCGCCGCCGTCCCCGCCATTCTTCGACCGAGCCCTGGAATGCCGTTTCAGCCAACCGCGCGGCGCCTGTCCGCCCGCACCCGCGTCGTCCGCACCGTTCGCCTCGCCCTCGCCGGCCTGCTGGCCGCCGCGACGCTGGCCGCCTGTTCGTCCCGCGAAGCGCCGTGGACGCTCGCGAACGTGACGGGCCACCTGCCCGACCTCACCTTCACGCTGACGGGCGAGAACGGCCAGCCGATCGACGCCGCCGCGTTCCGCGGCCAGGTCGCGCTCGTCTACTTCGGCTACACGCACTGCCCGGACGTCTGCCCCGAAACCATGGCGCGCCTGATGCAGGTGCTCGCGCTGCTGGGCCCCGACGCGCGCGACGTGCGGATCCTGTTCGTCTCGGTCGATCCCGCGCGCGATACGCCCGCGGCGATGCGCGACTACGTGGCCGCGTTCGACGCGGAACACGCGTACGGCCTGACCGGCACCGAGCGCCAGATCGAATCGCTCGCGAAGCGCTACCGCGTCGCCTACCAGATGGAGAAGCGCGATCCGCGCGGCGGCTACGAAGTCACGCACAGCTCGGCCGTCTACGTGTTCGATGCGCAGGGCCGCGCGCGCCTGCTCGCGACCGACCAGGATTCCCCCGCCGCGATCGCTACCGATCTGCGCCGGATCATCGTCAACCGTTCCTGAAACGGCACTCACCGAAAAGGCCCCCGCCATGTCGACCAAACTGAAGACCCTCGCCGCGCTCGCCGCCCTGTCGCTGAGCCTGCACGCCTACGCGGGCGGCACCGACGCGATCAGCGCGCAGAACGCCTGGGTGCGCTGGCTGCCGAACAAGCTGCCCGCCGCCGGCTACGTGACCCTCGTCAACACCAGCGACAAGCCGATCGATCTCGTCGAGGTCGACAGCCCCGAATACGGGATGACGATGCTGCATCAGACCGTCTCGAACGGCTCGACCCAGCAGATGGTGATGGTCGACAAGCTGACGATCCCCGCGCGCGGCAAGGTCGACATCGCGCCGGGCGGCTACCACTTCATGCTCGAAGAGCCGAAGCACGCGATCAAGCCGGGCGACACCGTGCACCTGCGCCTCACGTTCTCCGACGGCGAGAAGCTCGAGACGCCGTTCGCCGTGAAGTCGCCCGCGCAGACCACCAAGTAAGCCTCGCGTGATGGAACTCCTGTACTGGCTCGAACCGTGGGAGCCGTCGCCGACCGTGGTGATCGCGGTCCTCGTCGCGGCCGTGCTGTTCATCCGCGGCGCGCGCAAGGCGAAGGTCTCGCCGCTGCGACGCTTCTCGTTCTGGCTAGGGCTCACGGCGCTGTACGTCGCGCTGCACACGCGGCTCGACTACTTCTTCGAACACGAGTTCTTCATGCACCGCGCGCAGCATCTCGTGCTGCACCACCTGGGGCCGTTCTTCATCGCGCTGTCGTATCCGGGCGCCGCGCTGCGCGCGGGGATCCCGGCCGCGTGGCGACGCCGCTTCGTCGGTCCCGCGCTCGCGTTCAGGCCGGTGCGGATCGCGCTCGACATCGTGTTCAATCCGGTCGTCGCAGTGGTGCTGTTCGTCGGGCTGATCTATTTCTGGCTGCTCTCGCCGAGCAACTTCATCGCGATGCTCGACTGGCGGCTCTATCGCGTGATGAACTGGAGCATGGTGATCGACGGGCTGCTGTTCTGGTGGCTCGTCCTCGATCCGCGGCCCGCGCCGCCTGCACGGCTTGCGCCGGGCCGCCGGATCCTGGTCATCGTCGCGGCGATCCCGCCGCAGATCGTGCTCGGCGCGCTGATCTTCTTCACGCCGCACGAGCTGTATCCCGTGTATTCGATCTGCGGCCGCGCGTTCACCTGGCTGAGCCCGTTGCGCGACCAGCAGATCGGCGGCCTGCTGCTGTGGATCCCGGCTCGATGATGAGCGTGATCGGCGCGCTGATCGCGCTGCGCCACTGGATGCGCCTGTCGGCGCGCGGCCGCCTGCGCAACGAGCGCGACGCGCGCCCGCAACGCGGCGCCCTGCCGGCCGCGCCGCATTGACGGCGCGTAGGGCGCGCCGCCGCGCCCTACGTCAGTCTCTAGCCGACCGCGTCTAAGCCGACCGCGTCAGGCCGACCGCATCCACACGTGCGGGATGCCGTCCTCGTCGTGCACCTCGGAGCTGGGCGCGAAACCGAACGCACCGTAGTACTTCTGCAGATGCGCCTGCGCATGCAGGCTGATCGGCGTGCCGGGCCACTGCGCGCGAATCCGTTCGAGCGCCTCGGCGAGCAGCCGGTTGCCGAGACCCATGCCCCGAAACGCCTGTGTCGTCAGCACCCGGCCGACCCGGATGTCGGGTTCCGCCGCATCCGGCAGCAAGACCCTCAAATAGCCCGCCAACTGCCCCGCTGCATCGTGCGCACCGAGGTGCCAGGCATCGAAGTCCGCATG
>NZ_JAAGNW010000011.1:41139-46107 GCF_010645215.1 Burkholderia multivorans | reverse complement strand
ATCGCTGCGAGCCGACAGGATCTGGTAGACCTCGACGGGCGACAACGCCGCGAACGGCCTCCAGCGCCATTCGAGCAGGGGGGCGGACACATGGGACGACGAAACGGCAGAGGCATTCATGGCGAAGAAAGTCCTGGGCACGCGCCGCACGGATCGCGGCGCCGAGCCGCACATTATGCCGCGACGTCCCGCGCGCGCCAGCCGGACGAGCCCGTACGGCCCGCGCGCCGAGCGGCCGAAACGCGGTTGCCGGCCCCGCGACACGCGGGGCCGGCGACTTTCACGCAGGCATGCGCCCGAACCGGCCGCTGTTGAAATCGTCGACGGCCTGACGGATTTCCGCCTCGCTGTTCATCACGAACGGGCCGTAGCCGACGATCGGCTCGTCGATCGGCTCGCCGCTCAGCAGCAGCAGCGTCGCGTCGTTGTTGGCCTCGATCTCGACCCCGCCGCCCTCGCGCGCCAGTTGCACGAGCTGCGCCTCGCGCGCGAGTTCCGCGCCGTTGACGAGCACCGTGCCGCGCAGCACGACGAGCGCGAGCGTGCGACCTTCAGCGATCTCGAAGCGCGCGCGGCCGCCCTGGTTCAGGCGCACGTCCCAGACGTCCATCGGCGTATGGGTGCGGGCCGGGCCGCGATGCCCGTCGAACTCGCCCGCGATCACGCGCACCCGCCCGGCCTCGTCCGGCAGCGCGACCGACGGAATCTGCACGTCGAGCAGGGTTTGATAACCGGGCGCAGCGAGCTTGTCCTTCGCCGGCAAGTTCACCCACAGTTGCACCATTTCGAGCGTGCCGCCCTGCCGCGTGAACTGCTCCGAATGGAACTCCTCGTGCAGGATCCCGCCCGCCGCCGTCATCCACTGCACGTCGCCCGGCCCGATATGGCCGCCTGCGCCCGTCGAGTCGCGATGGTCGACCTCGCCCTCGTAGACGATGGTCACCGTCTCGAAGCCGCGGTGCGGATGCTGGCCGACCCCGCGACGACGGGTGCCCGGCGGAAACTCCGCCGGCCCCGCGTAGTCGAGCAGCAGGAACGGGCTCAGATGCGCACCGTGGCTGTCGTAACTGAACATCTAGCGCACCGGGAAGCCATCTCCGACCCAATGCGAACGCGGAGCGCTGTACACGCCGACGATCTTCTTCATGTGGTTCTCCTGTGGGGTTCACCGGCGGAGCGAAGGCCCCGCGCCATGAATAGAACAATATAATCAGAACGATGAAAGCGGTAGCCTGCGATAATCACACGCAGTGTTCTATTTGGTGAACGATGAATGACGCGAGACCTGAACGACCTCTACTACTTCGTGCAGGTGGTCGACCACGGCGGCTTCGCGCCGGCGGGTCGGGCGCTCAACCTGCCGAAATCGAAGCTGAGCCGCCGGATCGCGCTGCTCGAGGAACGGGTCGGGATGCGGCTGATCCAGCGCTCGACGCGCCGCTTCGCGGTGACGGACGTCGGCCAGACCTATTACGCGCATTGCCGCGCGATGCTGGTCGAGGCGGACGCGGCCGACGAGGCGATCGCGCTGCTGCACGCGGAGCCGCGCGGCATCGTGCGGGTGACCTGCCCGGTGGCGCTGCTCGACACGCTGGTAGGTGACATGCTCGCGGCATTCATGGCGCACTGCCCGCACGTCGAGATCCATCTGGAAGAGACCAATCGCCGCGTGGACGTGGTGGGCGAAGGAATCGACGTCGCGATCCGGGTGCGGCCGCCGCCGCTCGAGGACAGCGATCTGGTGCTGCGCGCGCTGGCCGAGCGCGGCCAGTGCCTGGTCGCGAGCCCGGACCTGTTGGCGCGCGCCGGTACGCCGCGCGTGCCGGCCGATCTCGCGACCCTGCCGAGCCTCGCGCTCGGCACGCCGCAGGACGATCACGCCTGGACCCTGCTCGGCCCGGACGGCGCGCGAGCGACGATCCTGCACCGGCCCCGGCTCGTGACGCGCGGCATGCCCGCGCTGCGCGCGGCCGCCGTGGCCGGCGTCGGCGTCGTACAGCTGCCGACGCTGCTGGTGCGCGATGCGCTCGCGCGCGGCGCACTGCAGCGGATCCTGCCCGGCTGGGCGCCGCGCCGCGAGATCGTGCATGCGGTGTACGCCTCGCGGCGCGGCCTGCTGCCGTCGGTGCGCGCGCTGCTCGACTTCCTCGCGCAGCGGTTCGCGGCGCTCGATCCCGATTGACGCGGGCCGCCGCGCGCGGCGCGGAATTCGCTTAGACTGCGAGCCATGTGCGCGCGATGCCGCGCCCTTTTCCACTCCGGTCATCACTCATGTTCGCACTGCCTGACAACCTGCCCTCGTCCAAGCCCGCGCTCTACGCCGAACTCGTCGCGCAGGCGCGTTCGCTGCTCGAGACGGAGACCGATCTCGTCGCCAACGCCGCCAACTTCTCGTCGCTCGTGTATCACGCGCTCGAGGGCCTCAACTGGGCGGGGTTCTATTTCCACGACGGCAAGGAGCTGGTGGTCGGCCCGTTCCAGGGCAAGCCGGCCTGCGTGCGGATTCCGCTCGGCAAGGGCGTCTGCGGCACCGCCGCGCAGTCGCGCGAGACGCAGGTCGTGCGCGACGTGCACGCGTTCCCCGGCCACATCGCCTGCGATTCGGCGTCGCAATCGGAAATCGTCGTGCCGCTCGTGGCCGCCGACGGCACCCTGCTCGGCGTGTGGGATGTCGACAGCCCGCTGCTCGCGCGCTTCGACGACGAGGATGCGCGCGGGATGGAGGCGCTGTGCCGCGTGTTCGTGGAATGTGCGGAACGCGGGCGCTGAGCCTGCGGTACGGCCGGTACGAAAAAGCCCCGCTCTCGGCGGGGCTTTTGCTTTTCCGGGGATGTCAGCGCCTCAACGCACCGTACGGGTGCGCAGCGACAGGACCAGGAGGCCCGCGCCGATCAGCGTCATCCCCGCTGCGGTATTGAGATGGGCCGTGACCTTCGGATGCGAGAGCAGCCATTTCGACAGCCGCGCGGCGAACGCACCGAGCAGCGTGAACACCACGAACGTACTGACGGCGAAGATCGCGCCGTACACGAGCATCTGCACCTGCACCGAGCCGCGCTCGGCGCTGACGAACTGCGGCAGGAAGGCGATCACGAACAGGCCCGGCTTCGGATTGAGCACGTTCGACAGGATCCCCGTGCGCAGGACCGTGGGCAAGGGCAGGCGAGCCGTGGCGCGGATCGAGATCAGATCGCGCGAGCGCAACGCCTTGATGCCGAGGTAGATCAGGTAGCCCGCGCCGATCAGCTTGACGGCCCAGAACGCCCAGGGGCTCGTCTGCAGCAGCAGGGTCAGGCCGAACGTGGCGGCCACGGTATGCACCATGATGCCGACGGCCGCGCCCAGCGACGAGGTGGCCGCGGCGGCCGCGCCCTGGCTCAGGCCGCGGCTCAAGGCGAGGATGTTGTCGGGCCCCGGCGAAATGACGATGACCATGCATGCCGCGAGATAGGCGGCGAGAACTTCTGCGGGAAACATTGCGTACTCCTGTGGATTGCGGCTACCGGCTCGGGGGCCAGCATAGCGCACTTCGCGGGTCGGCTTGGCGGGCGGGGCGTATAAGTGACGCCGAAGAAAACAAAGCCCCGCCGCAGCGGGGCTTTTCCGGAAACCGGCCTGAACAGCCTCGCCGGTTGCCGCCTCTCGATCGATACCGATCCTGTGTCCCATCAACGCACGGGACAGCACGCCGTTACTTCAATCTCGCTATCGCAGCGGCATACGCAGCGCTCCGCTCCCGCTTGCCGACGGCAATCACGGTCACGATAACAACCGCGTCGTCGACCTGATAGACGAGCCGATAACCCAATGCCACCAGCTTGATTTTGTAGCAGCTATCAAGACCGCTCAATTTTGCGGACGGCACGTGCGGGTTTTTGAGTCTTTCTGCCAGCTTCTTCTTAAACTGCTCTCGAACGGTCTTGTCGAGCCGCTTCCATTCATCAAGCGCGTCGACGAGAAACGTCAGTTCATAGGTCTTCAAGATTCACGCTCACGGCTTCCTGGCCGAGGCGCGCCCGCACAATCTCCGCCAGCTCGACATCTTCGAGTCTCTCGCAAATCGCCTCCCATTCGGCAGCAGGGATCAGGTACGCCACCGGCTTGTTTCTGTTAAGCACTGCGACAGGGCCATCTGCCTGCTCAATTGCTGCGGTCGGATTGACCTTGAGCTCGCTGATGCCAATCGAGGTGCGCGCAAGAATACTTTCCATCTTCTTACCTTCGCCCTATCGGGGTCGATATACGTTGTCTGCGATGTCTGCGATGTCTGCGATGTCTGCGATGCCCATCCGACTAACGGAGCGACCAAATAATAGGTCCTTTAGTTAGTCTTGTCAAAGCTCGACCGAACAACTTCGTATGCGCGGCATTTCGCCCAGAACCGACTCGCACCGGGTCAGATCCACCGGTCCACACTGAGGTGGCCCTGGGCTGGAGAGATTCCTGGAGATAAGGGACCTTGCGCCCAGCTTGGCGTCGTTCTTATCGTGATAAAGGCCGGGAGGTAGAAAAAGAAAAGCCCCGCCGAAGCGGGGCTTGTTCTGGAGGCGCGAGCCGGAGTCGAACCGGCCTAAACGGCTTTGCAGGCCGCTGCATAACCGCTTTGCTATCGCGCCAAAAGCGGACTGACGAACCGCTGCATCGAAACCGCCTGCAACGACTCTCAGATTGAATGCCGAGGCCATCTTGCCTCACCAAACAAAAAAGGAAGCTTGGCTTCCCCTTGTTTGGAGTGGGAGACAAATCTCCCAATGCTGCTGTATCTACTTGATTCAAAAGGAATTTCTAGCTTTCCAGTTGAATCGATGGACTGAATTATGGACTAGTCGGCCGACCTTGGCAACCCTTTTTGTAAAGAGAGACGCAAGGAACGTGCCGAGTGCCTAAAACTTGAGCAGCCTTGACCCGGCATACTCGACTTCGTCCGTTCCGACGATTCTTCGCCGCGCCTGCCGGCCTACGCTCGAT
>NZ_JAAGNW010000011.1:39483-41063 GCF_010645215.1 Burkholderia multivorans | reverse complement strand
GTAGTCGGCGTCGATGCGAACGTTCCCGACCCCAGCGGCCGCGTGCGCCGCACCTCATCGGATCTGCCGCCATGACCAACCCAGCCAATCTCGTCACCTCCATCACCGTCGACATCGACGCCCCCGCCGCCGTCGTCTGGGAAGTACTGACCGACTTCCCCCGCTACGGCGAATGGAATACGTTCTGCATCAGTCTCGACACGAGCGGCCGCCTCGGCGATTTCGTGCACATGCAGGTCCGGATTCCCGACACCGACACCGTGATCTCCGTGAGCGAAGTCCTCGTCGCCTGCGAATCCGAGCGCCTGTTGTCGTGGGAGCAGCGCCCGACCGACGACAACAAGGATGCCGCGCGCCGCGACCAGTACGTCGAGGCCGACGGCGCCGAGCGCTGCCGCTACTACACGACCGACCAGTTCCTCGGCATCCATGCTGACACCATCATGCAGAATCACGGCGCATGGGTGAAGCAAGGCTTCGACCAGTGCGCGCGCGACGTGAAGCAGCGCGCGGAAGCGTTGCATGCGGCACGCCGTCAGAGCACCTGACCGAAGGAAGCTCCCGATGCCCGATCTGCAGACCCTCTCCGATCACCACGACCTCCACGAGTTGGTCGTCGCGTACGCCACCGCGATCGACACGCGCGACTTCGACGCGCTCGACATGGTGTTCACGCCCGACGCGATGATCGACTATCGCGCAATGGGTGGCATCGCCGGCCGCTATCCGGACGTGAAGGCTTGGCTGTGCACCGTACTGCCGCAGTTTCCGCATTACCAGCACATGGTCGGCAACCTGTCGATCCGGCTCGACGGCGAGGCCGCGCACGGCCGCACGATCTGCTTCAATCCGATGGAGGTCGCGCTGCCGGACGGCGGAACGCAGGTGATGTTTCTCGGACTCTGGTACGTCGACCGGTTCGAGCGCACCGTACGCGGGTGGCGCATCGCCGAGCGCGTCGAGACGCGCTGCTACGGCCACAACGTGCCGGTCGCGCTCGCGGGCATGACCGGCTGATCCCATGCGACGCGCGAGGGCCCCTCAATCGAGCCGGAACGCGGCCTCGAAACGCGCGACGAATGCATCCAGCTCGCTTTCCGGCAGGTGGTTGATACCGCCCGCGCGCTTGCGCCCGCCGCCCGTCGGGAAGCCCCGGCAAAACGCGTCGGCGCCGAGCGGTCGGCCGCCGGGCACACGTACGCTGACGACGAACCCGCCCTCCGCGCGCGGCGACAACACCGCGAGCGCCGCATGCGGTGCGTTGCGTATCCGCTCGTTCGCGAGCATCCCTGTCGCACGCCGCGCCCACGGCTGGTCGGGCATCAGGACCACCGTCGCGCCCGGCGCCTCGCGCAGCGGCGCGAGCGCGCATGCACGCGCCATGTCGTCGCGGTAGCCATCACACAGCGCGGCAAACACCGCAGTTTCGCGCACGAATTCGAGCGGATCGACACAGGGCAGCATCGCGTCGGCGAGCACCGCCGGATCGAAATGCAGATCGGCGACGCATTCGCCGTACGCGTTGTAGTTCAGGTAGCGCCCCAGCTCCGCGAGCGTGCAGCGCTCCGCATCGCCGATGC
>NZ_JAAGNW010000011.1:37571-39473 GCF_010645215.1 Burkholderia multivorans | reverse complement strand
CGCCGTACGCCGCGACGATCGCCCAGCGCACGTACCGTCCGCCGAGATAGCGATTCACGAGCGCGCTCGTGCAAACCTCGGCCGCCGTGTCGATATGCGCGTCGAAATGCGGATCGTCGGGCAGTTCGCCCGCGAAGTGATGATCGAAATAGCGGACCGTCACGCCGTCGCGCAGCAGCCGCGCGCAGGCGTCGCGATTCTGGTCGTGCGATACGTCGAGCACGGTGACGCGATCGCCGGCCCGCACCTCGACCCGTTCGAGCAGCCGGATGTCGCGCTTCACGCCGGTCACGAGCGTGCCCTGCCCGCCTTCCGCGAGCCGCAGCTGCTGAAGCGCGCACAGGCCGTCCGCATCGCCGTTGAACGCGAAGAAATGTCGTCCGGGATGTTTGTCCTGCATGTTCCTCCACTCCCTCTTCAAGGCATGAAATCGCCGCCGTTCGCATCGAGCGTCGCCCCCGTCACGGCGCACGCATAGTCGGACACGAGAAACAGCGCCGCACGCGCGCAGTCGTCGTCGGTCGGCAGTCGCCCGAGCGCGACATGCGACGCGATCGATTCGATCAATTGTGCCTCAGGCACACCGCGCTCGGCCGCGGTCATCCGGAAGTAGGTCTGCGTCGGTACGCCCCACATCCAGCCTATATGGATGCTGTTCGCGCGAATACCATGCACGCCCAACTCGCGCGCCAGGTATTTTGCCGCAACCGCGATCGCGCCCTTCGATATAGCGTAGCCGGATTCCCCTGCAAACGGCTTGCGGGTCGCCTGCGAGTTGATCATCACGATCGCGCCACCCCGCTGCCGCTTCATATACGGTACGACTTCCTGTGTGAGCGCCATCGTGCCGAACACATTGGTGTCGAATACCTCGCGCCAACCATCGAGGTCGGCCTCTTCGACCGGTTCGGGAAACGTGCCGTGTGCGAACGCACTGTTCACGAGCGCGTCGATCCGGCCAAAGCGCTCGATCGCCTGCGTCGCAAGCTGCCGGCATTGCGCGCGGTCGGCGATGTCGGTGCGCATCTTCAGCACATCACAGTCGACGCCGAGCGCGGCGATACGCGCCTCAGCGTCATCGGGTTTCTCCGCAGTGCGCGCCGCCACCACGAGGCCGCGCGCCCCCTCCCGCGCGGCCTCGACGGCGAGCTTCACGCCCAGCCCCGGCCCGATCCCGGAAATCACAACGATCTTGTCTTTCAGCAACATGATTTGTCTCCCAACTCTGGTTCGTCTCGCGTGCGCCGCCGTCAGCGGGCCGCCCTCAGGTGCCGCGCGCGATACGCGGCGAAGTCGAGCGCGAGCTGTGCCTCGGTGAAGCCGAAGCGCGCGATCGAATAATCATGCGCGGCGCGCTTGTCGCGACCGTTGCGCGCCACCCAGTCTGTCATCTCCGCGCGCCGCGGCACGTCGAGCGGCATGCCGGCGAAGCGGTACACGGTCTCGGCCACGCCGAGCGGATCCGACACGGTGTCCTCGAACTGGATGTCGAGGAAACGCCCGGCGGGCAGCGCGTCGCGCGCGGTCATCGCCGCGCCGATCGCACGCGCCCTCGCCGCGTTCCAGCACGCGCCGACGACGAGCGGGTCCGGATCGTCCGCGTACATCTGCCACAGCGTATGCGCGAAGCTCGCGAGCGACGGGATCGTCTGTACCGGATCGCGATGCGTGAGCACGACCTGCGCGCGCGGGAACACGCGACACAGCACATCGAGCGCACGCAGATGCTGCGGCGTCTTCAACAGCCAGCGCTCGGCCGGCGCGACGCCGCGCCGCTCCTTCTGCCATTGCAGGAACTGCAGCATCCGCTTCAGGTAGGTATAGACGGGCGTGAGATCCTGTTTATCCAGCCACGCCGTATAGCCCGGCACGTTCGCATACGAATCCATCGCGCACACGAAC
>NZ_JAAGNW010000011.1:30672-37561 GCF_010645215.1 Burkholderia multivorans | reverse complement strand
ATCGAGCGGGTGAATCGACAGGATCTGCGGCATGCAGTCGATCATCGTCGCGACCTCCGCCGCCGCACGCGCGATGCGCCCGGTCGGCGCGTCGAGCGTCTCCCCCGTGAGCGGCGCCGGATAGCGCGCCTCCCACCACGCGGCCGAATGGAAGCGAGGATCGGCGGCCAGCAGGCGCTGCAGCAGCGTCGTGCCGGTGCGCGGCAGGCCGACGATCACGAGCGGATCGTCGATCGCAATCTCCGCGATCTCGGGATGGCGCCGGAAGTATTCCTCGACGACGAGCCGGTTCGCGAGCTGGCCGACCAGCTTCTCGCGCATCATCGCCGCGCCGCGCGCGGACAGGTTCGCCTCGTCGTTCAGCGCCGCGCACATCACGTCGAGTGCCGCGCGATACGGACCGTCGCCGAATACCGTGAGGCCGCCCGTGCGCGACACGGCCTCGGCGCTCAGCGCGTCGGCGTCGAACGGCGCGCGGATCGGGTCGAGCGGCGCGCTCATGCGCCCTCCTTCAGCGTCGCGAGCTTGACGACGCGCGTACGCGGATGCACCGGATGCGCGGCGCCGACCCAGCGCCAACAGATCGTGCCGCAGCGGTGCCCGGCCGTATCGAGCCAGTTCGCGCCGCCCGGCCTCGACGCGGCGACGACCACCGTCACGCCGCCGTCGGCGTTCCGCTTCGCGCCGTGCTTGTTCACGCACACGTCGAAGTACCGGTAGTCGAGCGACTCCATCCAGTAGTTGTTGAGCTGCACGTTCCAGAAATCGCAGTCGGGCACCGTATCGACATCGATCACGAGCGCCTCGTCGTCGGCGAGTGACCAGCACGAGTGGTAGTAGTAGATGTTCGGATCGCCGCCGACCGACTGGCACAGCGCCTGATCGGCGGGCGGCAGCGCGTTCACGTGCGACCGGTAGCTCGCGGCCCAGTCCGCGAACAGTCGCGCGGTCTGCTCGACGAACTGCGCGGCGCGCGTGAGGCCGCCCTCCAGCGCGGCCGGATCGAGCGGCGCCGGGTGCGCTTGCGCGCCGATGCGCTCGATCTTCAGTTGTGCGGGCGTCTCGGTGCGCCGGTCGAGGAAGGTCTGGCGCACGAGCAGCGCGTTCGTGCCGGGCTCCATGCGCAGCCAGTTGCCGGGGCGCGGCGTTTCAGCCAGCACGATCTCGAAGCTGCCGTCCGGCGCGATCTCCAGCTGCTTCGCATCGAGAAAGCCCGTCTGCAGCATTTTGCCGTCGGTCTCGTAGCCGCCCTTCTGCGTACCGAAACTCAGGTAGGCGACCGTGCCGCGCCGCCCCGTCACGCGGTATTCGCGGCGGCCGTCGAGCCGCGCGTACTGGTACAGGTTGTCCGGGTTGTCGGCGCCGATCTTCGCGGTTTCGTGCGACGGCGAGAAAAAGCCCGGCCACGCGCCGTCCGCGAACTCGACATGCATTTCCAGCGCGATGCGCATCAGCCGGCTCAGGTAGCGGAACCCTTCCGCCCGCGTGAGCGGATCGTCGGGCGCCTCGGCGCGCAGGATCTGCTGTCCGCTGCGTTTCAGGGAATCGCAGAAATCGGCCCAGGTCTGGCCTGACATCAATTGCATGGCGCGTGCGTCGTCCGTCATGTGTCGTCTCCGCCGATGGTCGTGCGCTCACCTTAAGCGTGCGCGCCGCACGCTGCTTCGTCCGAGTGGACTAAGGAAAGATCCCGCCGCGCGTTTCGTCCGGCCGTAGTCCACCCGGACGAAGCGCGGCACTGTCCCGCTCGCTACCGTAGGCGTCGTATGCGCATCGCCGCACATGTCGTGCGACGCCGGCATGAAACCAGGAGACGAACGATGGCGACCCACTTGGAGCGGCTGGAAGCCGAGAGCATCCACATCATGCGCGAGGTGGTCGCGGAAAGCGAAAACCCGGTGATGCTGTATTCGATCGGCAAGGACAGCTCGGTGATGCTCCATCTCGCGCTGAAGGCGTTCTACCCCGCGAAGCCGCCGTTTCCGCTGCTGCACGTCGATACGACGTGGAAATTCCGCGAGATGATCGCGTTCCGCGACGAGACGGCCAAACGCCTCGGCCTCGACCTGCGCGTGCACATCAATCCCGACGGCGTCGCGAACGACATCAATCCGTTCACGCACGGTTCGGCCGTGCACACCGACGTGTGGAAGACCCAGGGCCTCAAGCAGGCGCTCGATCACTACGGCTTCGATGCCGCATTCGGCGGCGCGCGCCGCGACGAGGAGAAGTCGCGCGCGAAGGAGCGCATCGTATCGCTGCGCTCGGAACAGCACCGCTGGGATCCGAAACGCCAGCGCCCCGAGCTTTGGTCGCTGTACAACGCGCGCAAGCGCAAGGGCGAAAGCCTGCGTGTGTTCCCGATCTCCAACTGGACCGAACTCGACGTCTGGCAGTACATCCGGCTGCACGCCATCCCGATCGTGCCGCTCTACTTCGCGAAGGAGCGGCCCGTCATCGAGCGCGACGGCGCGCTGATCATGGTCGACGACGAACGCCTGCCGCTCGCCGCCGGCGAGGCGCCACGCATGCGCAAAGTGCGCTTTCGCACGCTCGGCTGTTATCCGCTGACGGGCGCGATCGAAAGCGATGCGACCTCGCTCGACGAGATCCTGCAGGAGATGCGCGAAACGCGCACCTCCGAACGCCAGGGGCGGCTGATCGACAGCGATTCGGCCGGTTCGATGGAAAAGAAGAAACAGGAGGGATATTTCTGATGGCACACGCACTCATCACGCCCGACGTCGCCGCACCGGCCGCCGACGCCGCGCAACCCATGGACCTGCTGCGCTTCATCACATGCGGCAGCGTCGACGACGGCAAGAGCACGCTGATCGGCCGCCTGCTCTACGAATCCAACCTGCTGTTCGACGACCAGCTCGCCCAGCTCGAAGCCGATTCGAAGAAGGTCGGCACACACGGCGATGCGCTCGATTTCGCGCTGCTCGTCGACGGCCTGTCGGCCGAACGCGAACAAGGGATCACGATCGACGTCGCGTACCGCTTCTTCGCGACCGCGCACCGCAAGTTCATCGTCGCCGACACGCCGGGCCACGAGCAGTACACGCGCAACATGATCACCGGCGCGTCGACCGCCGACCTCGCGGTGATCCTGGTCGACGCGCGCAAGGGCGTGCTCACGCAGACGCGCCGCCACAGCCACCTCGTCGCGCTGATCGGCATCAAGCGCGTGGTGCTCGCAATCAACAAGATGGATCTCGTCGATTACGACCGCGCGGTATTCGAGCGCATCGACGCCGACTACCGCGCATTCGCGGCCACGCTCGGGCTGGCGGAGATCGTCAGCATCCCGCTGTCGGCGCTGCGCGGCGACAACGTGATCGCGCCGAGCGCGCGGATGCCGTGGTACGCGGGCCTGACGCTGATGCAGCATCTCGACACGCTGCCGCTCGCCGCGCGCGTGACGCGCGACGAACCGTTCCGGCTGCCCGTGCAGTGGGTCAATCGCCCGCACGCGAACTTCCGCGGTTATGCGGGCAGCATCGTGTCGGGCGAGATCCGCGTCGGCGAGCGCGTGCGCGTGCTGCCGTCCGGCAAGGAGAGCCGGGTCGCATCGGTGATCGCGCAAGCCGGCGAGACCGACCTCGCATGCGCCGGCGACGCCGTGACGCTGACGCTCGCCGACGAGATCGATATCAGCCGCGGCGACCTGATCGCGCGCGCGGACGCGCCGCCGGAGGTGGCCGACCAGTTCGAGGCGACGCTCGTGTGGATGCACGACGCGCCGCTGCTGCCCGGCTGGCCATATCTCGTGAAACTCGGCACGCAGACGGTCGGCGCGACCTGCGCGACGCCGAAGTACAAGATCGACGTGAACACGCGCGAACATCTCGCGGCGCGCACGCTCGCGCTGAACGAGATCGGCGTGTGCAACCTGAGCTTCGACCGGCCGGTCGCGTTCGACCCGTACGTGCAGAATCGTCACACCGGCGGCTTCATCGTGATCGACCGCCTCACCGACGACACGGTCGGCGCGGGGATGCTGCACTTCGCGCTGCGCCGCGCGCACAACGTGCACTGGCAGGCGGTCGACGTCGACCGCGACGCGCGCGCCGCGCAAAAGGCCCAGACGCCGCGCATCGTGTGGCTGACCGGATTGTCGGGTGCCGGCAAGTCGACTATCGCGAACCTCGTCGAGAAGCAGTTGCACGCGCTCGGCAAGCACACCTATCTGCTCGACGGCGACAACGTACGGCACGGGCTCAACCGCGATCTCGGCTTCACCGAGGCCGATCGCGTCGAGAACATCCGGCGCGTCGCCGAGGTCGCGCGGCTGATGCTCGACGCGGGGCTGATCACGCTCGTCTCGTTCATCTCGCCGTTCCGCGCGGAGCGCGACATGGCGCGCGCGCTCGTCGGCGCCGATGCGTTCGTCGAGGTATTCGTCGACGCGCCGCTCGCGATCGCCGAGGCGCGCGACCCGAAGGGTCTGTACAAGAAGGCGCGGCGCGGCGAACTGAAGCACTTCACCGGGATCGACTCGCCGTATGAGCCGCCCGCGCAGCCCGAGCTGCGCATCGATACCGTGAATGAAACCCCGGAGGACGCGGCGGCACGCATCGTCGCATACCTGCTGCGCGATCGCGCGGCCTGAGCGGCGCACGGGCGATTCGTGCCCGTCGCGCCATTCGAACGACACGGCATGCCGAGTTCCGAGTTTTCAACTTTCATGGCGCTCCATGCTTCATGCTCGCGTCGGCATGCATGTTCAACTCAGAACCGGTGAATGATCCCCGCCCCCCTCGCAAACTGATTTCTCCCCGCCGACGGAGACGCGTTGAACCCGTCTCCGATGGTTGCCGTCGCCGGGATGATGCTGGATGCGCCCGTACCGAGCGTCTGGCCGCTCGCATGCTGGAAGGCTTGCATCTCGTACAGCCCGGTCGCTTTCGAGAGTGCATAGTATGCGGAAATCGCGATCTGGTTGTACTGCGCGCCGCTCGCGATCCCATTCGCTGCCGACGCACGCGTGTAGCTATAGCCTCCCGCGAAGCTCCAGGCCGGAGTCGGACGGTAACTCATCACCGCGCCGACCGTATTCCAGACCGCTTTCGACTTGAACAAGGTTTTAAGCTGGGAATCCGCCCCGGGAAGATACTGAACATTGGAATACGACAGGGAAATACTCAGCGTCGGCGAAAACGCGTATCCGCCCGTCACAGCCAATCTCTGCTGCGCCGCAGCCCCCTGATAGCCGTTGGTTACGGCGGAGACGCCCTGCTCGCCGGCGGCCAGCGCCGTCGATCCGCTGCTCCATGCTCCCGTACTCGGCGCCGCATTGTTGAATCGCTCGCTGCCGGTCGCGATACCGAAGGCGCCGAGCTTGTACTGCACCCCGGCGCTCCAGCTGGAGCCGGCATGGATGCCTCCCGGCAATCCCGCCAGCGCATAGGAAGCGCTCGCCGTTACGCCATGGAAGGCCGGCGTCGTGTAGACGATCGTGTTGTTTGTCTTGTAGTCGGTGTCGAGATTGTCGAGATCCCCGGGATGGGCGCCAAAAAAGGCCGAATACGATGCGATCGGCGAATAGGCCGACAGCATCTGGAAGTACGAAGTCAACTGACGTCCGAGGGTCAAGGTCCCGAAGGTCGCATTGCTCAATCCGACATAGGCCTGCTGACCGAACATTGCATTGGCATACTGCGCATTGCCGTTGGCGGAGTTGAATCGCGACATCAGGTTGAAGATCGCCGACGTCCCGCCTCCCAGATCCTCCTTTCCAAGCAAGCCGAACTTGCTGCCGTCCCACACGGCCGGCGTCATCAGGAAACTGTGCTTCCCATTGCTCGTCGAACCCAAGGTCGTCTGGTTGCTGGCATACGCGATCCCGTTATCCACCAGACCGTACAACGTCACGCTGCTTTGCGCGCACGCACAGGCCGGCAATAGCACCGACGCGCATCCGATTGCATTGATGCGGAGCTTCATGATCTTCTCCTCCACGCTGTTTTCTGGTTACCTCCGCATGCAAGCAACCGCTCGATGCCGGGCATAACCGCTTTTCAAGTCCAACCCCAGGCCTTCCGTCACGACAGAAAACTCAAATCATCAGTAATACGAAATTAATTCGAGACGCCTACGGCATATCCTCGAATCGATATCGGTCAGGCAACGCCGGCAGTCACCGGCCTGCCCCTGCCGTGCGAAAGCCGATATGCGCCGTCGATGCGTCCACCGTGTTCGACGAACGCGCGGAATTGCGATACCGGTAGCAGTAGCTCCGGTGACAGAGGTACGACCCACCCCTCATGACCTTGGTACAGCCGCTTGCCGGGCCGCTCGGATCGAGCTGGGGCGATGTGTCGTAGTAGGTGCGCGAGAACCAGTCGGCACACCATTCCCAGACGTTGCCGATGGTTTGCCACAGGCCATAGCCGTTTGGCTCGTAAGACCTGGCCGGCACCGTCGTCACACTGCCGTCGGTGCGACTGCTGCGGTCCGGGAAATCCCCTTGCCACACGTTGCACAAGCCTTTGCCGTCATCGGGCAGTGCGTCGCCCCAGGGAAATCGCGCATGCGCGAGCCCGCCCCGGCTCGCATACTCCCACTCGGCTTCCGTGGGAAGGCGCCGGCCGACCCATAGGCAATAGGCGGCCGCGTCTCCCCACGATACGTGGGTGACAGGGTGATCAGGATGCTCGAATGCGTCCGAGTGTCGACCGCCAGGATGCCGCCAGTCGGCTCCCGAAACGAAACGCCACCATGGCACCGCCTGCGGTATTCCCAGGATATCTTCGGGCTCCGCGCGGATCGCCGTATGAAAGACGGCGGAATTTCCGCAACGTTCGGCATCGGTAACGTATCCGGTTGCCGCGATGAAGCTCGCGAAATCGGCAACCGTCACGGCCGTTGCATCGATCGAGTAAGG
>NZ_JAAGNW010000011.1:15854-30662 GCF_010645215.1 Burkholderia multivorans | reverse complement strand
TAACCGTCGCGATGCAGGTCGCCCATCATGAACCGCCCCCTTGCAATCCAGGCTTGTTCGACGCCGTGAGTTCCGGTACCCGCCCAGTCCGGCGCCGGACGCCCGGCGTGCGCGGGGCTCGACGTCTCATGCGCGGCAGGCACGCAGCAACCCGACTTTCTTCCCGCGTTCGTCATACGTTCTCCAGTGAACGGGCGCCCGTTTCCGGCAGATGCTGCCGGACGAAGTACCACGCGAAGCCGCAGACGAGGCCGAAGAACAGGAACGAAAGTGCTGCGCTGCGTTCCGCCACCACCGGAAAAATCTGGCTCACGACGAAGTTCGCGATCCAGTTGAGCACCAGCACCAGCCCCGTCGCACCACCGCGAATGGCGGCAGGAAACAGCTCGGAAATGACCACCCGCACACAAACGCCCCAGGTCGCGGCAAACGATGCAAGGAACACCACCATGCAAAGCAGCGTGAGCGTTGCGCCCGTTGTCGACCACGGCGATGCCGAGCAGCGTAAACACCACGTTCGCCGCGCCGATCGCCAGATTCGCGGTCACGGCCGCCGTATCGCCGAACCCCGCACGCACGAGCGTCGAGGGCGTGTAGTAGATGATCGAATTGACGCCGATCAGCTGAACCAGGACGGCAAGGCCGACTGCCCCGATCAACGCGCGCCTCAGCCTGACGTCGAGCAGCGCACGCAGGGTCGAGCCGGCATTCGAAGCGGGCAGGCTGTGCTTCAGCCCGGACACGATCTCGTCAAGCTCCCGCGCGGCGCCCGCCCCGCGGCCGAGGCGATGCAATACGTTGCCCGCCTCTCTCGCCCGGCCATGCAGCACGAGCCAGCGGGGCGTCTCCGGAAGGAACAGAACGCCGGCGCTCAGAACCAGTGCGGGGATGCTCGAAATACCCAGCATCAGTCGCCATGCCTTGTCGGCGGCCAACACGTATCCCACGACGTAGGCCATCAGAATCCCGAGCACGAGCATCAGTTGCCCCAGTGCCCCGATCGAGCCTCGGTGCTTCGCAGGGGCAAGCTCGACCAGATAGACCGACACGACGGACGCACTGGCCCCTACCCCGATTCCCATCACGAACCGCGACGCAACGAGCATCGGAACGCCCGGAGAGAAGTAAGCCGCCAGCCCGCCGATGGCGAACACGATCCCGGTGGCAAAGATCATGGGCCGGCGTCCCGACAGGTCGGCCAGCTTCCCCGCAACACCCACACCGATGGCCGCCCCCAGCAGCAGGGAGCTGACGACGAAACCCTGGAGCATGGGCGTCAGCGCCAGTTCCTGCTTCATGAACAGCAGCGCGACCCCGATCACGCCGGTGTCGTAACCGAACAGCAGCTCGGCCAGCGCCCCGAACAGGTAGACGGCGGTTTGCGGGATCGCCCGTGCTTGACTGACCGTTGCCATTCAGCGTTCTCCTCGTGATGGCCATCTCGATAAGGTGTATCTGAATCGAATCCGCTATTCGGCGGACTTGATGTCCCGGAGCCTGGGCAGCGCATCGGTCTGACGGGTACGCGCAGGTGCCGGCTCTATCGGCCCAAGCAACAGCGGATCGTTCGTCGCGACCATCCATTCGGCCAGCTTGGTGAAATAGTGAATACGCACGCGTTCGTACGCCGGGTCGGCCGCCACATTGCAGGTTTCCCAAGGGTCGACCAGCAGGTCATACAGTTCCTCCGCCGGCCGCTCGTCGAGGTGGGCGTCGCCGAATCCGCGCCGGGTCGGACTGTTCTCGAGGTCGAGCGAGAGCTTCAGCTTCGGGCCGTCGACAAAATTCCGGATGTACTTGTAACGATCGCTTCGAACCGCCCGCATCGGGTCGTAACTGTCGTGGAAGTTCTTTTGCGTGAACAGCAACCGCTCGCCCGGAACGACACCAGCCTTCGTTTGCTTCAGAAGCGGCACGAGAGACGCGCCCTCGAAGCGAGGCGCGCAGTCGTCGGTCGACATGCCGGCGATCTCCAGGCAGGTCGGCACGATATCGAGGTGCGATACGAGTTCGCTGCGCCGGGACGGCGCGACGCCCCAGGCGCGCGGCGGGCGGACAATCAGCGCGACGCCCGTGCCGGGGTCATACAGCGTTCCCTTCGCACGCGGAAACGCAGCGCCATGATCCGTGGTGAACACGACGAGGGTGTCGGCAGAATCGAAATGCGCGTCGATGCGGTTCAACAGATGTCCGACCGCATCATCCATCTGCCGTATCGATCCATAGAATGCGGCGATATCTTCGCGCGTATCCGCATTGTCGGGCAGGTAGGGGGGCACCTCGACGCATGCGGGATCCGCGAACACGTAATCCTCGACCGGCCACGGGCGATGCACCTCCCACATGCCGACCGTCAGAAAGAACGGGGAGGCCACGCCGGCGCCCGAGGCGCGTTGCTTCAACCACGCGTCGGCGGCTTCGACCACCTGCCACGCGCGCGGAAGAAATCCCACGCCGCCGACTTCGCCAAAGCCGAGGACGGACGAATCCACGTTTTCATGCTGCAAACCGATCAGTGCGGTGTCGTAGCCGAGCGGCCCGAGCAGTTCCGGCAGCGTCGCGACGTCCTCCCTGTAGCGCCACGCATGATGCGCCAAGCCAAGCAGGCCATGGCGATGCGGCGACAGTCCGGTGAACAGCGAGCCGCGCGCCGGGGAGCAGAGCGGCGCGGTCGAGAAAGCTTGCTCGAACACGACGGCCCGGTCGGCGAACGCCTGGAGTCGGGGACTGGGGACCGTCTTTAAGCCATAGCAAGAAAGCCAGCGGCCGAGATCGTGACAATGAATCAGGACTATGTTCGGACGAGATGACATTGGAGCCTTCGATAGACAAATGAGTGGCCGATAGCAAACCGTGATCACCGGCGCGTTGTTTGCGCATGCGGACACGGCGGGCTACGTCCGTGCAGCAGCACCCGCCGACGCCACAGCACGCACCGGCAGGACCTCGGCCCGTACGTCGACGGTCGTCACCCCACCCGCAATGTGGGAGTGGCACGATGGATGTGATCATATTTCAACAAATTATCTCGGTTAAACTATGGTTAACCATGCAAATTTGATCTTATTTTTGGGATGACAATCGATTTGCACGCGGGATCCCCATGCGACGACATGTCGAGCCATCCGCCCCTTTATCGGTTCGACGGTCTGTATCTGTATGATCCGAGTCGGGAACCGCTCGGGTTCGCGATGCGCCGGCCGGCTATGGATAGCGCCCGCAAAGGGGTACGCTAGGGAAACGAGTCGAGCAGCACGTCGCCGCTGAAGCAACGCGTGCTCGTGCGCCCGCGTCAAACGGGTCAACCACGGCCGACGTCGTCGAGACTCAGCCGGATAGCGATGTCAATGGAGCGAATCGTGGTTCAAATTCAGAACGTAGAGCAAAGGATTCGCGGCGACATCGTTACTGGCGCCCTGCCGTTCGGTTCACGCGTCACGATCGCCAAGCTGGCCGAGCGATACGGGGTCAGTCAGATGCCCATTCGCGAAGCCCTGCGCGTCTTGCACGGCGAGGGGCTCGTGACGATCGAGCCCAATCGCGGCGCCCATATCCGAAAAGTCGACCGCGAGTTCGTCGACAACCTTTTCGACATCCGCGGCGCGCTGGAAGTCGCGCTGGTCCGAAAGATGGTCACGCGCGCGACGCGCGCGGACATTGCCGCCCTTCGTGAAATCGAAGCACGCTTCGAGGCATGCGTCGCTTGCGAAGACTACGCCGGGGCCTTGCCGATCAACCGCGAGTTCCACACGAAAATCCACGCGATCGCCGGCAATCCCGATGCAGTTGCGATCCTCGAGCGCCACTGGCTTCTCGTGGCGGCGCTCTGGCATCGCTTCGACTACGGCCCCGAGCGCTTCGCCGGAGAAGTCAATGATCACAAGCACCTGATCGAAGCGATCGCGAGACGCGACGTCGACGGCGCCTCGACCTTGATGGGCGCCCAGGTCGTCAAGGCCAGGCATATCCTGCTGGCCCGCATGGAGCAGGATGAGCGTCGAGCGCAGGAGGCCAGCCTGCGCAACGCGCAGGGCGTACTCGAAGCGACGGAATCATGAGCCGTCCGCTCCCGTCGAGCCGGCACCGCGCCGTCGGCGCGCACGCGATGCCTGCGCGTCAGGACTCGTATTCTTCCGTTCGATCGATCAGGAATTCGTTGCGATCCTTGCCGCGAATCCATTTCGGCTCGCGGCCGCGGCCGGTCCACGTCTGTCCCGTGGCGGGATTCAGATATTTCGGCTTGATGGCTTGCCTCGCGCGCCGCCCGCTGGCCGTGCGATAGGCGATGAGATCGCTCAGGCTCACGCCGTTCTTGTCGAGCAATTCGACCAGTTCGCTGAGAAAGCGCTGCATCTCGCGCAGCCGTGCGCTTTCCATCTCCTGTCTCAACCGGTGGAACCGCTGCTGCAGTTCGGCGTAAGTATTCATGATTGAAGATTCTCCGTCTCGCAATCCATCGCGCGCTTGTCGCGCATCATCGGATCATGTTGGATCGGCGCGGCGTCCAAAGCGCGCGCAGTCCGTCGGCTTCCAATAGGTTGAATAGGTTGCCCCGACGCGTCCGCTCCCGTCGTACTGAACCTGCTACCGGCACGTGACGAACGCTTCGCCGAAGTGCGGCGCCTGCAGCAACGCGTACGCCTGAGCCTTCGTCAGGCCGGGCGCCATCTGCCGCAAGTTGTCGACGTCGACGAAGGCGCCTTCCTTCAGCCACGCGCTGTCCCGCGCGGGAAAATCCGGCGTACCGTCGACGGCGCCGCGCCGCATTGCGCGATGGACGCGCCGCGCATCCGCCGCGCCGCGCGCGTTCACCATTGATAACCCGCACCGACGACCGCGCCCGTGCCGCCGCGGCTGCTGGTCGTCAACGAACCCTTGTAGACCCACTTGCCGTTCTCCGAGATCGTCGACACGCCGAGCGCGACCCCTTGCTGACCCTGCCAGGTCGACCCCGCGACCGCCACCATGCTCTTGCCGGGCGCGGTCGGCTGCGGCAGCCCCGCGACCGCCATCGCCGCGGCCACGCCGCTGTTCATGTCGCGCTTCAGGCCGTCGATCTGCTGGTTCGTGTACTGGTTCGCCTGCGTGACCGCGTTCGAAACCCCTGCGTTCAACTGGTTCACGTTGACCGCATCGGTCCCGTTCACACCCGGCGCGACGTTGCTGATCGTGCGCTCGTTGCCGACCGAGCCGACCGACACGGTGTTCGGCGCGGTAGCGACCGAGTTCGCGCCGAGTGCGACGGAATTCGCGCCGCTGGCCGTCGCGTGATCGCCGAGCGCGGTGCTGCCGCTGCCCGACGCGACCGAACCGCTGCCCGCGCCGGTCGCGTTCTCGCCGCTCGCGGAAGGCGGCGTGTAGGTCGTCGGGTTGCCGGTGATCCAGGTCTGACCCGAGCCCAAGCCCTGTCCCGTGTTCCCGCCCGACGACGGCAAATTGTCGATCGTCTTGTTCAACGTGTTGATCGCGCTCTCGAGCTGGCTGAGGTTCACCGCGTCGGTCAACTGCGTGCCCGGCGCGACGTTCGTGATCTGCCGCAGCGCGCCCGACGCGCCGACCGACACCGCGCCGAACGTCGTCGTGAAGCTGCTGCCGCTGATCGGGTCGACATAGGTGCCGGCCAGGCGGTCGGCCACCGAACCCGCGCCCAGCGCCACGCCGCCGAGCGTCGCGACGCTCGCGCCGTTGCCGAGCGCGAGCGAGTTGCCGCCCGTCGCCTGCGCGCCGCCGCCGAGCGCGACATCGCCCGACACCGGACCGACCGCGATGCTGTCGGTGCCCACCGCATTCGAATCCGCCGCGGTCGAATTCGCGTGGAAGTACTTGATGCCGCCGCCGTTGACCGCCGTGTCGATCGTGCTGGCCACCGCATAGAGCTGGCTGCCGTTCACCGCGTCGGTCGAGGTCGCCGTCACCCGGCCGGCCGCGACGTTGGTGATCTGCCGCTCGGCGCCCGGCGCGCCGACCGACACCACGCTCGTCGGATTCGCGCCGGCGAAGCCGGACAGCGTGATCTGTCCGCCGGACGCGGTGGTAATGGTGGCGCTGCTGGTCGGATTCGCGGCGGCCGTGACCGAGCCCGCGCCGAGCGCGACGTCGCCGTTGTTGTTGGCCATCGCGCCGTTGCCGAGCGCGACCGTATTGCTCACGGAAAGACCGCCCTTGCCCGTCGACGTCACCTGGCCGGTCGTCGGGTCCACGCTGTACGGCGCCGCATTCGCACCCGAGCCGATCGACACGTTGCCGTTGCCGGTCACGCCCGCGCCGGCCGCCGCGCCGATCCCCACGTTGGTGTTGCCCGTGACCTGGACGCCCGCGTTGATCCCGAAGTTCGCATTCGCATTGCCGACCGTCAGCGCCCCCGCCTGACTGCCGATGTTGCTGTTGTAATTGCCCTGCACGCCTTCGCCGCTCTGGCTGCCGATGCTCGTGTTCAGGTTGCCGTTGACGCCGTTCCCCGCGCCCGCGCCGATCGCGGTGTTCTGTCCGCCGGCCGCACTCGCGCCCGCATCGTTGCCGATGTTCACGTCCGACACGCTGGTCGCGTTCGCGCCCGCGTTCTGGCCGATCGACACGGTACCGGTCGTCGACGCCGACGCGCCGTTCCCGATCGCCACGCTGGACTGGCCGGCCGCCGACGCGCCCACCCCCGCGGCCAATGCGTCCGCGCCGGTCGCGCCGTTGTTCGCGTAGTTGCCGCCCTGCGTGCCGCCGTCGTTCACGCTGTAGTAATGCGTCTGACCCGCGGCCACCGCGGTCGCCAGCGACTGCAGCTGGCTCACGTTCACCGCATCCGTCGCGTTGCTGCCCGGCGCCACGTTCGTGATCTCGCGCTCCGCACCCGCCGCGCCCACGCTCACCACCCCGCTCGCCGTGCCCGACAGCGTGCCCGAGCCCGGGTTGTAGTACGCCGTGTTCGCCGCCGCCACCGTCGAGTTGTTGCCCAGCACCACCGAGTTGTCCACGGCGTTCGTCACGTTGTTGCCCAGCACGAACGCGTTGTTGCCCGACACCGTGTTGTTGTTGCCGACCGAATACGAGCCCGCGCCCGTTACCGTGGTCGGATCGCCGAACGCGCCCGAACTCGCGCCGCTCACCACGTTGCCGCCGCCGATACTGATCGAATTGTTACCCGTCGCCGTCGCGGCGTTGCCCATCGCGATCGCATTGCTCCCGTTGGCCGTCGCCGCGTGACCGATCGAGACCGTGCCGCTCGCAGTGACGCCCGCCCCGGCCGTGTTGCCCAGCGCGACGTTGTAGTTGCCGTTCGTGCCGTAGCCCGCGTTGGCGCCCACGGCGCTGTTGCCCAGCCCCGTGCTGTTTTGCAGCGCGCCGGAGCCGACCGCCGCCATGTAGTTGCTATTGGCGTTTTCACCCGAGGAAACGCCGAGCGCCACGTTGTTCGAGCCGGTGGTATTCCAGCCGGCCCCATTGGCGCCGTAGAAATTGTTGCTGCCGGACGCGTTGCGCCCCGTCGCATAGCCGCCCACGAAGGTATTGTTGGTCCCCTGGCTGCTGATGCCCGCCTCCCAACCTACCGCAACCGAGCCGCTATTGGCCTGCGCCTGATTGCCCAAGGCAGTCGCGCCGTCGCCGGCGGCCGATGCGCCGGACCCCACCGCGGTGGCCGCAAACTGAGTGGATTTGGCGTAGGCCAGATAGCCGACGGCCAGGTCGCCGACATTCGCCGCACTGGCCCGGTAACCCACGGCGGTGGCGTCCGCGGCCGACGCCAGGCTACTGGCGCCCACCGCCATGCTCGACGTGCCGGCCGCCGACGCGCCCACGCCCACCGCCAGCGCATTCGTGCCCGTCGCGCCGTCGTTGTTGTAGTTGCCGCCTTGCGTACCGCCGTCGTTCACGCTGTAGTAATGCGTCTGGCTCGCGGCGATCGCCTGATTCGTCGCGTAGAGCTGCGAGCCGTTGATCGCATCCGTGCTCGTCGCCGACACGCGGCCCGCCGCGACATTCGTGATCGTCCGCTCGCTGCCCGGCGCACCCACGCTGACCGTCGAGGTCGGCGTGGTGCCCGCGAAGCTGTACGTCGCGCCGTTGATCGCCGCGCTCGCCGTGCCCACCGCTGCCGCCGTCGTCGAACCGGCGCCCAGCGCCACGTCGTTGCTGTCGTTCGCCATCGCCGCGTTGCCGCCCGCCACCGTGTTGCTGACCGACAACCCCGACTTGCCCGTCGACGTGACGGTTCCCGTGGTCGGATCGACGCTGTACGGCGCCGTGTTCGCCCCCGCGCCGATCGACACGTTGCCGTTGCCCGTCACCCCCGCGCCGGCCGCAACGCCGACGCCGACGTTCGTGCTGCCTGCACCCTGGATGCCCGCGTTCACGCCCAGGTTCGCATTGGCATTGCCGGCCGACAGTGCGCCGGCCTGGCTGCCGAGGTTGGTGTTGGAATTCCCTTGCAGGTTTTCCGCAGTCAAACTGCCGATGCTGGTGTTCAACGTCCCGTTGACGCCATTCCCCGCACCCGGTCCGATCGCCGTGTTCTGCGAGCCCGTCACGTTCTGGCCGGCCTGCGCGCCGATGTTCACGTCGCCGCTGCTGGTCGAACCCGTGCCCGCGAGATTGCCGATCGATATGGTCGATGCGGTCGCCGCCGTCGCATTCTGGCCGATCGCGACGGAGGAACTGCCCGAGGCCGTCGAGCCGGAGCCCGCGGAAAATGCATTGGTGCCCGAAGCCGTGGTCGCGATGCCGATCGCCGTGGAACTGCTTCCGCTCGCGGTCGACTGAATCCCGAACGCGGCCGAACCGATTGCCGTCGCTTGCGTCGACAGACCAACGGCCGTCGCCCAGTAGGCACCGCTGGCCAGCGCACCCTGTCCAACGGCGGTATTGCCGCTACCCGAGGCGCTGGCTTGCTGGCCGACGGCAACCGAACCCGGCCCGCCGGCATAGGTACCGTAAGCCCCCAGCGCCGTCGAGGAATTCCCCACGGCCTGTGCGCCCGCGCCGACAGCCGTTGAATCTCCGGTCCCGCCCGCTACCGCTCCCGCGCCCAACGCCGTACCGTTCGGCCCCGTCTGCGAAGTCGCGCCCGTCCCCAGCACGGTCGAATTGTTGCTCGCGGTGCTCGCGCCATGACCGATGGCGATCGAATCGACCCCGCCGGCCGTCGCGTTATTTCCACCCGCAATGGAACCCGGCTGGGCAGCCGACGCATTGGAGCCGCCCGCATCGGTCACGCCGGTCTGCAACACGATCTGCGCCCGGGCCTCGCCCGCCATCAGCAGACCTGCCGCAACGACCAGCGCCGCCGCCGACGTCACGACCGACTTCGCGCCGCCCTTGCCGCTGGCCCGCGTCAATTCCGAGGCCACGACCAATTGCCGGCGCGTCCGGCTCCACACGACGCTGTACACCTTGTTCATTTCCCTTCTCCCCCGCGAACCGAAAGCCTGTCTTTTTTCGTTCGCATTACAAAACATTGGCGTGGCGGGTCGCAGCGCAAGCGCAGGCCGCCCATCCCGGAGTTTTCCGGTTCCCGCGCCGCGCAACGCAGCGGCGCGGGCGGCGCCTCAGCGCACCTCGATCTCGACGCGCCGATTGGGCTGCAGACACTGCACGAGCGCGTCGCCCGGCGCCGTGTCGGTACACGGCACCACGGGCCGGGCCGCACCCAGGCCGATGGTCCGGATCTTCGCGCCGTCGAGCTGCATCTGGATCAGCAGGTCGCGAACGGTGCGCGCCCGCGCCAGCGAAAGCGCCGCGTTGTACGTGTCGGTGCCGAGGCGGTCCGTATAGCCCGTCACGACGATCTCGCGGTAGCCGGTGAAGTCGCGTTTGACCGCCGCCGCGACCTGCGCGATCTGCTCGCGCCCGGCCGGCAGCATGTCGGCCTCCGTCGCGCCGTCGAAACGGAACAGTCCGTCGGTGCCGAGCGTGACCGCGTCGGCGTGCGGCGCGGCATCCGTCGGCGGAATCGCGTGCACCTCGGGCGGGTTCACGCGCAGCGCGCAATCGGGCTCCTTCCAGTAAGTCGCCGCGACCTTCGCGTGATCGTCGAACCGGATCTGGTACTGGCAGGTGACGAACTCGCTGCCCGGCCCGATACGGAAATCGAACACGTAGTTCCAGACCCGCACGAAGAACACGCCTTCGTCGAAATGCGGCGGCCCGATCAGCGCATAGAGCTGGTCTTTCGTCATGCCGGGGCGGATCTGGCGCAGATTCTCCAGATTCACGAAATCGCCGTTCTTCATCCACGACGACTCGCGCGGCGGAAATACCGGCGTACCGTTGCCGCCCGGGCCCGCGATCCCGCAGCCACCCAGGAAAATGCCCAGGACAATCGATAAAATATGAAGATTTGCTTTCATTCCGATCCCACTTCAGAAATTTCCTATATTTGCTTTCTTTTTCTAAAAATCAGGATTTTTCGATTTCGGCGCGATGAATTCTCCCGCCATTGCCCGCTCCGGGAGTTATCGATCTCCGCAGCGCCCGCGCCCGCCCTTCGAATTCACTCGAACCCACAACGCCTGTATCGACGAGGCTCGAACCCACCATCCACACCATACCGAGATTCTTTTGAAGCGTATTCGGAACGCGAGAATTTGCCAGAATCCCCACAACATTTAACAAAATTCAATATCCATTTTCGGGAAAACCCCGAGATTTCAATTACCCCCCAGGATCACCCCAATCCTATTATTAATCATTCATTTTTCAAATTAACAATGGTTATCAATTCGTCCATTAACAGACTGTTACGATGCGCGCCATACTCGAATTACCCTGAAACGGCGCCATGCGTATCGCTATCCTCGAAGACGAACAGACGCAGATGGAATATCTGGTTCACGCGCTCGAGCAGCAGCTTGCGCCGTACGTGGACAAGTTGACCTGCCTGCGTTTCCATCTCGGCGAAGCGCTGCGCCGCGCGCTGCGCTCGGAGACCTTCGACCTGCTCGTGCTCGACTGGAACGTGCCCGATCTCGACGGCCTGGACCTGCTCCGCTGGGTGCGCGAATACCGGGAGAGTCGCGTGCCGATCATCATGCTGAGCTCGCGCGGCGCCGAATGCGATGTGGCGGAAGCGCTCGCGAACGGCGCGGACGATTACCTGATCAAGCCGCTGCGCCCGCTCGAACTCGCGGCGCGCATCCGCAACCTGCTGCGCAAGACGCAGCCGCGGGCGCAACAGCGCACGGTCGAACGCTTCGGCTATTGGGAATTCGATCGCACGAACTCCGTCGCGCGCCTCGTGCATCCGTCGAGCCAGTGCGAAATCGAGCTGACCGAGCGCGAATTCCGGCTCGCGCTGGCGCTGTTCGGCAATCTGGGACAGACGGTCTCGCGCAACTATCTGATGGAACGCATGGGCATCGACGGCGAATCGCCGAGCCGCTCGCTCGACAGCCAGATCTACCGGCTGCGCACGAAGCTGGGCCTGCGCCCGGCACACGGCGTGCGGCTGCAGACGATCTACGGGCAAGGCTACCGGCTCGAAGCCGTCAGCGAGGACACATGATGAAGGCCCGCCGTTCGCTGCCGCACCGGCTGTTCCGGCGCCTCGTGCCGCTCGTCGCCGCCTGCGCCGCCGCACCGTCGTTCGCGCAGGACCCCGTGCATGTCGTGCAGCCCGGCGACACGCTGTGGGGCATCGCCGGCCACTATCTGCAATCGCCGCTGCGCTGGCCCGACGTTCAGCAGCGCAACGGCGTCGGCGATCCGAAGCTGTTGCAGCCCGGCACGCCGCTGAGGATCGATGCGGCCGGCCTTCATCGGGTCGATCTGGCGCGCGTGGGGACGAACGCCAACCCGGGAGCGGACGCGTCCTCGCGCGCGCGGCCGGAATCCGGCGAGCAGCCGATCGCGCCGGCGCATGCCGCATGGACCCTCGATCCGCTCGCGGTGGCAGCCGTCGCGGAGCTGGCAGGCAGCGCACGCCTGAAGCGCGGCGACACCGCGCCGCGGCCGCTCGACGCCGGCACGTCGATTCGCGCCGGCGATATCCTCGAGACCGACGATCGCACCTACCTGAGCTTCCAGCTGCGCGACGGCAGCACGCTCGTCATGCCGTCGCACAGCACCGTGCGCGTGAATGTCGCCGACGGTGCGACGACGCGCCTGCAACTGCTCGACGGACGCGGCGAGGCGCGCGTGGCCAAGCAGCACGGCCGCACCTTCGAGATCCGCAGCCGCCTCGTGACGGTCGGCGTGCGCGGCACGCATTTTCGCGTGCGCGACGAGCACGGCCTCGTCACCGCCGAGGTGCTATCCGGCGCGGTGGCGCTGTCCGTCGCAGGCCATCCGGAACTGACGCTCGACGCGGGACACGGCACGGCGATCGCGGACGCCGACGCGCTCGCGCCGGCGCCGCTGCTGCCGCCGCCGGCGCTGAACGACGGCGACGCCGCCACGCGGGTGCTGTCGGTCGCGCCGATGCCGCAGACGCACGGCTATCGCCTGCTGCTCGCGACCGACCCGACCTTCATCCACGTCGCCTATGAAGCGACCTCCGCGGACGGCACGTTCGCGCTGCCCGACACGCTGCCCGGCGGCTTCTACCATGCGCGCGCGAGCGCGTTCGACACGCACGACATCGAGGGCCTGCCCGGCGAGCGCATCGTCCACGTCCCCGATGCCGCGCATGCGGACGGCGCGCGGCGCACGCACGACGGCCGCTACGAAATCCGCTGGGCCGCACCGGCCGGACAGCGCTGCATTTTCGAACTCTCGCGCTCGCCCGATTTCTCGCAGCCGATCGTCAGCGCGCCGGCCGTCTACGGCGACGGCACCGTCGTCGGCCCGCTCGACGTGCCGGGCCACTACTACTGGCGCGCCCGCGCCGTCACGGCCGACGACGATCGCACGCTCGCCACCGGCGCGTTCGACGTCCCGGCCGCGGCACCGACGCGCGACTGATCCGTGGGCCGCCGTTTCGTCCTGGAGTGCCTGCTGATCGCGCTGCTGATGCCGGCGCTGCTGGGGTGGCTGCAGGCGGCGCCCGGCGTCACGGTCGTCGACGCCATGCTGTACGACTGGACGATGAGCCGGCAGCGCGTCGCGCCGTCGTCCGACGTGCTGATCGTCGGCATCGACGCGCGCAGCCTCCGCGAACTCGGGCCGTGGCCGTGGCCGCGCAGCGCGCACGCGCAACTGCTCGACACGCTCGCGCGCGACGGCGCGCAAAGCGTGCTGCTCGACGTCTTTCTCGACGATGCGTCGACCGACGCCGACGACCGCCGGCTCGCCGCGGCCATGACGAAACTGCCCGTCTATCTGCCGCTGCGCGTCGCGACGCGACAGCCGGACGACACGCCGGATTTCGTGCAGCCGCTGCCGCTGTTCGCGCACGCCGCCGCGGGCACGGGCCATGCCGACGTGGCCATCGACGCGAACGGGCTGTCGCGCTGGATGTACCTGCACGAAGGGCCGCCGGGACGACTCGCGCCGTATGTCGGCGCGTGGCTCGCGGCGCCGGCCGAGCTTGCGCCACCCGTGCACGACGGCTCCGCCGCGCACCGCGGCGACTGGCTCAGACGAACGCCGTTCGGCTTTCCCCTGACGCAAACGTTACACGGCTGGCGCACGGTCTCGTACGTGAGCCTGTTGCGCGGGCAGGTGCCGGCCGAGTTCGTGCGCGGCAAGCGGGTGCTGGTGGGCGCGCTGGAAGACGCGCACCTCGAGCGCGCGGTGTCGGTCGGCATGCACGGTGGCGTCGCGTCGCTCGCGGGCATCGAACTGCAGGCCGATGCGATCGACGCGCTGCGCCACGATCGCACCGTGCACCCGCTGTCGCGCGCCGCCTTCGCGTTCTGGGCGGCGCTGCCGATCTGGCTCGCGCTCGCGCTGTTCACGCTGCTGCCCCGCCACGGCTGGGCGGTGGTTCTCGCGCTGTCCGGCGCGTGGCTCGCCGCCAGCGCGGCGCTCGTCGTGTACGCGCATATCTGGCTGCCGCCGCTGTCGACGCTGCTCGGGCTCGCCGCAGCCTATTTCCTGTGGAGCTGGCGCCGGCTCTCCGCGTTCTTCCACTTCTTCAGCCGGCGCATCGCGATGCTGAAGGCGCTGCCGGCCGGCGCGTTCGAGCCCACCGGCCAGCGGCCGGCGCGCACCTGGGACCGCGTCGCGGCCCGCATGGCCGAACTGGATGCCGCGATCGCGCGCGTCGCCCGAATCAAGACGATGCTGGGCGTCACGCTGTCGCAGATGCCGATCGCCGTGCTGGTCTGCCTCGACGACGGCACCATCACGCAGAGCAACGACGCGGCGCGCCGCCTGCTTGCGACGCCGGACGCGGCGGACCGCGAGGACGGGCTGCGTGGCCGCGACCTGCCGTCGCTCCTGCTCGAAGCCGGCGGGACGATGCGCGTGCGGACGCCCGGCCCGGCGTGGTTCGACACGCTGCAGCGCGAATACACCACGCTGCGCGACCAGGTCTTCAAACCGCGCGTCGCCGCGCTCGACGGCGTCGGCGACGAACCGCGGCGCTGGATGGTCGCGCTGCACGATGTGACGAACGAACATCGCATCGGGCGCGAACGGGCGCAGTGGATCGGCTATATCTCGCACGACCTGCGCACCCCGCAGATCAACATCATCAGCCTGTTGAGCCTGTACGCGGCCGGCGCCGCGCCGTTCGACGCGCGCGCGCTGCTCGACGGCGTGCGGCGGGAAACCGAGCGCTCGATCCGGCTGGCCGACAGCATTCTCGACCTCGTCACCGCCCGCTCGAACCGCTATCGTTTCGAGATGGCGCCGATCGCGTCGATCGTGCTCGACGCGATCGACCAGGTCTGGGCGAGCGCCGCGTCGAGCGACGTGTCGATCGACACGCGCATCGCGGAC
>NZ_JAAGNW010000011.1:0-15844 GCF_010645215.1 Burkholderia multivorans | reverse complement strand
ACGACGACGCACTGCTGCGCGCCGACGGCGCGCTGCTGACCCGCGCGTTCGTCAACCTGCTCCACAACGCGATCCGGCACAGCGCGCCGGGCGGCACGATCGACGTGTGCGTTGCGGTCGACCGCGCATCGCCGGCGCCGCGCATCCACGTCGCCGTGCGCGACGAAGGCGAAGGCATGGCGCGCGAACATGCGGCGCACCTGTTCGACGGCCCGTCGGCCGCGCGGCCGACGGCGCGCGCGACGGGCGACGAACCGGCCGCGCCGCGCGAGATCCGCTCGCACGGGATGGGCATCCCGATGGTCGCGGAAGTCGTGGCCCGGCACGACGGCCGCATCACGGCCTACAGCTTGCCGGACGCCGGCGCGACCTTCTTGCTCGACTTTCCGCTGCTCGACGATCTGGAATACTGATCATCCCGCGCCGCATCGGCCGCCTCGCGAGTCTTCTCCAGCACCTTGCCGAGCGTTTCCTTGAACTGCTTGAGCCTGCCTTCGATGCGATTCCTGTCCATGGTCGTCTCCTGCGACGGTTGGAGAGAGACGACGGCACGGCGGCATACGCCGCACCGTCGAGTGGTCAGGATCGCAGGCGCACGCCCTCGGTGACCCCTCAGCAGACGTCCAAAAGCACGGACGTATAGATATCGAGGTCGCGCCGTGCTTTGAACCTTTGCCCGTTTCATTGGCGCTCGTTGCCAGAAAGCTGTATTCTTACCAATTTGTAGACGATAGCAAGGAGGTAGGAAATGAGTGCCACTGCTACTCTCTCCAGCAAGTTCCAGATTTCAATCCCCAAGGCCGTGCGTGACGAGCAGCATTGGCAGGCCGGGCAGGAGTTCGTTTTCATCCCCAAGGGCAAGGGAGTCCTCGTGATGCCGGTCCCGGAGCTTGAGGAGTTGGCCGGCATCGCCAAAGGGGCGAATAAAGCAGATTTTCGCGATCGTCAGGATCGCTACTGATGGCTGTCCCTCTTCAAGTGGTGGACACGTCAGCCTGGATTGAATGGCTTACTGGTAGTGCGCTCGGCCATTCATTGGCCAAGATGTTCCCGGCCAAGGCTCAGTGCATCGTCCCGACGATTGTTCAACTCGAACTCTCGAAGTGGCTCGTCAGGGAAGTGGGTGAAGAACAGGCAGACCAGGTTATTGCCTACACGCAAAAGTGCATCATCGTGCCTTTGGACACCACTATCGCCCTGCTCGCCGCAGACATGCATCGTCAATACAAGCTGGCGACGGCGGATGCGATTGTCTACGCCACGGCCAAACACCAGGGGGCTGAGTTGCTGACGTGCGATCGCCCCCCTCTAACCGGTGCATGCCGTGCACCGGCTGCCAGCGCCGCAAGCTGAGAATCGTCACGACGTCGCTCCAATACTCGATCGGGCACGGGGTTTCCGTGCGGCCAGTACAATCGCCGCCGCGGAAAGCAAAGCCGAAACACCCGCCAGGGATATGGACAACATGTAGCTTTGGTACCAATCTACAGCAGCCCCGCAACGCTCCCACCGGCTACGGCCGCAATACCCACCGCAATGTACAGCGCGCCCAGGATTGCGCCTAGGCTCGCCGACGTTCCCCCCGTTTTCAGTAGCACTCGGCTTTGGAGCCCGGGGTTAATTTAGCTGCGTTCGCCATCAGTTGGCGGGCGTAGGTTGCAGGCGTCAGCCCGCCCAGCGATTTCTTCGGTCACTCTTCGTTGTACTCTCGTCGCCATGCCTCGATCAGCACCTTGGCATGAGACAGACTCGTGAACCCGTGCTCGTTGAGGCATTCGTCGCGGAATCGACCATTGAACGATTCGATCGCAGAACTCCTGGCCGTTGTCGGTCCGAATAGCCTTCGGCAGACCGCGAAGCAATGCAACACGATCGAGAATGCGTGTCAGTAAATTCCCGCCAATTGCCCGCTCCGGCACAATGGCCACCGCTTCGTGCGTGGCGTCGTCGACCACGGTCAGGCTCTTGATCACATGGCCTTCGGCCGTGCGATCAAATACAAACACCTCGTTGGCCGCTGACGGCCTGCCCAATGGCTGACGCGTTGCGCAACGGGCATCTTCTTGCGCTTGCGGCGGCGCACTTGCAGTTTCTCTTGCGCGTACAACCGCTCCACGCGCTTGTGGTTCACGATCATGCCCGACTGCCGCAGCTTCAGATAAATCATGCCCGAGCCATAGCGACGGTGGCGCTGCGCCAGCGCGACGATCTGCTCTCGCAGTGCGTGATTGCGATCCGGCGCTGGCTGATAGCGATAAGCGCTCGCGCTCATGCCAATCACCCGCAGTGCGCGTCTCTCGCTCAAGCCGTCGTGGGTCATATAGCGCACCAAGTCTCGGCGTGACGGTGTGCTCACCACTTTTTTCGCAGCGCCTCGCGCGTCACCTCGTTCTCCAGCATCGATTCCGCGAGCAGCTTCTTCAGCCGGCTGTTTTCGGCCGCCAGTTCCTTCAGCCGTTTCGCGTCGGACGCGCTCATCCCGCCGAACTTGCTACGCCACAGGTAGTAGCTCGCTTCGGAAAAACCATGCTGACGGCAGAGTTCCTTGACCGGCAAGCCGGCCTCCGCCTCGCGCAGGAAACCAATGATCCGCTCTTCGGTGAATCGTTTCTTCATGCCCAATCTCCTGACTACGTGATTGGACTCTAAAGCGTCGTGCTACTCAAGGGCGGGGAGACGTCGCAATGGCGTATCCCCTGGAGCGGTGCGCAGCATGAATGGCGTAACCGAAGCCCGGGATCGTGCCGAAACCGAGAAAACCCAGGAAACCGATCGTCTCCTGCGACGCACTCGTGCGTACGATCCACCAGCACGCGCGCGGTGGGCGCAGCATGGCGTCGATTGCCGTCCGCGTTTGCTCCACGGTCTGATGCGCAAGCGCATGCCAATATGGCATCGCTTCGGCGTCGCGGAACAGCTCGAACAAAGCTGGCGCATCGTCCTGACACAACGCCTGTAACTCCAACCAAGCAGTTTGTAGGAAGCGTGCGCCCGTCTTCATTCTGCGGCGTCCAGTGAGACCGTCCAGACCGCCAGCTCGTACCCGTCCAAATCGGCAAAGTGGAAACGCCGCCCACCGGGAAAGGTAAAGACCTCGCGGGTGATGCGCCCGCCCGCGGCCTGGACGCGCTGCTGCGCGTCGACCAGGTCATCCGCATACAAGATCACCAGCGGCCCGCCCGGCCGCACCGGTTCATCAGTGGCGAAGCCACCGGTCAGGCGCCCGTCGGTGAACTCTGTGTAGGTCGGGCCGTAGTCGGTGAAGGTCCAGCCGAACACGGAACCGTAGAACTGCTTGCTGCGTGCGATGTCCGCGACGTTGAATTCGACGTTATCGATCTGGTGGTTCTTGCCTTTGACACTCATGCGAATACTCCCTTCCTTGGTCAGCTACTTCGTTGAGTTCCAGTGTACTGATAGCGGGTCAAATAAAAATCAGAGCGACTTCACAATGCGCACGATTTCGGTCGGCTCCAGGCGACGGGTATAGTCGCTATCGACAAAAGCGTACGCCACACGACCGTCCTTGCCGATGATGTATGTTGCCGCGAGCGGAATTGCCGTCGGTGCTCGGTTGGCGGGCCCAGGCCAGGAATTCGATACTGAGATCATTGCGGAAAATCACAATCAGTTCATCACGTTCCGACTGCACCTCCCCATCGTTGCCCCTTGGCAAAATGCAGAGGGTATCGCAAGGCAAGGAAATCATACCCAGCGGCACATTGTCAGCAATCCGAGCGGTTTCGAGCAGTCGGTGCAACACGGGGCTCGGTTCGTAAAACAGCCCATTGCGCAATTCGAAGGCTTGCCAGACCGCACTTTGTTGAGCATTTTCATCCAAGAGTTCGACCGATGCATCCCGGGTGCCCGCGGGCAGAATCGTTTGGACCATCGCGCTCATCCGATTCATCGCTTTGGTAATCGGTCCGTGAGTCAGCGCCGCTATGAGCGGGTTGCCGAGTGGCCCGGGGTAGATCGCGTCACGCAGCGCTTGCCAGGCGGACAGAGCCCCCGCTACCTTCCGGAAGGTGTGTTCCTCCGTGAGCAGAGCCAGCCTACGCTCGTGGTTGCGTTGCTTACGAGGATTGACGCCGCGCGCAACCAGTTCGCGAGCGAGATCGCGTCGGGTGCGGGCTTCTTTGAGGGATATTTCGGGATAGGTTCCGAGAGAGAGCCGCTTTTGCTTCCCGTTCCAGCAGTAACGGAAGTGCCAGCTTTTGCCGCCTTCGGCTGTGACAGCCGGCGAAAGGCCGTCGGTATCCACCCAGTGTGCATGCGGAAGGCACTGAAATGAAAAAAGGGGCGAAAGCCCCTTTTTCAATGACCTGCAGTACTCGATCGAACACTGCACATCGTAATGTGGAGCGGGAGACGAGTCTCGAACTCGCGACCTCAACCTTGGCAAGGTTGCGCTCTACCAACTGAGCTACTCCCGCATGTCCTGCATGGACGTCCCGCCACTTCAACCAACAAAACGCCGCTTCAAAATCTGGAGCGGGAGACGAGTCTCGAACTCGCGACCTCAACCTTGGCAAGGTTGCGCTCTACCAACTGAGCTACTCCCGCGTTTTGCTGCTTCCCGCTGCGCTTACTGCTTGGCGTGCAGCGGAGAAGCGAGATTATGTAGAAACCCGTTTCGGGTGTCAACACTTTTTCGCACCCTTTTTCTTTGGGCCGACCATGGAAGCGCTCAGGCCGCCCCGCCCCGCTCGCGAATCTGCGGCCACGCGAGCTTCATGTAGTAGAGCATCGACCAGATCGTCAGCACGGCGGAGAGATAGATCAGCCACTGTCCCCACACGCGCGTATCGAGCTCGAACACCCCGAGCGGCAGACGCCCGTAGAACAGCAGCATCGGGATCGCGATCATCTGGCAGGCGGTCTTGAACTTGCCGAGCGAATTCACGGCGACGCTCTTCGACGCGCCGATCTGCGCCATCCATTCGCGCAGCGCCGAGATCGCGATCTCGCGGCCGACGATCACGAGCGCGATCGCCGCGTCGATGCGCGTGAGCTGCACGAGCACGAGCAGCGCGGCCGTGACCATCAACTTGTCGGCGACCGGATCGAGAAACGCGCCGAAGGCCGAGGTCTGGTTCCACTTGCGCGCCAGGAAGCCGTCGAACCAGTCGGTCAGCGCGGCCAGGATGAACACGACCGCCGCCGCCAGGTTGCGCTGATCGCCGCTCATCACCGTGTCCGGCAGATAGAACACGCCGACCACGAGCGGAATCAGCACGATTCGCACCCAAGTCAGGAAAATCGGAAAATTGAACGGCATGGCAGGCGACATGGGTAAAGGAGCTGCAATTGTGCCGTGTCACCCGCGCCGCTACAAGCCGGCAGCCCGGTGCGGCGCGGCTAATGCAGCTGCCGGTAGATCTGTTCGGCGAGCGCGTGCGAGATGCCCTCGACGCTCGCCAGCTCCTCGACGCTCGCCGCCACCACCCCGCGCAATCCGCCGAAGCGCGCGAGCAGGCGCTGGCGCCGCTTCGCGCCGACGCCCTCCAGCTCCTCCAGCCGTGAGGTCTGGCGCGCCTTAGCCCGCTTCGCGCGCATCCCGGTGATCGCGAAGCGGTGGGCCTCGTCGCGGATCTGCGCGACCAGCATCAGCGCCGCGCTCTCCTTGCCGAGTTCGAGCGGCGCGCGGCCGTCGGCGAACACCAGCGTCTCCAGGCCGACCTTGCGCCCCTCGCCCTTCGCGACCCCCACCAGCATCGAACAATCGAGCCCCAGCTCGGTGAAGACCTGGCGGGCCATCTCGACCTGACCCTTGCCGCCGTCGATCAGCACGAGGTTCGGCAGCAGCGCGCCGGCCGCGGCTTCGCGCGTCGTATCCGCGTCGATGCCCGCCTCCGCGTCGGCCGAGGCCGCCTCGGCCGCCTGCTCGACCATTTTCTCGTAGCGCCGCGTGAGCACCTGGCGCATCGCCGCGTAATCGTCGCCCGGCGTGATGCCGGTGATGTTGTAGCGCCGGTATTCGCCGGATTGCATCTTGTGATGGTGATAGACGACGCACGACGCCTGGGTCGCCTCGCCCATCGTATGGCTGATGTCGAAACACTCGATCCGCAATTGCGCGAGATCCTCGCTGTCGTAGCCGAGCACGTCGACGAGCGCGCGCGTGCGCGCCTGCTGCGAACCCTGCTCGGACAGGAGCCGCGCGAGCGCGAGCCGCGCATTCTGCTCGGCCATCGTCAGCCACGCGCGCCGCTGTCCTTGCGGCTGGCGCAGCAGCGTCACCTTGTGCCCCGCCTGCTCGGTCAGGATCTCGATCAGCTCGCGGTTCGCGGGCGCGTGGCTCACCACCAGCACCGGCGGCACCCGGTTGCCGAGGTAGTGCTGCGCGATGAAGGCTTCGAGCACCTCGCGCTCGAGCGGCGCCGCGCCGCCGGCCGCCAGGTCGTCGTCCGTCGCGACCTCCGCCGCGGGATCGCCCGCCGCGGGATCGCCCGCCGGCTCTTCGCCGGACGGCCTCTCGGCATCGCCCGCGCCGCCTTCCGCGAGGGTCAGCGCACTCTCCACATGCGCCGGGAAGTAGGCCTTGTCGCCGAGGTGCCGGCCGCCGCGCACCATCGCGAGGTTCACGCACACACGCCCCCCCTGCGCGACCACGGCCAGGATGTCGACGTCGCTGTCGCCGCCGACGTCGATCGCCTGCTGATGCAGCACCGTCGCGAGCGAACTCATCTGGTTGCGCACCTGCGCCGCCTGCTCGAACTTCAGTTCGGCGGCAAACGCATGCATCTTCTGCTCGAGCTCGCCCATCACCTCGTTCTGCCGGCCCAACAGGAAACGCGACGCGTTCGACACGTCGCGCGCGTAGTCGTCGTCGCCGATCGCGCCGACGCACGGCGCGCTGCAACGGCCGATCTGGTGCAGCAGGCACGGCCGGGTGCGGTTGTTGAACACCGAATCCTCGCAGGTCCGCAGCTGGAATACCCGCTGCAGGATCTGGATGCTCTCGCGCACCGCCCACGCGCTCGGGAACGGCCCGAAATACTGGTTCTTCTTGTCGACCGCGCCGCGGTAATAGGCCATGCGCGGAAAGCGATGGCCGGTCAGCTTCAGGTACGGGTACGACTTGTCGTCGCGAAACAGGATGTTGTAGCGCGGCGCGAGCGCCTTGATCAGGTTGTTCTCGAGCAGCAGCGCCTCGGCTTCCGAGCGCGTGACCGTGGTCTCGATCCGTACGATGCGCGTGACCATCATCGCGATGCGCGGCGACAGCTGGGTCTTGTTGAAATAGCTCGACACGCGCTTCTTCAGGTCGCGCGCCTTGCCGACGTACAGCACCGCGCCGCCGGCATCGTAGTAACGGTAGACGCCCGGCATGTGCGGCAGCTGCGCGAGGATCTTCTTGGGCTCGAAAACGGTTTCGGGTGTCTCGGGGGATGTCATGCGTGATTCGACGCGACGCGCGCGCGAACAGGTCATTTAGAATCGCCAGTTTAGAGCATTCCCGCCCCGCTTCCGATGCCGTCCTTTCCCCTGCTCCCGTCCGCACGCGCCACCGCCGTCGAGGCCGCGCCCGCCGTCCGCCGCATCGCCTGCGACCTGTTTTGCGCGGTGATCGACAATTTCGGCGACATCGGCGTCTGCTGGCGCCTCGCGCGCCAGCTCGCCGACGAGCACGGCTGGCAGGTGCGCCTCTTCGTCGACGACCTGCGCACGTTCGCGCGGCTGCGGCCCGACGCGCGCGTCGACGCCGCGCGCCAGACGCTCGACGGGATCGTCGTCGAGCACTGGCGCGGGCCGGCCCATGCGGGCGACACGCTCGCGATCGCCGATGTCGTGATCGAGGCGTTCGCGTGCGAGCTGCCGCCCGAGTACGTCACGGCAATGGCGCGGCGCGCGCGCGCGCCGGTGTGGATCAATCTCGAATACCTGAGCGCCGAGGACTGGGTCGGCGACTTCCATCTGCGGCCCTCGCCGCATCCGCGCTATCCGCTCACCAAGACCTTCTTCTTCCCCGGGCTCGGCGCGGGCACGGGCGGCGTGCTCAAGGAGCGCGACCTCGAGGCGCGCCGCGACGCCTTCGACGCCGCGGCGCGCGACGCCTGGTGGCAGGCCGCGACGGGCGGCCCCGCGCCGGCCGCCGGCACGCTGGTCGCGTCGCTGTTCGCGTACGAAAATCCGGCGCTCGACGCGCTGCTCGAACAATGGCGCGACGGCGACCAGCCGGTCGCCCTGCTAGCGCCGGAAGGCCGGGTGTCGGCCGGGCTCGGCCGCTTCTTCGGCGCGGGCCCGCTCGCGGCCGGCGGCCGGGCGGAGCGCGGCAACCTGCGCGCGCACGGGCTCGCGTTCGTCGCACAGCCCGCCTACGACCCGCTGCTGTGGGTCAGCGACATCAACTTCGTCCGCGGCGAGGATTCGTTCGTGCGTGCGCAGTGGGCGCGGCGGCCATTCGTCTGGCAAATCTACCCGCAGGCCGACGACGCGCACCTGCCGAAGCTCGACGCCGCGCTCGCGCACCTCGGGAGCGGCCTCGACGCCCCGGCCGGCGCCGCGCTCGCGCGTTTCTGGCACGCCTGGAACGGCCAGGGCGCGCCGGACTGGGGCGATTTCTGGGGACATCGCGCGGCGCTGCGCGCGCGCGCGGCCGCCTGGGCGGACGAACTGGCGTCGCACGGCGATCTCGCCGGAAATCTGGCCGAATTCTCAAAATCTCAGTTAAAATAAGCGGTTATCCAACGGCTGACTGCGCAAGCGCGTACGTTTTCGGCGTCCGTGGCCCGCAGCAGCGCGCGGCCCGGCCGGAACGGACCTGCGCCACTCGCCGGAATGAACCCGCTTGCGGCGTCCGCCGTTGCGCAACGCTCGGGCATTTTTTTCGTACAGGACAGTTTTATGATGAAAACCGCACAGGAACTCCGCGTAGGCAACGTCGTGATGATCGGCAGCGAAGCGATGGTGATTTCGAAGGCCGAATACAACAAGTCGGGCCGCAACTCCGCCGTCGTGAAGATGAAGATGAAGAACCTGCTGACGGGCGCGGGCCAGGAATCGGTCTACAAGGCCGACGACAAGTTCGACGTCGTCGTGCTGGAGCGCAAGGAAGTGTCGTATTCGTACTTCGCCGATCCGATGTACGTGTTCATGGACGCCGACTACAACCAGTATGAAGTCGAGGCGGAAATGATGGGCGACGCGCTCAACTACCTCGAAGACGGCATGGCCTGCGAAGTCGTGTTCTACAACGAGAAGGCGATCTCGGTCGAACTGCCGACGGTCCTGGTCCGCGAGATCACCTACACGGAACCGGCCGTCAAGGGCGACACGTCGTCGGGCAAGGTGCTGAAGAACGCGAAGATCTCGACCGGCTACGAGCTGCAAGTGCCGCTGTTCTGCAACACCGGCGACAAGATCGAAATCGACACGCGTACCAACGAATACCGCAGCCGCGCGTAAGCGCCTTGCGCAGTACGCCGAATCAAGCGCCCTCCGGGGCGCTTTTTCGTTGGCGGACAGCCCCCGGACACCCAGCACGAAATGCGCACTGTAAGCCAAACCAAAGATATTCAATTTGTATCTTCGGTAACCGTTTTATATCGGCTGACAAATACCGTACGCTAAAGGCGCTGCGCGGCATAAAATCCGTTTCTAATCTCAAAATGAGGCTGCCCGCACGCTGCCCGCCCATTTGAATATTCGCGCACACCATGCCACACGCCCTGATTGTCGAAGACGATCCCAATAGCCTGTCCGGGCTCACCGCGCTGCTCGGCGCGGACGGGTTTTCCGTCGATACCGCGACCTCGCTCGCCGAGGCCCGGGCGGCGCTGGCCCGTTCGATCCCGGACGTGGTGCTCGTCGACCTGAACCTGCCCGACGGCAGCGGCTTCGACCTGCTGCAGAACCTGCCGCAGCAGCAGCCGAACGGATCGCTGCCGGTGATCGTGCTGACCGGCAATGCGACGGTCGAGAGCGCCATCGAGGGCTGGCGGCACGGCATCTGGGACTACCTGCTGAAGCCGATCAACATTCCGCGCCTGCGCAGCCTGCTCGCGCGGATTCCGCGGCCGTACGAGCTGATCGACGAGGTCCAGTCGCTGCGCGCCACGCTGCGCCGGCTCGGCCGGTTCGGCGCGCTGGTCGGGCGCAGCGACGCGATCCAGCACGTGTACGACATGCTCGAGCACAACGCGCGCACCGAGACCGCGGTGCTGCTGTGGGGCGAGCCCGGCACCGGCAAGGAGATCGCGGCGCGCACGCTGCACGAGCTGAGCCGGCGCCGCAAGGGGCCGTTCATCACATTCGACTGCCGCGCGGCCGCCGTATCGCCGCGCAATCTCGAAACCGACGGCGCCGCGCTCGAAGGCATGCTGTTCGGCCGCGAACGCGGCAGCTACACCGGCCCGGAGCGCCGCGAACCGGGGCTGTTCGAACAGGCGAGCGGCGGCACGCTGCTGCTCGACGACATCACCGCGCTGCCGCTGACCTTGCAGGAAGCGCTGCTGCGCACGCTCGATTCGCAGAATTTCATGCGCATCGGCGGCAGCAACGAGATTTCGAGCGATTTCCGGCTGATTGCGACCACGCGCCGCCCGGCCCGCGAGGCGGTCGCGAACGGCACGCTGCGCGAGGATCTGTGGCTGCGCCTGGACGCCGCATCGGTCGGCCTGCCGCCGCTGCGCGAGCGCGACGACGACGTGATCCAGATCGCCGAGGCGCTGGTGGACGACCTGAACCGCGAGGCCCGCGCGGCGGGCCTCGGCGCGACCGACAAGCGGCTCGCGCCGGGCTTCGTGCGCGAATGCCGCGCCTACGATTGGCCCGGCAACGTGCGCGAGCTGCACGAGCGGGTCCGGCTCGCGTACGACGCCTCGGGCGATTTCATCGATACCCGGCACGCCGGCGAGCCGAGCCTCACGGCCGGCACGTCGCTGAACGGCAGCAGCGTGCAGGTGCGGGTCGGCACCCCGCTCGCGGACGTCGAGGATCTGCTGATCCGCGCGACGCTCGACGCGGTGGGCGGCACCCGGCACCGCGCCGCGACGCTGCTCGGCATCAGCCCGAAGACGCTCTACAACAAGCTGCAGCGGATGAAGGAAGAAGACTGAGCGCCGACGGCGGGGCGGGCCTGGGCCCTGCCCCCTCCCCGTCGCGCCGGATCAGGCGAACAGCGTGCGCAGCAGCGCCTGGGCGCGCACGTAGGCCGGCTCGCGCATCAGCTTGTCCCACTTGAGCGCCTTGCCGCGCGGCCGCAGCCGCTTCAGGCGGCGGCTCGATTCGCGCGACGGCATCGTCCGCAATTCATTGAGCACCTGCTCGGCCGCCTCGGGCTGATTGCACACGAGCACCATGTCGCAGCCGGCCGCGAGCGCCGCCTCGGCCGCCTCGGTCAGCGTCCCGCCCTCGCGCGCCGCCTCCCTCGACAGATCGTCGCTGAACACCGCCCCCTCGAAACCCAGCCGGCCGCGCAGGATGTCCTGCAGCCAGATCCGCGAGAAGCCCGCGGGCCGCGCATCGACCTGCGTGTAGATCACATGGGCCGGGATCACCGCCGCGAGCGACAGGCCGAGCCAGCCGTAAGGCGCGACGTCGGCCGCGAGGATCGCGTCGAGCGGACGGTCGTCGGTCGGCAGCGCGACGTGCGAGTCCGCTTCCGCGTAGCCGTGGCCGGGGAAATGCTTGCCGCAGTTGGCCATGCCCGCGAGCGCCAGCCCGTGGTTGAGGCTCTTCGCGAGCAGCGCGACGACGCGCGGATCGCTGTGGAACGCGCGATCGCCGATCACCTTCGAGTGGCCGTAGTCGAGATCGAGCACCGGCGTGAAGCTCATGTCGATGCCGCATGCACGCAGCTCGGCCGCGAGCACGTAGCCGACCGCCGTCGCCGCCTCGGTCGCGCGCAGCACGTCGCGGTCCCACAGCTCGCCCAAGCGGCGCATCGCGGGCAGCACCGTGAAGCCGTCGGTGCGGAAGCGCTGCACGCGGCCGCCCTCGTGATCGACCGCAATCAGGATGTCCTCGCGCACCGCGCGGATCGCCTCGGTCAGCGCGACCAGCTGCGCACGGTCCTGGAAGTGGCGGGCGAACAGGATCACGCCGCCCGTCTGCGGATGCGCGAGACGGCGCGCATCGTCACGGGTCAGCGCGGTGCCGACGACGTCGAGCATCACCGGGCCGGGAGTCAGTTTCATCGAATCAGGATCCTTCGGTAAGAAATCAGGCGGCGTCGCGGCCGGCGTCCGGATCGGGCGTGTCGGGGGTTTCTGCGACCACGAACGAGACCGCGTAGTCGCGCTCGTCGCTGACGGTCACGCGCGCCGTGATACCGCGCGCGCCGAGCCAGGCCGCCAGTTCGCCCGACGCGACCACGAAGGGCTGCCCGCTCGGCTCGTTGAGAACCTGCAGCGCGCGCCACGTCATGGGCCAGCGCATCCCGAGGCCGATCGCCTTCGAGAACGCCTCTTTCGCGGAGAAACGGGTCGCGAGGAACGCGATGCCGCGCACGTCGGAGCGCGCGCGCCGCGCATGGAACACGCGCAGCTCGTCCGGACCGAGCACCTTCTCGGCAAACCGCCCGCCCGTGCGTTCGAGCACGGCTGCGATGCGGCTCACCTGGACGACGTCGGTGCCGATGCCGTAGATCGCCATCGGCGTTCAGCGCGCGCCGTGCAACGCCGCGACGCGCGCGGCGACCATGATCGCCTTCATCTCGCGCACCGCGTTGTCCCAGCCGACGAAGATCGCGTGCGCGACGATCGCATGGCCGATGTTCAGCTCGACGATGCCGTCGATCGCCGCGATCGTCTGCACGTTCGTGTAGTGCAGGCCGTGGCCTGCGTTGACCTTCAGGCCGAGCCGCGCGCCCGCCTCCACACCGGCGACGATCCGCTCGTACTCGCGCTGCTGCTCCGCCTCGTCGTGCGCATCCGCGTAGCGGCCGGTGTGCAGTTCGACGACCGGTGCGCCCGCCTCGTGCGCGGCGCGGATCTGGGTCTCGTCCGGATCGATGAACAGCGACACCCGCACGCCCGCGTCCGCGAGCTGCCGGCACGCGGCGCGCACCGCCTCGAAACGGCCCGCGACGTCGAGGCCGCCCTCGGTGGTCAGCTCCTCGCGCTTTTCCGGCACGAGGCAGGCATCGTGCGGACGGATCTCGCAGGCGATGTCGAGCATTTCCGCCGTCACCGCGCATTCGAGGTTCATGCGCGTCGTCAGGAGCGGCCGCAGCGTGCGCACGTCGGCGTCGACGATATGGCGACGGTCCTCGCGCAGGTGCAGCGTGATCGCGTCCGCGCCGGCGGCTTCGGCGGCCAGCGCGGCGCGGATCGGATCGGGATAGGCGGTGCCGCGCGCATTGCGCAGCGTGGCGACGTGGTCGCTGTTGACGCCGAGGTCGATGGCGGTAGGCGTGGTGAGAAAGAAGCTCATAGGTTTTGCAGGTCGATCAGGATCTGGCGCGTGGCGAGCGGCGTGCCGCCCAGGTAGGTGTTCAGCAGGAAGCGCATCAGCGTCTTGCTTTGCGCGACGGTCAGAGCCCGATGGTAATCGTCCTCCTCCATGTCGAGCAACGTCTGCCCGGACACGACCGGCCAGTGCGACGGCACGCTGTCGTCGGCGTCGCGCACGCCGCGCTCCGGATCGAACACGTAGCGGCCGTCCGGCTGCACCGCGCGTCGCGCGACCGTGCGGCCGAGCGACATCGCATAACCGGTCTCGCGCAGCAGCACGCGCTCGAACGAACGCAGCACCTGTACCGGCGCTTCGCCGTGCGCGAGCCGCGTGAGCGTGACGAGATAGTGCTTGAACAGCGGCGGATGCGGATCCTCGCGCGCACAGAACTTGACCAGCAGCTCGTTCACGTAGAAACCGCACAGCAGCGCGTCGCCGGCGAGCGGCAGCATGCCGCCCACCCATTCCGCGCCGGTCAGCGTGCGCAGCTCGGACTTGCCGGACCAGGACAGCGCGAGCGGCTGGAAGGTCTGCAGCACGCCGCGCAGCGCCGAATGCGGGCGCTTCGCGCCTTTCGCGACGAGCGCGAGGCGGCCGTGGTCGCGCGTCAGCACGTCGATGATCAGGCTCGTCTCGCGATACGGATAGCTATGCAGCACGAATCCCGGCTGCTCGGCCACCCGGAACTCGGAGGTGCGCGCGCCGCCGCGGCGCGCCTTACGGGGGGGCGGCTCGGGCGGCGGCGCGGCGGCGGGCGCGGCAGGCTCGGAAGCCGCCTCGCCCTCCGCGGGCATCATCCACGCGTCATTCGTACCCATAGGCGCGAAGCCCTGCTTCGTTGTCGGCCCAGCCGCTGCGCACCTTGACGAAGGTTTCCAGGTACACCGGACCGTCGAACAGCTTCTCCATGTCCATGCGCGCCTCGGTGCTGATCTGCTTGAGCTTCGCGCCCTTCTTGCCGATCACCATCGCCTTGTGCGAATCGCGCTCGACCAGGATCGTCGCGAACACGCGCTTCAGGCGCCCTTCCTCCTCGAACTTGTCGATCACCACGGTGCTCGTGTACGGCAGTTCGTCGCCGGTCCAGCGGAACACCTTCTCGCGCAGGATTTCCGCCGCGAGGAAGCGCGAGCTGCGATCGGTCAGGTCGTCCTCGCCGTAGATCGGCTCGCCCTCGGGCAGGTAAGGCTTGATCGTGTCCATCAGGCGGCGGATGTCCTCCGGCCGCATCGCGGACAGCGGCACGATCTCGGCAAACTCGCGCAGCGCGCCCATCTGCTGCATGAACGGATACAGGGTGTCCTTGTCGTTCACGCGGTCGAGCTTGTTCGCGATCAGCAGCGTCGGCGTGCCGGGCGGGATCAGGTCGAGCACCCGCTGGTCGTCCGGGCCGAAACGGCCGGCCTCGATCACGAACAGGATCGCGTCGACCGAAGTCAGCGTCGAGGTCACCGCGCGATTCAGCGAGCGGTTCAGCGCCGTGCTGTGACGGGTCTGGAAACCCGGCGTGTCGACGAAGATGTACTGCGCGTCGTCGAGCGTGTGGATGCCGGTGATGCGATGGCGGGTCGTCTGCGCCTTGCGCGACGTGATGCTGATCTTCTGGCCGACCAGCGCGTTCATCAGCGTCGACTTGCCGACATTCGGCCGGCCGACGATCGCGATCATGCCGCAGCGGAAACCAGTGGGAGCGGGAGCGTTCATATCAGGATGCAGCAGGTTCGGAACCGGCGCGCGAGTTGGGCGCGACCGGTATCGTGTTCGGGATCAATGGCCGGCATCGGCAGCGCGCACGGGGGCGGCCGCCATGTCGGGCTCGGCTTCGGAGGACAGCGCGGGCGTCGCGTCACGGGGACGGGGCGGCTTGTCGACCAGGCCAGCGGCCGCGCGCGGCGCGGCGTCGGTTTTCTCCGCCGGCTTGTCGGCGGCGGCGGTTTTGTCGGCGGCGCGGGCGGACCGCTCGGCCGGCTCGGCGTGCGCGCCGCGGATCACCGCGATCGGCGCCGCCGGCACAACCGGCTCGGCCGCGGGCCGGGCTTCGGCTGCACTGCCCGCCGCACGGGCCGGCGCACGCTCCTTGCGGTCCGGCGCACGCAGATCGAGCGCTTCCTGCACGCCCTTCACGCCCGGCACGATTTCCGGTTCTGCATGCTTCGCGGCCCGCGCGCCCTTCGAGCGCTTCGGCTTCGCCCCGAGCAGCGGCGCGGCGGCCATCACCTCGTCGAGCGCCTTCTTCGCGGCGGCCTGCTCGGCCGCGCGCCGGCTCGCGCCGGACCCGGATACCTTGACGTCGAGCTTCGGCACCGTGCACTCGACCTCGAACTGCTGATTGTGCGCCGCACCATGCGTCGCCACGACCGTATAGGTCGGCAGCGCGATCTTGTGGCCCTGCAGGTATTCCTGCAGCAGCGTCTTCGCGTCCTTGCCGAGGGTGCGCGGATCG
>NZ_JAAGNW010000109.1:21053-21806 GCF_010645215.1 Burkholderia multivorans | reverse complement strand
ATCGAGGATCCCCGCGCCCGGCGGCAACGCGAGGCAGGACGGCGCGGTCGACGCCTGCGGAGACGGCCGCGCGGTCTGCCTCAACAGCGCCGTGACCTGCGTTGGCTTCAGGGTCGGATTCTCCGCCAACATCAGCGAGATCACGCCGCTGGCCTGCGGCGCGGCAAAGCTCGTACCGGTCGCGGACAAATAGGCATCCGCTCCCGGCGTCGTGACGCCGCCGTTCGCAGTCGACAGAATGGACGCGCCGGGCGCGCTCAGCGTCACTTGCGCGCCGTAGTTGCTGTCCCACACGCGCAGGCCGCCCCGATCGCTCGACGCAACCGCGATCACGCCGCGGCAGTTCGCCGGCCGCGTGTTCTCGGCCGACACGCCTTCGTTGCCCGCCGCCGCCACCACCACCACGCCCGCCGCGACGACGTCGTCGACCGCGTCCTGGAACGTCGACCCGCATGACCCGTAGCCGCCGAGGCTCAGGTTGAGAATCTTGGCCGGATGCGGATTGTCCGGCACGCCGCCGACCGGCAGGCCCGCCGCCCAGCGCATGCCGTCGACGATATCGCTCGTCGCGCCGCCGCACTTGCCGAGCACGCGCACGGGCAGGATCTTGCCCTGCCAGTCGATGCCGGCAACGCCGATGCCGTTGTTCGCGCCCGCGCCGATCAGCCCCGCCACGCGGGTGCCGTGCCAGGTGCCGGGCGTCGGCGATGCCTGGCACCGATAGAACGGGCCGCCCGGTTCATCGAGTTCCTG
>NZ_JAAGNW010000109.1:18649-21043 GCF_010645215.1 Burkholderia multivorans | reverse complement strand
GTTCCTGCTGCGTGACCCAGTCGCCGGCCTCGCTCGCGTCGGCGCCGCGCCCGATGCCGTTGTTCGCGATCAGGGGATTCGTGATGAAGTTGTAGCCCGGCAGCAGGCTCGCGGCCAGATCCGCATGCGGCAGCACCCCCGTATCGAGCACGGCGGTCACGCCGCGGGCGCTCCCCGTGGACAGCGGCCAGGCCTCCGGCATGCGGATGCCGCCCGCCGCCTCGAACAGGTTCCACTGGTGCCCATAGTTCGGATCGGACGGCGCGACCGCCGCGTGCAACCGCCAATCCGGCTCCGCGAATCGCACCTCCGGCTCGCCGGCGAACATTGCGGCCAGCGCCTGCGCGCGCTCGACCGGCATGCGACGGCTCAGCGACAACACCACCGCGCCCCCCGACAGCGAGCGCGTGACGCCGATCGAGAGCGAGCCCGCCCCCTCATCACGCGTACGCGGCGACAGCCGGCGCGTGTTCCAGTTCGCCTCGACCCGCCGGATCAACGGACCGATACGCGCATCCGAGGCGGGTGCGCGCGTGCGCGCATGCGGAACCTCACGCAGGCCGACGACCAGTTGATCGACATATTCCGTCCGCGCCGCGCGAGCCGCCTGCGACGCAGCCATCGTCTCGGCCAGCTTGTCGTCGCAGACCAGCGGCGGCGTGACCGGCGGCGGCGCCACGGGAGGCGGCTCGTGGCCGCCGCCGTCGCCGAGCGGCGGTTGGGCGGGCGAGCCGCCGTCGCCACCACCACCACCACCGCACCCGGCGAGCGTCAGTTGTACGGCGATGACCATCGCACCGGCCAGCCGGCGCTTCCAGTGACGCGGGATACGATGGAAGTCGATCAATTTTTCAGACATACGGGCACTCCTTCAACGGGACATCCACGACGACACTCCGCTTCCGGCGTCACCACGGCTTTCTGGTTTCAATAATTCATTCGGATTACTACTTATTTGCGAAATGACGGCGGATACGCGACACATCACCTCAAGACAACACGCGTCCCGGCCAATGCAGCCGGCCAGATGGAAACGCCGTGGATGCGACAACCGGCATGGACGCCGGCGCCAGGAAAGACGCCGGACAGGAGGAAGATCGGCGCGCCCCCGTGAATAGGCGCCCGATCCAGATGGAACCTGGGATGCGCGAAATGCGCGGGTTCGAACTAGGTGGTTTTCCGCTCGAATGCGATGATCGCGCGGAGTTCTTCCGCGCTGAAGCGGCCGTCGAGCACGATCTTGCCGCTCACCCAGTTGGGACAGCCGGCGACGTCGTTCCAGTCGATCCAGCCCTCCGCCTGATTCAAAATCCGTCTTGCCGCCTGCTCTTCCATGATGACGCCCCGCATTGAAATACGAACCGGCCCAATGCACCGCGCATCAAGCCGTACAAATCAAGACTCGAAGCGCCAACCGGTGTCACAAGTACGAAACGCTATTATCCGAAGGCCAAGCGGGACGAGATATAGGATCAGTCCTAAAAGAGGAATTTTCCGAGCGTGCCGAACCCCGGTCGAAGCCGGTTCCGCGCAACTGCCGGCCCATTGCGGGCGGCTTGGATCGGGCCCGCGACCGTCGGCGCAATGGCCGGCGGCGCCCCCTCGGATCCGTGACGACGGATCCGGATGAGAAGGCGGCAGTCCACGCGCCCGACCGCGCCCGTGGACCACCGCACACCGCCTGTCAGATGCCCGCGAGCGGCACCGTCAGCGAGGTGCCGACCGGATCGAGCCGCAGCTCCGTGCCCGGCGTCGGCCGCAAGGTCGCTTCATTGTCGCTCGACAGCACGACGAGACCGAGGCGATGGCCGGGCGCGAGCGTGTAGTCGCGCGGCATGAAGGTCAGTTGCAGATCGTACGGCATGCCCGCGAGCACCGGCTGCGACCACCACATCGATACCGGATTGCGCGCATCCGTCCAGGCCCGCGTGACGATCGTCGCGGTGCCGTCCGGCGCGCGATCGACGATCAGCGCGGTCAGGTTCGCCGCGGCCGACAGCGTCACGCGCACCCGCGCCGTCGGCGTGCCGGAAATGCGGCTTGCCGTCGCGAGCGGTGCGGTCTCGAAGCGGCTGCGATGCGCGCCGCTGTCGGTGTTCGCGAGCGTCAGCGCCGGAATGCGCGCGTCGTCGCTGAACACGGCAAGCGGCCCACCCGTCGGATAACGCAGCAGCACCCCTTCCCGACTGCCGTCGCCGCCCGCGAAGTAGGTCACCTGCCGGGCACCGCGCGCGGGCCATGCGGCCTCCTTCAGCACGCTGCCGTCGGTCTGCTCGATCACCGCGCCCGGATCGCGCTCTACCCCGTTCGCATTGCCGAGCAGGTAGCGCGTGAACCAGCGGTTGACCTGCACCGGCCACGCCTCGGCGAACGCGGGCCGGCTGCGCGGATCGA
>NZ_JAAGNW010000109.1:16017-18639 GCF_010645215.1 Burkholderia multivorans | reverse complement strand
GCCAGATACCACGAAGTCGACTGCTCGGTGCGGACGTTGTCGTCGGCCAGACCCTGTGCGATCAGCGCGGGCGCGACGGCCAGCTCGGTCGGAATTTCCCGTGCGAGCCAGAACGCCGAATAGTCGCCCGTCGCGCGATCCTCGCGCCGCGCCGCTTCGTCGACCACCTTCGTGCAGCGCTCCGGATGCGCATTGGTCAGCAGCGCCTTCACGTAGACATCGACGTCCTCGCCCTGATAGCCCTCCGGCGCGCGCACCAGGCCGCCCGCGCGGTAATAGCCGTACATGTTGGACAGGCCCGCGATCGGCACGATCGCATCGAGCCCGCGCGTGCGCAGGCTGGCGACCATCTTCGGCAAGGTGCCGTCGTAGGACACGCCATACATCCCCACGTGCCCGGTCGACCAGTTCGCGACGATCGGCTTGCCCGCCGCATCCTTCGCGGCCGCGTCGCGGCCGAGCCAGCGGATCACCGATGCCATCGCGACCGACTCCTCGCGCGTCACGATGGTGGGGCAGCCGTCCGAACCGGCGGTGCCCAGCGAATCCGCGTAGACGATCGTGAAGCCGCGCGGCACGAAATACCCTTCGATCCACGAACGCGCCGCGGCCGCGACCTCGGCCTGCTGCTGCAGGCGCGACAGCGGCGCGGCGCTCGCGATCCGCGCGTTGACCGACGGCGGATGCGCGCTGCCGTCCAGCTCGACGTCGACGTCGTGGTTGGGGCTGTCCGCCAGATTGTTGTAGTACGGGCTCGCGAGCACGATGACCGGGGTGAGCGCGCCGCGATCGGTTTCGGCCGGCCGGACGACGCGGACATGGATCCGGTCCTTGACGCCGTCGCCGTCGGAATCCACCGGCGTCTCGACCCAGGCCTGCTCGGTAATGGTCGCGCCCGACAGCGACGGCTGCACCTGCCCGTCGCGAACCACGGGCGGATATTTGTTGTTCGTCTGCGCCGCGTACGGCACGCCGGACGGCGAAATACGCGGATTGCCGCGCTCGGCGGCAGCGGCAGCGGACGGCGCATCGGCCGGCCGATTCTGCGCGAGCGACGACGCCACCCCGCCCGCGCCGCCGTCATCGCCGCCGCACGCGGCCAGCAGCGCGGCGGCGGCCAGCGCGGCGAGCCAGGGCCGCGCCGCTTGTCTTGCTTGATGTTTCATTGGATCCCCCTTGGTTTTCGTTGAAATGGACGCCGGATCGTGTCCGGTCGTCCCGACGCCTCGATCGTCCCGCCTGCCGCCCGCCGCACCGGCGCACCCGGCGCGGCGGACCATGGCGACGCACCACCGTCGCCGCGGCGCTTATTGCGCGGCCGACGAAACCGCCGCGCCCGCGTCGAGCAGCCCCGCGCCGCAGGTGCTGGTCGTGCAGCCCGAGCCGCTCGGGAAGACCCGCGCGCTCGCCTGCAGTTTCTGCAGCACCTGCGCGGGCGTCAGCGACGGGTTCGCCGCGAGCATCAGCGCCACCGTGCCCGCCACGTGCGGCGTGGCCATGCTGGTGCCGTTGTAGCTCGCGTAGCTGTCCTGCTCCGGACCCTTGCGCCCGCTGTTCAGCGTCGACAGGATGCCGACGCCCGGTGCGGAGATCTTCACGATCGAACCGTAGTTGCTGAAGCTCGCGCGCCGGCCGTTGCTGTCGGTCGCGCCCACGGTGATCACGCCCTGGCAGTTGGCCGGCTGCGAATTCGCGGCCGGGCCGTTCTCGTTGCCCGCCGCCACCACGACCACCGAGCCCTTCGCGGTCACTTCGTTGATCGCGCTCTGATAGCTGCGGCTGCAACTATTCGCCCGGCCGCCCAGGCTGAAGTTCAGCACCCGCGCCGGCGTGCGGTTGACGGGCGCGCCCGGCACCGCGAGGCCGGCCGCCCAGCGCATGCCGTCCACGATGTCGCTCAGCGTGCCGCCGCACTTGCCGAGCACGCGCACCGGCAGCACCTTGCCCTGCCACGAGATCCCCGCGACGCCCGCGCCGTTGTTGCTGACGGCGCCGATGGTGCCGGCCACGTGGGTGCCGTGCCACGAGCTGTCGCTCGGATAGGTGTTGCCCGACTTGTCGACGTTGCATCGATAGAACGGCCCGGAGGGGTCGTCGACCTCCTGCTGCGTCAGCCAGTCGCCCGGATCCGAAGCATCGGCGTCGCGGCCGCCGCCGTCGTTCGCGCCCGCCGTATTGCTGACGAAGTCATAGCCCGGCAGCAGATTCGCGGCGAGATCCGCATGCGGGCGATAGCCGGTGTCGACCACCGCCACCACGATCTTGTCGGAGCCCGTGGTCCGGTCCCAGGCCGCCGGCAGGTTCGCGCCGCCGACCGGGTTGAAGTAGCCCCACTGCTCGCTGTAACGCGTGTCGTTCGGCGTGAGCAGTGCGCGCAGCCGCACGTCCGGCTCCGCATACTCGACGGCGCCGTCGGCCGCGAAATCGCGCGCGAGCGCCTCGGCCTCGGCCGCCGTCACCTGCCGCTGCAAGGACAGCACCGTCGCACCGCCCGACATGTCTCGCTTCACGCGCACGCCGGCGGCCGGATCCGCGGCATTGCCGGGCGCCGCCGCAGCCGCCGCGCCGAACGCGCGACTCGCCGCCCGCGTACGCCTCGCGGCCAGCACGCGATCGATCACC
>NZ_JAAGNW010000109.1:14472-16007 GCF_010645215.1 Burkholderia multivorans | reverse complement strand
CGCGTCGATGCCCGCCGCCTGAGGCGCGCCCGCTTGCACGCCGCCCGTTGCGGACGCGGCGCCGCGCGCAGCCTGCGCGGCGGGCCGCAGCTTCACGATCAGCTGGTTGACCGGGCCTGCGCCGCTGCTCGTCGCGGCCGGCCGATCTCCCACGTCCGCGTGTGCGACGGACGTCGCCATTGCGCAGGCAAGCGCAACGCCGATCGACATGTATGAAGTAGTCCGAAACAATGCGTGCATATCAATACCCCTCAGTAAAGACATCGACAGAATGAATCGGGATCGCGGCGCGTGGCCGTCGCCCTGTTGCAACCGGCGTGCATTGCCGCGGGCCGCGACCTGACGGCCGGGACCGGAGCATGACTGCGCCGCCGGGAAACGAATGCGGAGGATCGGGGCGTCCTGCCACCCGCGCAGGACACCCCGTCTTCCGTCGAATCATATAAGCCGGGATGAATCGGCATGAAAGCCGCCCGGTCTGACTTGCTCTCTCAGGTTCTGCTGGCACTTCCGTGCGCGGACGCGACGGGCAGGCCGGGCGCAATGCGCCCGGTCGGCCATGGGTTCGTCACGTCCGCGCGGTTCAGCTGCGGCGTCGCCGCGATTCTCGAGGCCCTCGTGATATCGCCGGCCGCGCGACGACGCGCGGCCAATCCAGTTCTCGCTATTAGTATTTCTAAATGAATGCCATCGGGATCGCACCGCGCCGAAGCCCGCCAACCGCCTGAACCATCCGGATCAAGTGGCCCTCATTGGCTCGCTTCTTGTGCTCGCGCTGCTTTCCAGGAGCTTGCACAACGTTATCTTGATGAAATAACCGTGTCAAACTTTTTTAGATGAAAACAAAAAAAGTTTCGCGTGCAGTGCAGCAAGAAATTAAGCCGCATATATATTCTTATTATGCTTTCGTGTCCGAAACAAAACCGTCATGGCGCCGGCCGAGCCCTGCGCCCGGGGGCGCAGTGACTCAAGGGCTCAGTCGCGTTCGACCACGTAGTACCAGTCGGGCGCGATGCGCTTCACGTCCGCGCGCCCGGGCAGCGATGCAGTTTCCATCGCGTAGATGTAAGACGCATGACAGGTCGTGCAGGCCACGCCGACCTCGACGTGCTCGACCCGGGCGCCGCGATAGTCGACGTTGATCCGCTCCACTTCGAGGCCGGTCTGCCGGACTGCATCGCGCACGCGCGTGAAGAGCCGTTCGCCCTGCGCGTCGAACGGCTTCGCCGCGCCGTCGAACAGATTGCAGGTGCGGGTCGCGTTGTTGGTGCTGTAGTTGCCTTCCGGCGTGGCCAGATTGCGGCACCAGTCCTGGTCCCGGTAGGCGCTGACGTGATGCGCCTTCAAGACCGTCACGAGCGCGTCGAGCTTCGGCGCGACCGTGGCCGCCGCCGGGTCGCCTGCCGCCCACGCATAGGCGGCCGCGCATACGAGCAGGGCGGCGCCGAACGCGACGCCGGTTCGTTGGGTGACTTTACTCATGATGTTCGCAGAGATGGATACGCTTCGCGCCCTCGTGCGCATCGCCCCAGGGC
>NZ_JAAGNW010000109.1:11058-14462 GCF_010645215.1 Burkholderia multivorans | reverse complement strand
GCGTAGAGATCGATGCCGAGCTGGATCGAGGTGTGATCCTGGATGTCGTCGCCGGTCGCGGGCCACGCGCCGTTTTCCGGATGGTTCTGAACCGGCCGGCCGTGCAACTTGTCATCGGCGATCTGCGCGATCGCCGCGCCGTTGATCAATTCGTCGCCGGTGAAGCCGACCGCGATGCCGACGTACCCATAGTGGATGTTCGACCAGATGTCGTAGTAGTAGTCGTACTGGCCGTACTTGTGCCAGGGCGTGAACTTGCCGCCCGGACGGAATTTCTGCCGCAGGATCGGCTTGTGATCCCACGGGCGGCCGGGCGCGACCATCTTGGTCCACAGCGCATAGGCGGCCGGCTTCTGGCTCGCGGCCATACCGTTGCCGCCGCTCATCGCGCTCGGCGAGATCACGAGCCGTTTGTACCACGGCAATGCATTCCATTCATCCAGCCCGCGCTTCGGGTCGAAGCTGTTGAACATGAGAATCTGCTTGCCTTCCGGCGTGAACGGATTCTTCTTCATCTCGCTGACCATGAACTCCGCGACCGGCACCGCATCGTTCGGGTGGTCGCATACCGTGACCGGCTTCAGGTCGGTGTCTTCGAACGGCGTCGTGTGCAGCGCCGCGACGAGCCGCATCGGCTTGCCGTTCTGGCCCAGGATCCCGCTCATGACGCGTCCTCGACGTAGATGCGGACATGCTCGGCATCGAGCGTCTGCTTGAGGAGATGAGTCTGCCCCTGCGCATCGGTCACGCCGTGCTCGACCGAGCCGTCGGCGCGCTCGATCGCATAGGCCAGATTCGGCAGCGGCGCGCCGCCGTCGACGCCGCGCAACACGTAGCGATCGTCGTACTTGCCCTCGACCCAGGCGCCGTCGTCGGTCTGGTAGAACGCGGTCGGCCCGGCGCCGCTGCTGTTCGCGATTGCGCATGGCTCGCGATTCCGTGGCAGTTCTTCTGGCACGCGATCTTCGCGCCGTCGTTGGCAAGCTGCCGGCCGTGGCTCGCGCAGGTCGAATCGCCGTCGACCACGACGCCGCCGCATGCGGCCTGATCGCCGACGCGAATCCAGCCCAGGATATTCATGACCGCTCCCGTGCGTGCGTCATCGGGAACGACGGCGACGCGACGTCGCGCGCTGCGTGACTTTTACCGCCCTGCATGGTGCCCTCTCATCGGCTTTGTTGTTGCGGGGCATTTTACCAAGATGAAAGGGCAGTCCGGCACCGTCCGCGCATGCCCGTCGAGGTGTTTTCGCGCTTCGGGGGCCGCCTTGCGCACGACCTCCGGCGCTTGTGCGATCACAGCACGGCCAATCGGCCTCCGCGCCATTCAGAATGGGTATGCTTTACTCGCCGAACCCGCTCGGCCGGCATATTTTTCCGACTCCGACGATCCTGTGATCTTTCGTTCGGACATGCTTGCATCCGCAAGCAACCCGAACCACGACATCGCGACGGGCCGGCCGCGAACACGGCCGGCCCGCGTGCGCTCAATCGCGATTCGCCTGCAAGACCGTCAATGCGGCCATGTTGACGATCCGCCGCACCGTCGAGCTGGAGGTCAGGATATTGACGGGCGGATCGACGCCGAGCAGGAACGGCCCGACCGCGACGTTGCTGCCCGCCCCCGTCTTCAGCAGGTTGTACGCGATGTTGCCCGAGTCGACGTTCGGACACACGAGCAGGTTCGCCGCCCCGCTCAGCCGCGAGGTCGGCAGGATGCGCAGCCGCAGCGCCTCGTCGAGCGCGCAGTCGCCGTGCATCTCGCCGTCGATCTCGAGGTCCGGCGCCAGCGCCGTGACGCGCGCGAGCACCTCGCGCATCTTCGCGCCCGACGCCGAGCTGCCCGAGCCGAAGTTCGAGCGCGACAGCAGCGCGACCTTCGGCGACAGGTTCAGCCAGCTCATCTGCGCCGCCGCCGCGAGCGTGAATTCCGCGATCTGCGCGGCGTCCGGATTGTCGTTGATGTGCGTATCGACGAGCGCCACCGTACGCTTGTCGAGCAGCAGGATGTTCATCGCCGCGTAGGTCTGCGCGCCCGGCCGCTTGCCGATCGCCTCGTCGACGAAACGCAGGTGGTCGTGATACGCGCCCACCGTGCCGCACACCATCCCGTCGGCGTCGCCGAGCCGCACCATCATCGCGCCGATCAGCGTCAGCCGGCGGCGCATCTCGACGCGCGCCATCTCCTTCGTGATGCCGTCGCGGCAGCGCAGCTCCCAGTAGGTGGTCCAGTACTGGTGGAAGCGTTCGTCATACTCGGGATTGGTCACCTCGACGTCCTCGCCGAGCCGCAGCCGCAGGCCGAACTTCTCGATGCGCGCGAGCAGCACCTCGGGCCGGCCGATCAGGATCGGCCGCGCGAGCTTCTCGTCGACGATCACCTGCACGGCGCGCAGCACGCGCTCCTCCTCGCCTTCGGCGAACACGATGCGCGTGTTGCCGCCCTCGCGCACGAACTGCTTGGCGGCCGCGAACAGCGGCTTCATGAACGCGCCCGAGTGATAGACGAACTGCTGCAACTGGTCCGCATAGGCCGCGAAATCGCCGATCGGCCGGGTCGCGACGCCGTCCTCCATCGCCGCACGCGCGACCGCGGGCGCGATGCGCACGATCAGGCGCGAATCGAACGGCTTCGGGATCAGGTAGGTCGGCCCGAACGACAGGTCGTACGCGCCGTAGGCGGCGGCAACCGAGTCGTTCGGCTCCTCCTGCGCGAGCGCCGCGATCGCATGCACCGCCGCCATCTCCATGCCGCGCGTGATGGTGGTCGCGCCCACGTCGAGCGCGCCGCGGAAGATGTACGGGAAGCACAGCACGTTGTTGACCTGGTTCGGATAATCCGAGCGCCCGGTGGCGATCACCGCGTCGTCGCGCGCCGCGAGCGCGGCCTCCGGGAAGATCTCCGGCGTCGGATTCGCGAGCGCGAGGATCAGCGGCCGCCCGGCCATGCCCTTCAGCATCTCCGGCTTCAGCACCCCGCCCGCGGACAGCCCGAGGAACACGTCGGCGCCCTCGATCACGTCGGCCAGCGTGCGCGCGGACGTGTCCTGCGCGAAGCGCGCCTTGTCCGGATCCATGGCTGCCTCGCGGCCGCGATAGACCACGCCCTCGATGTCGGTCACCCAGATGTTCTCGAGCGGCAGCCCGAGGTCGACCATCAGGTCGAGACACGCGAGCGCCGCGGCGCCCGCGCCCGAGGTCACCACCTTGACCTGCGAAAGCTCCTTGCCGACCACCTTCAGGCCGTTCAGGAACGCCGCCGACACCGTGATCGCGGTGCCGTGCTGGTCGTCGTGGAACACCGGGATCTTCATCCGCTCGCGCAGCTTGCGCTCGACCGTGAAGCACTCCGGCGCCTTGATGTCTTCCAGATTGATCCCGCCGAAGGTCGCTTCGAGGCTCGCG
>NZ_JAAGNW010000109.1:9021-11048 GCF_010645215.1 Burkholderia multivorans | reverse complement strand
TCGGTGATCTCGATGTCGAACACGTCGATACCGGCGAACTTCTTGAACAGCACCGCCTTGCCTTCCATCACCGGCTTCGACGCGAGCGGCCCGATGTTGCCGAGCCCGAGCACCGCCGTGCCGTTCGTGATCACGCCGACCAGATTGCCGCGCCCCGTATAGCGGAACGCCGCGCCGGCGTCCGCCGCGATCTCCTCGCACACGGCCGCCACGCCCGGCGTATAGGCGAGCGCCAGATCGCGCTGGGTGACGAGCGGCTTGCTCGCGCTCACGGCAATCTTGCCCGGCGTCGGCCAGGCGTGGTATTCGAGCGCCGCGGCGCGATCGGTCTGGTTCATCTGCTCCTCTCCTCTACTCCGTGGGCCGGGCGGGTCCCGGCGTCCATCGATGCGGCCATTCTAGGGAGCAGGCATAAGTGTTTTATTTTGAATTAGTATGGGGCCATTATGTTTACGTGATGATGCAGGGGCCTGGACGTGCGAGTCGACCCGGATGAAGTCAAGCGGCGCCTGAATACGCGCCTGAAGATGCGGCACCTGATGCTGCTGCTGCAGATCCGCCAGCACGGCTCGCTGACGCGCGTCGCCGAGCACATGGCCAGCAGCCAGCCGGCCGTCACCAATGCGCTCGCCGAACTGGAGGGCATGTTCGGCGGGCCGCTGTTCGAACGCTCGTCGCGCGGGATGACGCCCACCGCGCTCGGCCAGGTGGTGCTCGCACGCGCGCAGGCGATGCTGCACGACCTCGACCACCTGACCCGCGAGATCGAGGCGCTCGCGGCCGGGCACGCGACGCGGCTCCATATCGGCGTGATCCCGTTCATCTCGGGGCGCACGCTGGCGGCGGCGATCCGCGATACCCAGGCGCGCCTGCCGCGGCGGCTCACGATGACGATCCACGAAGGCACCAGCGACGCGCTGATCGCGCAACTGCGCGACCACACGCTCGACATCGTGATCGGGCGCGCGTCGTCGACCGTCGATCTCGATCAGTTGCAGTTCGAGGTGCTGCACCGGCAGAAGCCGCGCCTGATCGCGAGCCGGCGTCTCGCCGCGCGGCTCGCGCGCCACGCGCCCGACTGGCGCAAGCTGGTCGAGCTGGACTGGATCCTCGGCGCGCCGCATACGCCGATGCGCGAGCAGATCGCCGACCTGTTCCTGCATGCGGGCGTCGCCTCGCCGGTGCCGATCGTCGAGAGCTATACATCGCCGAGGAACTGGTGCATATCGCGGGCGTGGCGATCGTGCCGTATACGCTCGACTGGACGCTGCCGCCCGTCGCGGCGTTTACGCGCGTCGGGCCGCCGCGCGAGGTGGATACGCTGTTCGCGCAGGCGTTGCGGGCGTTGTATCAGGGGGAGGAGGGGAAGGCGGGCGCGTCGTCCGGCGGCTGAACCCGCTCGCGTACGCGGCACGAGCCGGCGTGCGTGTCACGCTGCGTTCGACCCGCCGGGTCGTTTTTGACCTGAGGCCGATCGTTGCGCCGGCAACCTACTGCCGTCGATTCATGAAAGGTCTTCACGAGCCGCGCATCGGCGCGCCCGGGATGCCGGCGCGCGCATCACGCGCGGCCGGCCGTATCCGCGCGTTACGCGGTCGTATTGACGTTGCTCCCCAGCGCCGAGCCGTCGAGCGCATAGGTCGCCGCGGTCGATGCGTCGGCCGTGCTCGCCTGCGTGCCGAGCAGGGACAGGACGCCGCTCGACGTGCTGTCCGTACCGTCCGTCGTGCTCGACGACGCCTCGACCCCGCCGTGATGGCCGTGCCCGTGATGGCCTCGCCGGACAGCCTGGCCGCTGCCGGCCTGCTGGGTCGAACCGCTCTGCTGGAGCGGATAGGTGCTGCTGCCGGATGAAATCCCCGAAATTGACATGATGCGCCTCGCGTTCTGATTTGAAGGTAGCCGTAAGACTCGTAGGTTCGCGTGGTCTCCTCGCGAACCCGCCCAGTGTGCGTCAAACCCGCCTTTCAGTTCAAAAGCGCCCGTAGGCTGCCTGTTTGCCCCCGCATTACCGGGCGTTACCCATC
>NZ_JAAGNW010000109.1:0-9011 GCF_010645215.1 Burkholderia multivorans | reverse complement strand
GCATACATGCGATGCACTGCTATGTTTCGTCGGGTCGCGTGCCACGCGCCTCAACCCGTCATCGTCGTCTGCGCGCACGCCCTTGCAACGGGCATACAGCGCGCCCAGCCATCATGTCCATCGATCAATTTCTCGCGCTTGCCTCTTCGCATCAGCAGGCAGGCCAGCTCGACCTGGCGGAACGCCACTATCGCCAGGCGCTCGGTCTCGCTCCCGGTCACCGGGACGCCTGCCTCGGCCTCGCGCACACGCTGATTCGCGCCGATCGCTTCGACGAAGCGATCGGCTATCTGCACTTGCTGCTGCACGACACCACCGTCACGGTCGCCGTCCACCAGCAGCTCGGCCTCGCCCAGGCCTGCGCAGGCCGCCACGCGCTCGCGCTCGAACACTTCAACCGGGTGCTCGAACAGACCCCGGACGATCCGGCGATCCTGCATCTCGTCGCCAATCTCCAGCAGGCGCTGGGGCTCGACGACGCGGCCCGCGCGAGCTATCGCCGCGCGCTCGATCTCAAGCCGCTCGTCGTCGTGCCGGCCGCCGCGTCGCCGCCGGCATTCCGCGCGCTGTTCCTGTTCGCGCCCGGCGCGGGCAACACGCCGTTCCAGTTCCTGGTCGAGCAGGCGCCGTTCGAGAGCAAGGTCCTCACGCTGCTGCCCGATCTCGATTACGACGTCGCGCGCTACCGCGCCCAGGCGGACGTGGTGGTCAACCTCATCTCCGACGTCGACCGCAGCCTGGCGCTGCTCGCGCCCGCCCAGGCGCTGGCGGAACAACTGGGGTTGCCGATCGTGAATCCGGCGGACCGCGTCGCGCAAACGGATCGCGAGACGATCGCCCGGCGGCTCGCGCACCTGCCGGGCTGCGAGGTTCCGCAGACGCGCCGCCACCCTGCAGCCGACCTGCGCGCGCTCGACTTCCCGCTGGCATTCCCGCTGCTGGCAAGACCGGCGGGCACGCACGGCGGCGACGATTTCGAGAAGATGGACGACGCCGCGCAACTACGCGCCTTCGTGGCGCAGCGCGCCGACCAGGACTACTACCTGACGCCCTACGTCGACTACCGTTCGGACGACGGCCTGTTCCGCAAGTATCGCTTCCTGTTCGTCGGCGATGCGATCCTGCCTTACCACCTCGCGATCGGCGAGCACTGGAAGGTCCATCATGCGACGACGCAGATGGCCGACCACGTGTGGATGCAGCACGAGGAAGCCGCGTTTCTCGACGCGCCGTGGCGCGTGTTCGACGCGTCGCAGCGCGCGGCGCTGCACGCGATCCGCGACACCATCGGCCTCGACTACTTCGGGATCGACTGCGCGCTCGCGCGCGACGGTGCGCTCGTCGTGTTCGAGGTCAACGCGAGCATGCTCGTGCATGGGAACAACCAGCAGTTCCCCTACAAGACGGAGGCGGTGGAACGGATCCGGCAGGCTTTTCATGCGCTGCTGGCCGAGCGCGCGCAGGCGCGGCCGCCGGAAGCCGTCGCGCAGGCGGACAGCGCGTCATGGCGCGCCGCCGCGCCCCCTCACCACTGCGCCTGATTCGGAATCGAATCCACCGCGCCCGTCGCAAGCGCGACCGAGGCGGCCGCCGCGAGCGCATTGCTGTAGCTGTCCGCGTATGCGTTGCGCGCCGCGAGCAGCTGGTTCTGCGCGAGCAGCGCGTCGGTGACCGAACCGACGCCATGCCGGTACGCATCGAACGCCGCGTCGTAGGTGGTCTGCGCGGCATCCAGCAGATCCTTCGCGGCCGAATGCGCGCTCAGGCTCGTCTGCAAGGTGTTCTGCGCGGCGACGATCTGCCGGACCGCTTCCTCTCGGCTGCGCGCGAGCCGGGTCGAGGCGCTGTCCGCATCGTTGCGCGCCTGCGCGAGCACCGCCGAACGCAGCCCGCCGTCGTAGATCGGAATCGACACGCCCACCATCACGCTGCCGCCGTAGCGGCCGCCGCTCAGGTTCAGCGCCGGCAGTTGCTGGCCGACCGCCGGCACCGCCGACACCGACGAGCTGCTCGTGTTGTACGCGCCCGAGGCGGACAGGAAAATCTTCGGCATGAATTCCGACTGCGCCGCCTTCACCTTCGCGGCGCTCGCGCGTTCGGCCGCATACGCGCTCAGCACGTCGGGGCGGCGCGCGATCGCGGTCGAGACGATCTGCTCGACCGAATCGCCCATCGCGGACACCAGCGCGAGATAGCCGTTGCTCTCCGCGCCTTGCGCCTGGACCAGCGCGAGCTTCGCCTGTGCGCGATTCTGGGTCGCCTGCGCGACTTCGATCACGGTGCCGATGCCCTGCCGATAGCGCGACTGCGCGGACTTGAGAATCGCTTCCGCGTTGTCGAGCCCCTGCTGCGCGGTGTCGATGCGCGCGCGCGCCGCTTGATACGCGTAGTACGCGACGCTGACGTCGTAGATCACCTGCTGGTGGGTCGCGGTGAAACCGATGTTCGCGATCCCCGAGGCCTGCGACGCCGCCTCGACGCGCGCCGCACGGCCGCCGAAATCGAACAGCAGCCATTGCAGCGACAGCACCGAGGTCACGCCGCGCGACGTCCCGCTGATCGACGAATCGCCGAGCGGGCTCGACGAGTTGCTGTGCGCGCCCGCATAGCGGCCCAGTGCGGTGGCCGACAGTTGCGGCAGGTACGCGCTCTTCGCAATGCCGGCCGCGAGCGCGGCGTTGCGTGCGTCGTTCCACGCGATCCGCGTGAGCGGGTTGGCCGATTCCGCGAGATCGATCAGTTCGGGCAGGTTGTACGCGTGCTCGGCATCGAGCGAGGCCGGCGGCGGCGGCACGGCGGCGAGCGCGGGATTCGCCGGCAGCGTGTAGCGGGTAACGGCCGCAGCCGTCGCCGGCTTGCCCGGCGTGATCGCGCCCGTCGAATCGGTGGCCGGTTGCCAGGGGCGGTCGGGACGGTCGGGCGCCATGTCGAGCGACGAGGTCGCGCATCCGGCCAGCGCGGCCAGGGTCGCCAGCGCGAAAGGTAAATCAAGCCGGCGCATGAATCGTGTGCTCCTTCGCGGCATCGTCCGACGCCGCTCGTTCGAGTTGGATGAGGCGGGCGTCGCCGAGCGCACGCAACGCGTTGCGCAGCGGGTCGGACGCCGGATCGGGATGCGGAGTGGGCAATGCGCTTGCGTCGGCCGGCTTCGGAATCGCGGATGCGCTGCGCCGATCATCCGTATCGCCGTCGAGCGGTGTCACTGCATCCGCGGCGGGCATCACGACCGCACCCGGCTCAGCCGTGCGCGCCGGCATATCGTCGGCCGTCGCATCCAGCCCGGTCGCGGAAGCCGAAGCCACGGGCGCGCCGGATGCCGCCGCCGCGCGCGTCCCGTCCTCCGCGAGCCGCTGCAGCCAGCCGCCGATCGTCGGGTCGCCCGGGTGGCGCTCGGCCAGCAGCAGCATCGGTCCTTCCAACGCCTCGAACTGCGCGAGCGTGGCGCGCCGCGCGCCGATCCATTCGGGCGACGGCCGCACCCACGACGGCTCGTAATGCATGAGCGCGATGTCCTGCCGCAGCGCCTCGCCGGTGGCCAGCGCCGCGGCCGCCTGGGAACGCCGCGTCGCCACGTGCGTGAGCGCGGTCAGCCGGGCCCACTGTTCGCGCAACGCGGCCAGCGTCGCATCGACGCGCCCGCTGACGCTGACCGGCCAGACCCGCGTGAAGATCAGGTAGACGACCACGTTGCCGAGCAGGATCCCGATCGTACGGTCGCGCGCGATCGTCAGGTCGAAGGCCGGCGCCGCGCCCTGGATCACGCACAGGAAGAACGCGAACGCGATCTGGAAGCCCGCGTAGGCGATGCGCGGCGAGCCGAACGCGACCCACGCGGACAGCCACGAGCCGATCAGCACCACCAGCAGCAGTTGCGCGATCGAGTTCAATCCCGGCATCACGAACACCAGCGCGGCCGTGCCGAGCGCGGCCCCCACCAGACAGCCGGCGATCCGCAGCGTGAGCTTCTCGACGGTTTCCGCGGTGGTGCCGAGCGACACGACGTAGACCGTGATGAAGCAGGTATGGATGCCGGACCAGTCGAGCTGCGAATAGGTCAGGTAGCAGATCATCGCGGCCACGGTGGTCTTGAGCGCGTAGCGGATGTGATCGGGATTGCTGAACGCATCGGGCAGGAAGAAGCCGCCGCGTTTCTTCTCGACGGGCGGCGGCGCTTCCGCCGTCGGCGTCGCGAAGCCGGTGAGCGCGTCGTCGAGCTTGTCGACGGCCAGCCGGGCCAGCGGCGGCAGGCCATCGCGCGGCGGCAGCGCCAGCGTGACCTCGACCGGATAGCCGCCCGCCTCCAGCATCGCCGCCATCTCGTCGAGCGTACCGGCGAGCGGCTCGATGAACGCGGCCGGCGGGCGCGCCGCCGGCTCGCGGCTCACGAGCGACGCGACGCCGAGAATCGCGAGCGTCGACGACATCGCCTGCTTGAATGCGGGCGCATCCTGGCGCTGCGTCGAGCCTTCCAGCACCGACAGCTTGAGCCAGGTGCCGAGCTGCGCATCGCCGAACCGCACGCCGGCGTCGATCGCGTCGCGCGTCGCCTCGGGCTCGCGCAGCGCGCGCGCCGCGAGCCGCAGCCGCTTCGCGATTTCGCGGCCCATCAACGTGCGCGGCGAAGGCGCGCACGCGAGGTTCACGACGATCGCCACCGCGACCGGGATCGCGACCATCAGCCACGCATACAGCAGCGCGCGCGTCGCGGCCTCGCCGAACGGCACGCTGCCGAGCTTGTCGAGCGTATAGCCGATGAGCATCGCGAGGATCGCGCCGACCGGCCGCAGCTTGCTCGCCGAGGTGACGAACAGCAGCCCCGCGGACAACACCGCGATACCCGCCACGCGCCACGCCGGCTCGTCGAGCACGACGAGCGCGACGCCCAGCACGATCGTGATCACCACCGTGATCAGCAGCAGCATCACCGTGCTCAACACCATGCTCGTCACGCGGTCGGCGCGGATCAGGAAGAACACGACATAGGCCGACAGCGCCGCCTCGGGCGTGCCGTACGCCATCGTCACGAGCGTCGTCAGCGCGCAGATCAGCGCGACGCGCGACGCCGTCGCCGCGCGCCCCGGGAACGGCGCAAGCAGCCTGCGCAGATCGGCGAGACCGGGCCGCCGCAGCTCAGCGGCAAACCGCGCCATGCCTGACCTCGACGATCGCGCTCGCGCCGACCCGCACCAGCCGCTCGGCCGGTTCGTCGAGTCGCACCCGCACCGGGAAGCGCTGCGCGACCCGCACCCAGTTCACCGACTGCTGGACGATCGGCAGCGCGCGCGGCAGGTTGATGCGGTCGGAATCCGAGACGCCCGCGCCGATGCCGATGACCTTGCCGTTGATCGCCTGGCCGCGATCGATCAGCGAATAGACGGTCGCGCAATCGCCGACCGCGATGTGCTTGAGCGCGCCCTCGCGGAAGTTCGCGACCGCGAACCACTCGTCCGCATGCACCAGCGTGAACAGCGACTGGTTCGGCGCGACCGTCTCGCCCGCGAGCACCGTGAGGCCCGTCACGTAGCCGTTGTGCGGCGCGCGCACCACGGTCTGTTCGAGGTTGTACTGCGCGAGCGCAACCGCGGCTTCGCGCGCGTGCACGCTCGCGATCGCACCGGCGTCGTCGCCGACCGCCTGCGCGCTCGCCTGCTTCTGCTGCTGCGCCTGGCGCAGCGACAGCTCCGCATCGCGCTGCGCGACCTGCGCCTGATCGAGCTGCTGCGCCGGCACGTAGCCCTTCGCCGCGAGCGGTGCGATCCGGCCGACATTGCGGGTTGCGAGCGCGTAGTTGTGCGCGGCCTTGCTGGTCTGGTCGTCGGCCACCGCTGCGTTCGCGCGCTCGCTGGTGATGGTCTTGTGCCGCGTATCGAGCGACGCGCGCGCCAGTTCGAGATCCGCGCGCGCCTGCTGCAGCGCGAGGCGGTACGGCTGCGGATCGATCTCGAACAGCAGCTCGCCCTGCTTGACGCGCTGGTTCTCCTCGACCGCGAGCCGCACGATGCGCCCGCCGACGGGCGTCGCGACGTGCACGACGTCGGCGTCGATCGTCGCGTCGTCGGTCGACGGAAAGCGCGACGAACGGTAATACGCGTAGCAGGCGATGAGCACGCCGAGCACGATGATGACGATCGCGATCACGCGACCCTTGACGGAGATCTTGCGTACGCCGGCCATCTTCATAGCAGTTGTCCCGTACCGATGAGCCAGACCAGCGCGGCGATCGCGATGCCGATCGCGACGCACACCGTCAGTTGCGACGGCATCACCTGGGCGAGGCCGGTCGAGACGAACAGCCGGTGCGCGAGCAGCGCGCCGACGAGGCCGAGCACGCCGCCCACCAGCCACAACGGAAAGTACGCGCCGAAGATCTCGAACGAGGGCGCGCCGCGCGGCGTGCAGCCGGGCAGCAACAGCGCAGCGCTCGCCGCGGCCGGCAGCCGCCTCGCGCGTGATGAAGACAGAGTGGAGGACATGGGCGCGTGTGGCATGCAATTGTCTTAGTACGAACGAATTGCGCGTACTTTACCAGTGCAGCCAGCACAACAGAATCACGTCGGCATTCAAATTGCGGGCTGTGCGCCCATTCACGCCGATACGCTTAGGAATGCTGTTGCGGTGCGTCGAACAGCGTTGCAATCATTCCGTAATACTGTCAACGATCGCCCGTCCGAGCCGCGCGCGACCATCGTTTCAGCTTCAGGAACAGTTCATTGCGCGCTGCGTGCCGGCACGCCGAACAGGATCGTCACGACGCCGAGCACCAGGACCCCGACCGCGCCGACGAATACGCCGTTCACGCCGCTCGCGTCGAACACGGCGCCGCCCGCGGCCGCGCCGGTCGCGATCGCCATCTGTACTGCCGCGATCATCACGCCGCCCGCGCTCTCGGCTTCGTCGGGCACGGTGCGCGTGATCCAGGTCGACCAGGCGACCGGAATCCCGCCGAACGCCATGCCCCACAGCGCGACCAGCAGGGCGTCCGCGAGCGGCGCGCGGCCGAGCAGGACCAGCGCCGCGCCGAGCACGATCATCAGCGCCGGCATCGCGATCAGCACCGGCCGCAGGCTGCGCTCGATCAGCCGGCCCGCGAGCGAGGTGCCGATGAAGTTCGCCACGCCGTAGCCGAGCAGGATCGCCGACAGGCCGCTCACGCCGACGCCCGTGACGATTTCGAGGAACGGCCGCAGATACGTGAAGAACGCGAAGTGCCCGACGAACACCAGGATCGTCGCGAGCATGCCGAGCGCAACCCCCGGCCGGCGCAGCACGTCGACCAGCGTGCGCAACCGGGTTGCGCCGCTCGGCGCCATCGCGGGCAGCGTGGCCGCGAGCCAGGCGAGCCCGAGTACGCCGAGCCCCGCCGCGATCAGGAATACGTTGCGCCAGCCGATCAGCTGACCGAAGTAGCTGCCGAGCGGCGCGGCCGCGATGGTCGCGACCGACACGCCGCTGAAGATGATCGACAGCGCGCGCGGCACCATCGCGAGCGGCACGAGCCGCATCGCGGTGGCGGCGGCCATGGTCCAGAAACCGCCGAGCGCGACGCCGAGCAGCACGCGGCCCAGCAGGACGAGCGGCAGCGTCGGCGCGAACGCGACGCACAGGTTCGAGACGAGCAGCAGCGTCATGAACGCGAGCAGCACGCGCCGCCGGTCGATATGGCGGGTCGCCGCGGCGGTCAGCAGGCTCGTCACCAGCGCGACCGTCGCGGTGGCCGTGACCGCCTGGCCCGCCACGCCTTCCGTCACGTGCAGGTTCGACGCCATCGGCGTCAGCAGGCTCGCCGGCAGGAATTCCGCCGTGACGAGGCTGAACACGCCGAACGCCATCGCGAACACGGCGCCCCACGCGGGCTGGACGCGCGCCTCGGCCGGGACGAAGTCGGCGGACTGGATGCTGGTACTCATGCGGGATTCCGTCTGCAGTCGGTGAATGGACAAGGTCGTCAGCGTACCGATCGGCAGCAGGACGGTCTATGACATAAAATCCGAATTACTTGATCAATCGTCCGGATTCCACGCCGATGCCCACTCCCCTGCCCTCCGTCGACCATCGCGACCTCGTGAGCGAACTGCTGCTCGGCATGCGTCTGTCGGGCGTCAAGTACCGACGCATCCAGGCCGCGCCGCCGTTCGGCGTCAGCTTCGGGCATGCGCCCGGACGCGCGCAGTTCCATTTCGTGGCGCGCGGCACGGTGCTGCTGAGCGTCGAGGGTGGCGCGCCGTGGACGCTGTCGGCCGGCGACGCGCTGTTGCTGCCGCACGGGCGCGCGCATGCGCTGCTGTCCGCGCCCGACGTGCCGTGCCGTGCGATCACTGCGTTCGAGGCCGTGCCGATCTGCGATGCCGTGACCGGCGTCAGCGCCGCGCAGCCGTGCGAGCGCGTCCGCGCGGGTGCGCCGGGTGCGGACGAGGCGTTGATTTTCAGCGGCTGCATGGACCTCGATCTCGGCGGGATGCAGCCGCTCGTCGCTTCGATGCCCGAGGTCATGCATGTCGGCACGCTGGTCGACCGCTATCCGGAGATCCGGCCGATCCTCGACGCGATGGAACGCGAATCGTGCGCGGAACGGGCCGGATTCGCCGGGATACTTGCGAGGCTCGCGGATGTGGTCGCCGCCTGCATCGTGCGCGGCTGGGTCGAATGCGGCTGCGGCGATGCGTCGGGCTGGGTGCGCGCGCTGCGCGACCCGCGGCTCGGCCGCGCGATCGTCGCGCTGCATCGCGAGCCGGGGCGGAATTGGACCGTGGCGGAACTCGCGGCGGAGATGGGGCATTCGCGCACGGTGTTCGCGGAACGCTTTCTGGCGGCCACGGGCATGACGCCGGTGCGGTATTTGACCGAGCTGCGTATGCGGCTGGCTGCGCAGTGGATTGCGCGGGATTGCGAGCCGATCGAGAGTGTGGCTTATCGGCTGGGATATGGGTCGCTTGCAGCGTTCAGTCGGGCGTTCAAGCGGGTTGTGGGGCACCCGCCTGGGGTCGAGAGGATGCGCGAGGGGGCGGTGGTCG
>NZ_JAAGNW010000108.1:19822-21906 GCF_010645215.1 Burkholderia multivorans | reverse complement strand
GGATGCGGTTCTGGCGCGGGATCTGGTCGGGCAGCGTATCGAGCAGGCGCGTCAGCGTGACGGTGTCGCCCGCGTCGACCGCCAGCTGCGCTTCCGCGTAGACCGGCCGTGCGCTGCGCACGACGTAGAGCCGCGTCAGCCATGCGCGCTCGAGATCGGGTTCGCCCCGCGCCTGCGCCCACGTCACCGCCGCCTCGCGCGCAATCGCCGAGTACTGTTGGCGCTCCTCGCGGATCGCCTGCCGGCGTTCGAGCGGCAGCAGCGCGAGATCGCCGGACGCGGGCGGCGCCGACGGCGCGCCGTCGTCCGGGCGATCGGCGCGCAGCATCTCGATCAACACCGCGCGCGCACGATCGCCGTTGTCGAACAGCGTCGCGAGCGCCACCCGGCGGCCGCGCAGTTCGTCCGCCTCGGCGGCCGGCAGCGGCGCCGCGTCCGGCGCGCGACGGCGCGCGGCCAGATCGAGCCACACCTGGCGACGGATACGCCACGCGTCGTCCGCGCGACCGTCCTGTTCGAGCGCATCCGCGAACACGAGCCGCCACAGCGGGCCGCGCGCGCCGTCCACGCCCTGCTTGCGCAGGTAGTGCAGCGCCGCGCGGCCGTCGCCGAGCCGCAGCCATGCCGCCACGGTGGGCGGCCACAGCGTCGAATCGATCTCAGCATCGCGCGCGCGGCGTCGCAGCTCCGCTTGCAATTGCGCGTCGCTGCCGTGCTCGACCAGGTACCACAGCCAGCTCGTCTGGGCCTCCGCGCTGTCGGGCGCGAGCGCCAGCGCGCGTTCGAGATCGCGTCCGTACGCCGCCTGCTGGTCGCGTTCGCGCTCGTATTGCGCACGCGCCAGCAGGAAGGCCGCCGATTGCTCGGCCTCCGTGCGCTGTGCGTCGGTCAGCGAGGCGAGCAGCGCGGCGCTGCGCGCCCAGGCATGCGCGCGCGCGTAGTAATACAGCGCCTGCGTCAGCATCCGGACCGTACCGCCGTGCCGATAGCCGTATTCCGCCACCCGGCCGGCATCGAGCGGCGAGCGTTCGCTGAAGCTGATCATCGATTCGACATCGTCGGTTTCGGCGCGGCCGCCCGCCAGCAGCGCGCGATAGCCCGCGCCCGCATCGCGCTCGCGTTGTCCCGACGCGCCCAGCATCGCGTAGAAACGCCAGAAATCGGTATCGCCCGGCGTCGCGACGCCCTTCGCATCGCGCAGCGCCGCGAGCGCTTCGTCGAATTGCGTGCGCGCATACAGCAGGGTCGCGATATGCAGCGCATAGCCGGCGTTCGGGCCGTACCCGCGTTCGAGATCGCGCCACGTGCGCAGCGCGAGGTCATCGTCGCCCCTGCGCTCCGCGACCTGCGCGTAACGCTCGCGCGCCGCACGGCCGAGCGGGCCGTCGAAGCGCGCGCGCAGGAAACGCAGCGCGGCATCGGGGTCGGCGTTGCGCTCGTAGGCGGTGACCACGTCGTCGATACGCTTGAGGTCGTCCGGGTGCTGGCCCGCTTCGTAGAGCGTCACCGCGAGCAGCGCCGCCTGATCGTCCAGGCCGGGCGCGAGCCGCGCGACCTGCCGCCAGTCGTTCGCGCTGCCGCGGGCCTGCGCCAGCGCGAGATAGTTGCGCAGCGCCACGTCCGGGTGGTGGTTCCACTCGGCCACCTGCGCGAGCCGTTCGCGCCACGGGAGCGCCTGCGGATCGCGGTCGAGCGCGGTCTGCGCAATGCGCTCCGCGCCCGCGACGTCGCCGTTCGCGAGGAATACGCGGTAGGCGAGTTCGTAATCGCTGGTCTGGGCTTTTTGTTTGGCGTCGGTTGCGTTGGTTGCGTCAGCCGCGCCGATCGCCGTCGAAGCGCTTGCACCGCCCGCGCCCGGCGCGGCCGTCGTCGCCGCGATCTTCACGATCGACACGCCCTCCGCCCCCGCCATCCGCCACGCCCGCACCCGCTGCCCGCCGCCGCGATACCACGCAGCCCGCAGCCACACGCCCTGCGCCGTCCGCTGCGCCACGATCCGGCCATCAGGCGGCCCGCCCGCTCCCGGCCCACCCGCCGCATACGCGGCAAGCCGCGTCCGCCCCTGCCTGCCCGCATCGCCCAGC
>NZ_JAAGNW010000108.1:12299-19812 GCF_010645215.1 Burkholderia multivorans | reverse complement strand
ATCGCGAGATTCGACAGGAACCGCAACGTATCCGGGTCGTCCGCCAGTTCGCCCGCATGCGCCTGCGCCGCCGCGATCGCCCCCGGCAGCTCATTGCCCGCCTGCAGCGCCTTCAACCCGGCAATGAACGCCTCGCGCCGCGCCGCGCGCGTCGGCGCGCGCGCCTCCAGCGCGAACCACGCGTCGGCGGCCGCGCGATACTCGCCGCCGCCCAGCCGCGTGACCGCCAGCTCGGCGAGCCAGGTCGACGCATGCGCGGGGTCCTCCGTCACGAGCCGCGCGTAGAAGCGCGCCGCGAGCGCATCGTCGCCCAGGCCGCGCGCCTGGCCCGCAAGCGACTTGAGCGCGTCGACGTCCCATTCGACCTGATCGGCCTCGTGCAGCAGCGCATCGAGTTCGCGCAGCGGCGCGGCGCGCGCGGGGTCGTGCGGGGCGAGCGTATACAGCCGGCGCTGCGCGAGCGCGAGCCGGATCGCCAGCGCGCGCCGCCGCGCCGCCGGATCACGGGATGTCTTGAGCCGCTCCAGCATGCGCTCCGCGTCCGCGAGCCGTTCCCCGCTCAGATAGGCGCGAGTCAGCGCGGCCTGGACGTCCGAATTGCCCGGATCGATGCGCAGCCAGGCCTCCAGATACGCGACCGTCAGGCCGTCGACGCGGCCGGCCGCGAGCAGCCGCGCCTCCAGCGCGCCGCGCGGATAGGCGAAACCGAGCAGCACGCCCAGCAGCGCGCCGAGCGCGAGGATCGCGGGCAGCGTGAAGAAACGCTGGCGTTCAGCGGTCGCAGACGACGTCGACATGCAGGCGGTAGGCAGTGGAGGAAAGCGGATGCTGGTTCACGCGGCACGCGCCGGCGTCGGCGACGCGAAAGCGCGGCGCGCCGGTCGAGCGCAGGTCGAACGAGAAGCCGCGCGCGCGGCGTTCGAAGTGTTCGAGTTCGCCGTTCGCATCGGCGAGATACGGTACATGCGGCGCGCGCGCGGCGTCGACCACCGTGAAGCGCGCGGCGGCGCCCGTCAGGTGCACATAGGTGCCGCCCGGTCCCGGCGCATAGCCGGCCACGCCCGTCGCGCCGCGCAGGTCGGGCACCTTGCCCGCCGGCAGCCGCACCGTGCGCAGCATGCCGCCGCCGCGCACCACCCAGGCGTCGCCGTCGCGCGCCACGCTCATGTCGAGCGAATCGAGCACCTTGCGCGCATAGTCCGACGCAAACAACGGCATCACCGGCCGCGCGAGCACCGCCGCGAAAATCCGTTCGAGCGCCTTCATCGAGGCGAGCTTGGTGCCGGAGAACATGTGGTAGTAGATGTCCATCGGCTTGAAGCGCAGCGGCCGGTCGGTCATCTCGAAGGTTTCGAGCACGCGCGTGAAGCCGTAGAACGGGCCATGCCACAGGTCGGTGTACAACTCCTCGTTCTGGTTCGGCGCGAACACCTGGTAATAGCCGTCCTTCATCACGCCGAGCGGCGCGATCGCGGTCCAGCTCGGGTAGCTTTTCGTGATCAGCGTGTCGCCGCCGTTCATGTTCAGCACGCCCGCCCGGTAGGCCGCCTTCAGCACCGGCGCCGGCACCTGGCAATCGCCGCTCCACAGCACCATCCGCACCGGCTTCGCGGCCGGCGCGACGGTGCGGTTCAGGTAGTCGATCGAGCCGCCGACCTCGCGCTCGTAGCTGAAGCGGTAACCCGGGATATCGATCGACAGTCCGCTCGCATGCGCGCCGCCGCCGCCCTCGGTCACCGTATCCTTGTCGTCCGAGACGCCGAGCCCCGTCACCCGCATCCATTGCAGCGGATGCGTATAGGTATGCGTGGCGACCTCGACGTTCGGCAACGCGAAAATCTTCGCGCCCAGCGCGCGCAGGTGCGGCGCGAACGCGCGATACGGCCCGTCGTCGGACACCTCCCCCTCGATCAGCGAGGCCGTGGTCGGCATCCCGGTATCGCGCAGCAGCCGGTACAGCATGTCGCCCGAATACAGCGGCACGGCGGGATTCTCGGGCAAGCCGGCCTGGGCGAACTCCGCGCGCGAAGCGAAGCCGTCGCCGTCGATGTGCGACATCAGCAGCCGGCGGCCGTTGCCGGTCGTGGTGTCGGGCACCGGCATGTCGTCCGGCAGGCGCAGCGCGGCGCGCAGGAACGCAAGCGGCTGCGCGACCCAGCGGGCCTGATTGATCGCGCCGAGCTGATACACGCCGAACGGCCGCATCACGTAGCCGCCCCACGGCGTCAGCGCCGCGCCGTCGATGTCGACGCCGCCCGCGCGCAGGCGCAGCAGCGACCGGCTGTGCGCGCCGACCCGCACCGCCGTGTAGTCGTGCGGATCGGGGCGCGGCTTCATCTCGAAGCCCATCAGCGCCGGGTCGTAGGACGCGACGTCGAGCCGCGCGCCCGCCGGGATCCCGTCGACCACCTCGAGATCGAGCTTGCGCGCGAACGGCGCGTCGAGCGGCGTGCCGAACGATGCGAACATCGCGACCGGAATGCCCGCGTCGATCTGCGCGGAGAGCCATTCGCGATACGCGCGTCCGCGCGGCACGTCGTTGTCGAGCCACAGCACGATGCCCGCATAGCGGTCCGCGAGCGGCCCGGTGGGCAGCGGCGCGCGCGCGTCCGCGTAATCGACGAGGTAGCCGAGATAACCGAGCGGCATGGCCAGATAGCGCACCCCGGGCGACACGTTCAGGTCGGTGCGCGCGGGCGGATCCTGCACCACCAGGATCCGGCGCGGCTGCGGCGCGCTCGCGCCGCGGCCCATCGTCGCGAGCGCGCCGTCGGTCACGAACGGCACGAGGCCGTCCGCGCGAATCCGCGTGATCGCGTCGCTCGCGCAGCTGCGATCGGCGGGCGGGCAATAGTCGATCGACACCACCGGCAAGCCGTACTGCGTGCGGATCGTGCGCGCCTGCGCGAGCAGCCAGGCGCGATCGGCGTCCGGCACCGCCGTGTAGCGCTGCTGCGCCTGATTCCAGCCGCGGTACAGCGACTCGAACGCCACCGCGTAGACGAGCCCGTGCACCTCCGGCAGGATCTCGAAGCCGCGGTTGAAAATCAGCTTGGCCTCGGGATAGCGCGCGCGGATCGCGCGGATCACCGCGACGAGGCCGGCCTGCTGGCGGGCGCGCGCATCGTCGGTGTGCGCGGCGAGTTGCCATGCGTCGAGCGTGTCGAGGAAGAAGCCGCGATAGCCCTTGTCCCACAGCGGCCGGATCACGTGCTCGACGAAGAACGCGGGCCACTCGGGCTGGCTCTGGTCGATCACCCGCGAGGCCCACGCCTCGTTGCTGCCGAGCAGCCATGATTTGGGCAGATCCGCGTAATAGGCGCGCGACGGCTGCACTTCGCCGACGCTCGCATACGCGAACCAGGTGGTGTGCGGCAGCGCATGCGCGCGCGGATCGAAGCCGCTGTCCGGCTCGACCACGGCGACATCGTAGGCCGACAGCATTTCGACCGGCGGCTGTGCGCCGTAGTACAGCGCGAACGACGGCTGCGCAGGCGACGGCGCGTCGTCCGCCCGCGCGGGCCAGGCAGCGGTCAGACCGAGCCACGCGAGTGTGCAGGCGATCAGCCAGACGGCCCCCGCCCGCGCGCGCCGCCCGGTTGCCGACATGCGCCGCTGCTCCGGGTATCCGGAGGATGGCGGCAGGCACGGGTCGGCAACGGAACGGCGGCGTCTTCTTGTCATTCTTCCACGTGCTGCGCTGGCAGTCGGTCCCGCGCTGCGACCACAACGCCCGCTATTATGAGATAGGGCGATTGTAGTCAAACCTGGGCGGCGCGCAAATCGAATCACCGATTAATAATGCATTGCGCAAACGCCGGAGAAATCTTACGTCCGCCTGCGCCGTCGGCGCTGCCATCCGCACGGCCGCGCCGCCCGGCGAAGGCGACTCGGCCGCACGCGCCGGCAGGGTCTCGCGCGCCGCGCGTCAGCCCGGCGCGCAGGCGGTTTCATGCAGGCGCAGCCACACGATGCCTCCCGCGTCATCGTGTGCAAACACCGCCGTCGAGCGGCGCAGCGTGGCCTGCCCGGCCGCATCGGCCTGGTGCTCGCGATAGCCGACCACGGCGCGCCCATCGCCCGGCCCGATCAGTTCCAGTTCGTCGATCACGATGCGCAGGCCCGGGCGCGTGCCCCGCACGCGCGCAAAAAATGCCGTCAGCGCGGCGAAATCGAGGCGCGCCCCCGCCAGCGTCACCATCGAGTAAGCGGGCGAGAAACGCGCGAGCAGCGCCGGCAAGCGTTCGGCCGGCGCTTCGCCGGACAGCCAGCGTTCGATCTCCACGTGCGCGTCGCGCACCTCGTCGAAAAACGGATTGGATTCAGTCATGAAATATTTCCTCTCAACGTGTCGGCATCATGAAACGATCGCGTCGCCGCGCAACAGACGCCGGGTATGCGCGCTCGACAGCCGCACGATCAGCGGCAACGGCAGCAGGGTCAGCGCGGCTGCGACGAGCAGGCACGCGCGATAGACCGGCAAGGCCGCCGCCCCGCTCTCGACTCCGGTTCCCGCCAGCCACGCATCGAGCGTGCTGCCGAGCACGGCGACGCCCAGGCAGAAGCCGAGCTGACGATTGATGTTCCACAGCGCGCTCGCCTGTCCGAGCCGCGCGGGCGGCACGTCGAGAAACGCGACGCTCTGCGCGGCGCTCGAACACAGGCTGCCGCCGAAGCCGAGCACCGCGTAGGCCAGCGCCAGCCCGCCGTCGTGCGCGGCCGACCACGGCGCGGCGAGCATCAGGATGCCCGCGCACTCGATCAGCACGCCCGCGGCGAGCAGGCGTTTCGGCCCGGTGCGCGCGAAGCGCCAGCGCGTGGTCGAGATCGCCGCGAACGCCGCGATCGACCACGGCAGCATCAGCGCGCCGGTCGCGGCCGCGCCCAGGTGCAGGCCGTCCTGCAGATAGAGCGACGCGATCAGGTTGACGCCCATGAAGACGCCCGGCACGCACAGATAAACCACCACGCCCACGCGCAGCAGCGGCTGGCCGAGCAGGCGCAGATCGAGCAGCGGCGCGGTGCGGCGCAGCGCATCGCGCCCATAGACGGTGCCCAGCAGCACCGCCGCGGCCAGCAGCGGAAGCGCGAGCGCGTAGTCGCGCTGTCCGAGCCGGGTCAGGCCGAGCAGCAGCGCGAGCAGCGTGCCGACGCTGAGCGCGAGCCCGACCCGGTCGAGCGCCGGCGCGGGGCGCGGCGGCGCGGGGCGCGGCGGCGCTTCGGCCGGCAGCCAGCGTCGCGCGAGCGCGGCGGTGATCAGCACGCAGGGCAGCAGCAGCCAGAACACGCCGCGCCACGACCAGCGCTCGATGATCAGGCCGCCGAGCGCCGGCGACAGCGCCGGCACGAGCAGCGCGACCATCATGATGAGCGCGGTCAGGCGCGCGCGCTCGGCGTTCGGATAGGCGCGATAGGTCATCGCCTGCCCGACCGGGATCAGCAGCCCGCCGCCGAGGCCTTGCAACAGCCGCCACGCGAGCAGCGCGCCGATCGAGCGCGCGCACGCCGCGCCCGCGACGCCCGCCGCGAACAGCAGCAGCGACGCGAGCAGCACGCGCCGTTCGCCGAGCCGGCCCGCGAGCCACACGCCGACCGGGATCACCGCGGTCAGGCCCAGCATGTACGCATTGCCGATCCACGCGAGCTGCGCGACCGATGCGTGCCATTCGCGGCCGAGCATCGGATAGGCGGCATTGATGACGAACAGGTTGACGAGATCGATCCCGAAACCGAGCAGATAGACGACGGCGATCCTTGAGCGAAGCGACATGAGGGGCAGGCGGATGAACGATGCGCACAGTCTACGAAGCAGCATCGCGCGGAAAAAGCCGAATGATCCCGCTACACTTGCGGAATTATTTTGACAATGGAGTCGCCGTCGGCATGGTCAGCCTCGATCGTTTCGAGATCTTCTGCGCGGTGGTCGACGCCGGGTCGTTCACCGGCGCCGCCGCGCTGCTCAACCAGACGCGCGCGGTCGTCAGCTTCAACGTGAAGCAGCTGGAAACGGAGCTCGGCGTCACGCTGCTGACCCGCACCACCCGCCGCGTCGCGCTCACCGACGCGGGCGAGCGCTTCCACCGGCGCTGCGTGCAGGTGCTGGAGGCCGCGCGGGTCGCGGTCGACGAGGCGCGCGACGAGCATGCGGGCCTGCGCGGCAGCCTGCGCATGACCACCACCGTCGAATACGGGCTGCGCGTGATCGCGCCGGCGCTGCAGGCGTTCATGCGCGCGCATCCCGGCCTGCGCGTGCAGCTCGACACCCATTCGGTCGACGTCGACCTCGTGCGCGAACGCTTCGATCTCGCGATCCGCCTGGGGCAATTGCGCAAGCTCCAGGAATCGGGCTATCGCGGCGCGTGCATCGACACCTTCGAGGTGTGCGCCGTGGCCGCGCCGGCCTTGCTCGCGGCAGCCGCCCCGGCGCGCGAAGCCGCCGACCCGCTCGCCGGGTTCGACGCGCTGCCGCGCCTCGGCCATCGCCGCCTCGAATCCGTGCCCGGCTGGGAACTGACCGGCCCCGACGGCGCGCCCCACGTCTATCGACCGGGCGGCAAGCCCTGCCTCGTCGCCGACAACGCCTCGATGCTGCGCGTGTTCGCGCTGCAGGGCACGGGCACGGCGCTCCTGCCCGACTGGCTGGTGCGCGACGACCTCGCCGCCGGCCGCCTCGTCGACGCGCTGCCCGGTTATCGCTTCGCGCGCCAGGGCGTGTATGCGCTCTATCCGGCCACCCGCCATGTGCCGCGCAAGGTGCGCGCGTGGCTCGACTTCCTCAAGGCGCATCTGGCTGCGCGGGACGGCGGTGCGCCTGCCGCAGGATCGCCTGCCGCAGGATCGCCTGCCGCACCCTCCACCTCCGCGCCTGTGCCCGTCGTCAAGCCGCGTCGCGCGCGAACGCGCTAAGATCGCGCTCGACCGCACCATCCGGCCTCGCGCAACGGAGACCTGCGCGCCCGGCCGCTCGCACGCGCCTCAAGCCATACGACCAGGATTCGACCAACGACAGGGAGGCTTCACCATGCATGCATCCGTCACACGCGCATTCCGGCTCCGGGCGCTCGCCGGCCTGACGCTCGCGGCGCTGTCCATCGGCGCGCACGCGGCCGACTGGATCGTCTCCGGCAACGACGGCAAGTATCAACGCGTCGAGGGACGCGACACCTACCTGCCCGACCCGCCCGCCGACACGCTCGCGCTGCTCGATGCGAGCGTCTTCCCGCCGCGCGTGAAAACCCAGGTCGACGTGAAGAACGGCATCCAGGGCCCGCCGCAGGCCGTCGCGGTGACGCCGGACGCGCGCCTCGCGCTGGTCGGCGCGCCGACCCGCTACGATCAGGCGGCCAAGCAGCTGTTCTACGATCCGTTCCTGCAGATCGTCGATCTCGACGCAACGCCGCCCGCCGTCACCCGCATCGATCTCGGCGCGCATCCGCAAGGCATCGCGATCGACGGCGCCGGGCGGCTCGCGCTCACGGCGACTCTCGACGGCAAGGTATCGGTGCTGGCCATC
>NZ_JAAGNW010000108.1:11881-12289 GCF_010645215.1 Burkholderia multivorans | reverse complement strand
ATCGACGGCCACTCGGTGCGGCTGCTCGACAGCCTCAAGATCGGCGCGAAGCGTCTCGCCGGCATCAGCTTCACGCACGACGGCCGGCATGCGCTCGTCTCGTTGCGCGACGAAGGGGGCGTGGCAGTGCTCGATGTCGACGGCACGACCGTCACCGACAGCGGCGTGCGCCTGAGCGCCGGCGTCGCACCGTACACGGTCGACGTATCGAGCGACGGCAAGTGGGCAGTGGTCAGCAACGTGGGATTGGCGGGCCTGCCGGGCTACACGGGCAAGCTCGCGGGCGACGCCGACACGATCACGCTGATCGACGTGTCGCATGCGCCGTTCCGTGCGGTCCAGCACTTCACGGTGCCGTCGCTGCCCGAGGGCGTGGCGATCTCGCCCGACGGCAAGTGGATCGGCGTA
>NZ_JAAGNW010000108.1:0-11871 GCF_010645215.1 Burkholderia multivorans | reverse complement strand
CAGGCGATGGACGGCTCGAACCTGACGCCGGACAATCCCGGTCGCCACAAGCTCGGCAAGGTGCTGCTGTTCGCGATCCGCGACGGCCGCGCGGTCAAGACCGCCGAACTGCCGGGCGGCGAAGCCGCGCAAGGCATCGTGTTCACCGCCGACAGCCGGCACCTGATCGTGCAGTTCAACGTCGAACGCCAGCTCGCGCTCTACGCGGTCGACGGCGGCAAGCTGCGCGACACCGGCGAGCGCATCGCGCTGACGGGCGGGCCGTCGTCGCTGCGCACGACGCCGCGCTGAGCAGCGCCGGCCGCGCGGCGGCAGACGCGGCGCCGGCCGGCGCCGCGTGCGCTCAGGCGCCCGCGACGAACAGCCAGACGATGCAGACGATCCCGACGAACCACACGAGCGAACGCACGGACGCCCAGTTCAACAGGTACAGCAGGCCGTGCAGCACGCGGGTGGCGACGAACACCATCGCCAGCTGATCGACGCGCTGCGGATTCGCGCCGTTGTGCCACGCGACCACGAGCGCCGCCGTGAACAGGGCAAGCGCTTCCCAGGAGTTCTGGTGCGCGGCGGCCGAACGGGCGCGCCAGCCTTCGAGCCTGGCCAGATAGCCGCGCGGATTGCGGTTGTCGTAGCCCTTCTGCGATTTCGCGCAAATCGTCCAGACGAACGGCAACAGCGCGACGATCAGCAGGCAGGTCTGCGAGATGTTCATGGCTACGTCTCCCTATCGTTACATCGTTGAATGTCAAAATAGGGCAGAGCTTAGCATCCCGCCTCCCTGCCCGCGCACCCGCTTTCTAGACGTCCGCCTCTGCCGCACCGCGCCATTTCCGCGCGATGCAGCAGCGGGCGAAGCGGCTCAGGGCTGCGGCGGCTCGCCCGCGGTGGTCGCGGTGCGCGCCCAGTCCGCGAACTCCTGGTCGTAGCGCGGCGCGAGATCCGCGAGGTAGGTCGCGTAGCCGTCGTAGTCGCCGCGCCGGAAGCGCGCGACGATCGTGTCGACTTCGGGGCGATGCCGCTCGAACATGAAGCGCGTGGCCATGTAGCCCCAGCGATAGGCGCGTGCGACATAGTCCGCCGACGCATAGCGCGTCTTGACCACCTCCGAGAAACGATAGCGGCCGCTGCGCGCCGCCTCGATCGATTCCGGGTTGTCGTTCTTGCGCGACAGGTACTCGGCCACACCCTCGATCCACCAGACGGTCGGCTGCGCGGTGCTCACCGCGAAATCGCCGGCCATGTCGAAGCGACCGTCGAGATAATGCGTGAACTCATGTTCGAGGTTCCAGACCTTGAACTCCGGACGCAGCCACGACGCCTCGTGCGCGATGAAGCGCGCCTGATTGCCCGGCTTGGCCGGATCGCCTTCCAGGTACATGCCGCCGTTGTCCGTGCTGATGCCGTACAGCACCGACGCGTACTTGCGATAGTTGTCGTAGTCGCTGAACACCACCAGTTCGATAGTCTCGTTGCGATCGTTCGCGACCGGCTGCCGGTTGGTCTTCAGCATGCGGTGGAAGTAATCCTCCTGCTTCGCGACCGTCGCGCACACCGACTGCATCTGCGGCGTGGTCAGCTGCTGCGCGACGACCCGAATGTGCGCATCGCAGGCATAGCGCTGCGTGAGCACCGCGGCCGACAGCTTGCCCTTGTAGTCGCACACGCCGTAGTCCGCGCAGTGATCCGGGTCGCCGTACTGCACGGATTCGGCCGCCGCGAGCCACAGGTCGCTGTCCGGGCCCGTCATGCTGGTCGACGCGAGCAGTTGCTGGATCATCGGCTTCACGCGCGGCTGCTGCGCCGGATAGCGCAGGAAGCGGAAGGTTTCGCGCGCCGCGTCGGCGAGCTGGTACGCGGCCCGCGTACCCAGCAGGCTCGCGCGGTTCGCGGTGACGAAGCGGTTCAGCGTCTCCGGCAGCGACGCGTCATTGCCGAGCACCGCCGGCGCATCGGCGCGCTGGTGCGCATAGAAGAACACCGTGAGCAGGCCGGTGAAGCCGCCCGCCGCGCTCTGCTGCTGCAACGGCGCGGCCGCCTGCGGATCGGCCGGGCTCACCGTGTACGCGGCCACGCGCGCCTTGAGCTGCGGCACGTAGTAGACCTCGTCCTTCATGTTCGTGATCAGCTTCATCAGCTCGCTCGCCGTGCTCGGCCCGCGCGGATTCTCGCGGAACAGCGCATCGCCCTCGATGCTCTGGCGGATGTACGGCCGCAGCGCGACCGCGAGCCCCGGCACCTGGTCGGCGAGACCGCTCACGTCGTATTGGTAATAGGCCGAACGCAGGTAGATCAGCAGGTTCACGAGCGCGAGGTTGCTCGCGTCGTAGCGGTACAGCTCCTGCACGAGGCGGCTCGCCACGGCATGCACGTTCTCCCCGCTGAAGATCTTCGCGGCGAGCGTCTTGTCGACCGAGAACAGCCCGTAATGGCATTCGTAGTCGGGCAGGTTCACGACATAATCGGCCAGCGCCGCACCGCGATAGCCCGCGAGTGCGTTCATGTCGCGGCACCCGTCGTCGGCCGCCGCGCTGCGCTTGCTGCGCAGGCCCGACTGGCGCGGCTGCGTCGACTGTTGCAGCGTAGTGCGGTCCTGCTTGCTGAGCGGCAGGTTGTAGGCGGCCTGCTCCGGCGACAACGGCAGGTTCTGCGGCGCGCGCGGCATGCGCGACTGCTGCGCCCGCGTGGGCGCCGTGTCGGCCGCGGCCGGTGCGCACAACGCGCCCAGCATCGCGAACGCCACCGCGCCACGGCTCGCCGCGCGCGCAAACGTTGTCAAATTCATGTATGCCCTCTCTTTGTTTTTTAATGAGAGAGCGAATCTATAACGTTGGAATCCTTACCGTCAATTTCATTACAGCACATTACATTGAATTTTCAATCTAGATCAATAGCACAATGGATTAATCGATCGAATTATTCAATATTTTAGAGACGTGCTATATGGATTGTCGATTTCTCGATCAACGATCCGTATCCGGCCGCGCATACTCCGCCGCAATCCATTTCAATGCGTTCTCCTGGCTGAGCCGGTATCCCGCCGACACCCGCACCCGCGCGAGCGACGTGCCGTCCGCCGCGCTGGCGCCGAGCATCGCGTGCGGATCGTCTTCATCGGGCACGATGTCGAGCGTGACCTGCACTTCCTCGCCGTCCGTCCACACGATCAAGGACTTGTGCAGCATCGCGTGACGCTGCTGCTCGTGACGCCGCAGCACCTCCGACGCCGTCTTCACGAGCGTGCGGAAGGCCCCCGAATCGAGCGGCTTCGGGTTCTTCTTGTCGCGGCCCATGGTCCACGGGCCGACCAGCGCGGGCTCCGCCTCGCCGTCGCGGATCATCTCGACCGCCCAGCCGTCGTCGTCCTCGTTCTTGATCACGCGCGCGGTCCAGCCGTCGTCGCGCCACAGGCCGCTCTCGTGAATCACGTCGTCGTCGCTTTGAAAATCGGTATCGCTCATGGGTCGGGGAATCGCCGTCAAGCGCCCGCGCGCGGGTCGCGCAAGCGGGCAAAAGCATGATTTTACCCGCCCCCGCGCTCCGGCCGGCGCCGCGCGTTCCGGCGGCGCCCGCATCCGCACCGCGCGACGGCCGCGCATCCCCCCGCGCGGATCACGGGTATTCGAATAAAACGCAGGGATTCGCTTATTCTTTTTCCGCCGGATATGCGGATTTCTCCAATCGAAATGTAATTTAATCCGGCCTGCGTGATTGCCTATCCTCACTGAGTCGTGATTCTCCCGCCGCGATCCGAGGTGAATCCGCCGCGCCCCACCAGCGGCCCCGCCCCGGCATCGCGCCCGACTGACCGCGCATGGGCCACGCCGCCACGCGCCCTTTCGCCGAGCCGCGCGCCCCATGACCTTTCCGATGCCCGTTGCCGATCCGCTGTTCTACCTGATCGCATTTCCGACGATCTTCGTGATCGCCTTCTCGAAGGGCAGCCTGGGCGGCGGCTTCTCGCTGATCGGCGTGCCGCTGCTGTCGCTCGCGATCAGCCCGGGCAAGGCGGCCGCGATCCTCGCGCCGAGCATCTGCTTCATGGATCTGTTCGCGATCCGCGCGTATCCGCCCAGCACCTGGGACAAGGAGAACCTGAAGATCCTCGTGCTGCCGCTGATCCTCGGCATCGGGCTCGGCATGCTGTGCTTCCGTTTGCTGAACGACCGCTACCTGCAATTGCTGGTCGGCCTGCTGACGCTCGGCTTCGTCGTGAACTGGTTCGTCAGGATGCGCGCCCAGGCGCGCGCGAGCCGCGGCGGGCCCGCCGCGCGCGTCGCGCCGAATCGCAAGGTGGGCGCGATCTGCGGCCTGCTGTCGGGCTTCACCACCTTCGTCGCGCACTCCGGCGGGCCGCCGATCTCGTTCTACCTGCTGCCGCAGAACCTCGGCAAGGCCGTGCTCGCGGGCACCACGATCCTGTTCTTCTTCATCGGCAACTACGTGAAGCTGTTCGGCTACATGAGCCTGCACCTGCTCGACGGCACGAGCTGGACCACCGCGCTCGTGCTGACGGTGGTCGTGCCGTTCGGGATCGCGGCCGGCAAGGCGCTGAACGATCGCATCAGCCCCGCGCGCTTCACCGCGCTCTGCTACCTGATGCTGATCCCGACCGGGGGGTATCTCGTCTATCACGCGCTGGCCTGAAACGGAGCGGCTCGGCTTACGGACCGATAACATCACTGTCATTTTGTAAGCGTAGGCTGCGGACCTTTCGTTTCCGCCGATCGCCTCATGTCCTCCCCGCCTCGTTTCATGCCCCGCCTCGCGGTTCGCCCCGCGCTTCGCCGCCCGCTGGGCCTCGTCCTGGCCACGGCCCTGCTGCTCGCCGCCTGCCGCGACGACGACCCGCCCGCCCCCTCCGCAACGACGCCGCCGCCGACCCGCCCGGCCGATCCCGGACCCGGCACGCCGACGCCGACTCCGGTGGCCGGCCGCTGGACCACGGGCGACCTGCATGTCCACACGACCCAGTCCGACGACGCGCAGACGCCGCTCGACACCGTGCTCGACCAGGGCCTGACGAAATCGAACCTCGACTGGATCGCGCTGACCGACCATCTGCGCGTGTCGCATCGCGATCACACCGGCGCGACGCTGCCGGACAGCGCCGGCATACCGATGTCGCAAGGCATCCGCGACGATCAGCTGCCGCGCATCCGGCAACTGCAGGCGGCCGGCCGCTACACGGACAAGCTGATCTACTCGGCCGCCGAATGGGACATCCCGACCCACGACCACGGCAACGTCGGCATCTTCTCGGGCGCGCCGCTCGCACCCGACGCGCAGGCGCTCAATCACTTCGAGTACCTGTTCACGAACCGGCCGGCCAGCCAGTTCGCGCCGGCCGACGTCGCCGCCTGGGACGCGGCCGACGCACGCGCCTACACCACCCACGACGACGCCCTCGCCGCGCTGCGTTGGTTGCGCACGCATCATCCGGACACCAGCTACCTGCTGTTCAATCACCCGTCGCGCTCGGCCGACAAGTACAAGGCGGCCGACTTCCGCGCCTTCAACGACATCGCACCGAACATCGCGTTCGCGATCGAGGGGCTGGTCGGCAACCAGATGGAGCCGGACCGCGGCGGCTACAACAGCGCGTACGTGCCGGCCAACCTGAAGGCGCGCACCTACGGCGGCGCGGACTACGTGGTCGCGCAGGTGGGCGGCGTATGGGACGCGCTGCTCGGAGAAGGCCGGCGGATCTGGACCATCGCGGATTCCGACCATCACTTCAAGGTGTCGCCGGACAATCGCAACAGCAGCGGCTACTACCCCGGCGAGTACGCGAAGACCCATGTGTGGATGACGGGCAACGGCCTGCGCGCGCTGCTCGACGGCCTGCGCTCGGGACGCGTGTTCGCGGTATTCGGCGATCTCGTCGACGCGCTCGATTTCCAGGCCGCCGACGGCGCGAACCGCGCGGAGATGGGCGGCGAGCTGACGGTCGCGCCCGGCCGCACCGTGCGCCTGACGTTCCGCTTCAAGAGCCCGTCGCGCAACAACATGGAATTCACGGTCGGCAGCGGCGCGCCCGCGAACGTGCAGCCGGTGGTCGACCACGTCGACCTGATCGCGGGCGACGTCGCGCCGCGCGCGCTGCCGGGCACGCCCGGCTACGACAAGGCGACCAACGACAGCACGAAGGTGATCGCCACCTTCACGAAGGCCGACTGGCAAACCGACCGCGACGGCTACCGCACCGTCAGCTACGACGTGGTCGCGACGAAGAACCGCTACTACCGGCTGCGCGGCACCAACCTCGGCATCAACGTGCCGGGCGAGACGCAGGACGGCAATCCGCTGCCCGACGCGCGCGTCGACAACACCGACAACGCCCAGCGCTTCAACGCGATCAACCTGCGCAACTACAGCGACCTGTGGTTCTACTCGAACCCGGTGTTCGTGACGGTCAAGGGTTGAAGGCGGTGGCTCCAGGCCGGCCGGGGCGGCTGGCTCTATTCGCGCGCTGATTTGTGAAGCTCAACAGAAAGCGTGCCGCGCGAGGCCGCCGTCGACGGCCCGCGCTTTGAATCCGCCGTATCGACACTTTTACAGCGGGTGCGGATGTGAGGTGTGGTACCCCTGGGCGAAGGTTGCTGTATCGGCCGTCATCGAATTTGCGGGCACAAACCAATCCGCGCTTGAGCTGTTTGCCGAAAACGCCGCCATCGCATGAATCAGCTGGCTGGCCTGCGCATGGCTCGCGGGTGCGCCCGACGCACCCGCCGGAGGCGGCGATGCATTCGGCGCCCCCGTCGCATGCGCCATGGCCAGCATCTGCGCGCGCGTCCATACCGTGCCGTCGGCAAACGTCAGTTGCAGCGCGCCTTGATTGCCCGCCGCCAGCATGCCGTCGAAGGTGATGCCCGGCGTGCCCGTCGCGCTATCGGTCAACACGAGGTCCTGGCCGTTCGCGACCGCACTCACTTTCAACGACGCTGCCTTGAGCTTCGGATCTGACAAGATGATCGTCTCGCCCGCCCCCTGGACCGTGAGGTTCGTCGTGTCGCTGCCGATCGTCAGTACGTCCCTGTCGCCGATGAAAGTGTTGTCCGCGCCGGTAAGCGTGACGCTGACGCCGTTCGCCGTCAGCTTGCTGCCGGATGTCATCACACTATCGCCGTCGCCCTTCAACGTGAGGCTGCCGACGTAGGACATGACAGTCTCGTGATTGCCGAGGAGGACGTTATTGTTTCCAAACACGGCCATGCTCAGATTGTCGGCGGCATCGAGCATGTTGTTGTCGCCTGTGAAGTGCGTGCCGCTCCCGGCCACGACGATGTCAGCGTCATCCGCTCCGACGGAGTAGGCACCGTGAGTCGTGATGTGGTTGCCCGCTCCCTTGAAGTCGACCCGCGCACCCTGGTTCGCCACGATGCCCGCCGTGTTGTTGCTCGTCTCGACGTAGCAGGCCAAGGTACCAATCGCATCCGTCGCGGCATTGATCGTGATGCGATTGTCCGCGCCAGCATACGCCACGTCCCCGGCGCCGCTCAGCGTAACGCTGACGCCGGCGGCGAGCGTGACAGCGATACTGCCCGATGCCACGGTGTTGCCCGTACCTTCCAGGCGCAGTATCGAACTGCCACCCGTGATCGTATTGCTGTTTCCGTATAGCGTATCGTTCTGGCTGTTAAGGATGGACACGGTCGTACCTGATGCCTTGATCGCGTTATGGTCACCGGTGATCGCGTTGTAGGCACCCATCACCGTGATCGTGTTCCCACTCCCTGTAATGTCGTCGTCGCCCGCAGCAGTGAGGGTGTTTCCGCTGCCGTCGATGGACAGTCTGACGTTCTGACCGAGCACAATACTGCTGGCGCTGGCGGCCTTGAGCGTGTACTGGTCTGGTCGCGTTCCCTCCGGCGCGCCGGTAATCGTGATCGTATCGCCCGCGCCAGCAACGATCGTATTGTTGCTGCCGTTTATCGTCAGGCTGGACCCTGCGTTGGCGAGCGTCAGCGTCTGGTTAGTGGCCGTGACGATGTCTCCGGTGCCGCGCAGTGTCAGGGAGCCTTGGCCGTTTGACGCGATGGTCTCACCATTGCCGGTGATCGTTGAGTCGAAATCCAGGCTGGACAAGGTCATGGCGATGTTGTCGACGGCGGTGATGTGATTGCTGGCGCCGTCGATGAAGACACCGGTGCCGCTCACGATGATATCGTCATGGCTGGCCTTCAGGTGGTTGTTTCCCGCGGCTGTGACTGCATTGCCGGCGCCGACGATGGTCGCGTCGACAGCGCGGCCCAGCGCGATGCCGGTGACTTGACCGTCACGAGTCTTACCGCCCGCCGCATCGCCATTCGCGTTGATCGTCACGCTGCTTCTGTCGCCGCCTATCATGATCGCGTTGCCGACGCCTGCATTGATCGTACCGGCGCCATTGAAAGTGACGCTGGCATGGTCGACGAGGGTCAACGTACCGAAGCCGGTGATGACGTCGCCGGTTCCCTGCAGCGTCAGGCTACCGCCGAATGTGACGATTTCGTTGTTACCGATGAGCGTGTCGTTCGTTTCATCGATATACACCCGGGTGCCGTCGGCCGCGACAATCCGATTGCCGCTCCCGCTTTGCACGGACGCGTCGTTGCCGATCAGTATGATGTCGTTACCCGTCGAGTTCGAGATACTTGCAAACGCCGCGGCTCTGATCGTGTTGCCGCTTCCGTTGAAGTTTGCCGCGGAATGCGGTTCCATGGTGATTCCAGCAGCTTGACCATCCGCGGCGGTGAGGTTCGAAGAGTCGCCACTCACGTTGATCGTATCCCAGTCGGAGGAGGCTAGATCAATGGCTTCACCTGCGCCTGCATTGATCGTAATACCTCCCATGTCGATGATCTTTATGCTATCGCCCGCTACCAGGTTGATGACAGAGCCGTAGGCGCGGTAGGGTTCGTTGAGCTTCGCTGCCATCACCGTAATACCAGTGCCGACCAACGTCATGTTCACGACGGGTTGATACAGGTCGTCCAGGCTGATCGGGAGATTGTTGCCGATAGCCAGGCAGGTTCCGGACGCGGTAACGCCAATGAAGTTGCCATTCTCGTCGTATCGGTACTCGAGCTTTCCAACCTGAACGCCGTCCGCGTAGCTTTTGATCATGCCCAGCATGCCATTCCAGAACGAATACTGGCGTGTCAGCGCACCCGACGGATCGTATTCAGTCTGATTGGACAGCACTCCGCTTTCGTATGTGCTGATCCGTGTGTAAAGCAGCTTGCCCGAGCCGTCCGTGACGGCCGTGTCATACGTATCCGCATTCTTGTCGGCGACGGTCGTGGCAATTTGGGCGACCTGGCCGGAAGCGCTCCTGCTGGTCACGGTGACGAGGTGCGTATCGGCCGGATTGTTGTAGACGGTCGTGACGCTGGCGCTGTCCGCGCTTGTCGCCGTCGTCGACATCAATGTGCCGTTGACGTTATAGAGACTCTCGGTGACCGTCGAGATCTTTCCCGAACTGTCCTTGGCATAGCTATAACTGTCCGTCTGAATGACGTTGCCGGACTTGTCATAGGACGTGATCTTGTCCACCGTGTTGTCGGGGTTGAAGGCAGCCGCGACCGATGCGCCTCCGCTGCTCCTGCCGTTGTGCTCGGCGATGAAGCTTTGCAGCGTCGCGCCATTGGGGGAATTGACCGGCACGGAGCCGTTGTCCACCACGGCGTCGTAGACGGATTTGAATGCGTCCCCGATCTGGTCGCGATCGAGAACCAGCCCGCCGATATTCAGCAGGTTGCCGAGAATGATGGCTCCCGTGCCGATTGGCTGGCCGCCGGGTATGAAGCAGGCAATGGCGGCGGCGGTGGCGATGAGATTACCGCCCGCGGAAATGAGGTCCGCCCTTTGCACCGGCCTCCCGGCCTGAATGTCGACGGTTATTTTCATGACCGTCACCATGGCGGCGGCCGGGTTGGTGGCAATCGTCCCCGCCGGGGTCACCGAACCAATCGTCGCCACGATCTGACCGCTCGCGGAAACGAGTGTCGCGCCTTCCTTCAGGCCTGCATTGCCGGCGGACAGAGCATTGTCGCCGACTACGAGAAAACTAATCGTAGATGTAACTTGGTCCATGTTAAAGCATCGTCCTCATGATGAAAGCCACCAGATTCAAGAGACATACAAGCAGGACCGCACCGATTGCACTGGCGGTCAGGCGGCGGCCCGGAGCCCCATTGCCGAGCCAGACTATGAGTCGGTAAAAGCGGGTTTCCGATCGGTTGTGCTTAAGCAATCGAGTCAGCAGCCAGAAGGCACTGATTGAAAATGGCAGCACCATGGACAGCTCGATCAACGAAATCTGCCGGTCATGTGTTCCCAATGGAAATGCAGTACGGTAGGAAATGGATAGAAAAAAGCCCGCCAGAATCAATGACGCCGTGATGTTGGTGGCAAGCAGAAGCCATTTCTTCAATTCAACCTCGGCCCAGACTCGGGATGTTATTAAAATGAAAGAAAAATTTTACGCAAATTATCCGAAGGGTTAATTCGATACCAGATGTGAGGGAAATGCAATACGCAAGGCCTGCTATTCGTACCCGGACGCATGCGTCATGTGCCGATGTTGAATGTGAGTGTTTGTCTTTTCTAAAATAAGGCTTGCATGATTCAGTTTTTGAAAACAGATGCATGCATCGGGCTCATAAAGTCTTGAGGCCCGGTGGTTTCAAGGAAGCTGTCACGTATAGCGTTGTCGCTTCGCACATCGCACGTGGTGTAGCCCGCCAGTTGCGTTACCGCGCCAGTCCCGGTCCGACGCGCGCGTCGACAACACCGACAACGCCCAGCGCTTCAACGCGATCAACCTGCGCAACTACAGCGACCTGTGGTTCTACTCGAACCCGGTGTTCGTGACGGTCAAGGGTTGACGGCGGTGGCTCCAGGCCGGCCGGGGCGGCTGGCTCTATTCGCGCGCTGAATAGCCCGGTATCGTGTGATCCGGTTTCTCGCTTACCGCTGTCAGGATCACCGATGCGCACCAACGAATACAAGCAGCCGATCGGCCCCGCGCTCGACGGCTGGACGCCCCGCCCCCGCCCCGCCCGCGTCACGCTCGCCGGACGCCACTGCACGCTCGAACCGCTCGACGCCGACCGCCACGCGGCCGAACTGTACGCCGCGTACGCGCTGGCGCCGGACGGGCGCGACTGGACCTACATGACGGTCGGCCCGTTCGCCGACGCCGCCAGCTATCACGCCTACGCCGCCCGCGTGCAGGCCGGCGACGATCCGCTGCATTTCGTCGTGCGCGACGCACGCAGCGGGCGCGCGGTCGGCACGATGGCGCTGATGCGGATCGACCCGGCCAACGGAGCGATCGAGGTCGGCTCGGTGTCGTTCGCACCGCCGCTGCAGCGCACGCGCGCCTCGACGGAAGCGCATTACCTGCTGATGCGCCATGCGTTCGAAACGCTCGGGTATCGCCGCTACGAGTGGAAATGCGACAGCCTCAACGCACCGTCGCGCCAGAGCGCGGTGCGGCTCGGCTTCAGTTTCGAGGGGATCTTCCGTCAGGCGCTCGTCTACAAGTCGCGCAGCCGCGATACCGCGTGGTACGCGATCGTCGACCACGAATGGCCCGCCCGGCGCGCGGCGTTCGAGGCGTGGCTCGCGGACGGCCATGTCGATGCGCAGGGGCGCCAGTTGCGCTCGCTCGCCGAGGTCCGTGCGGCGCTGGGGGCGTAGGTGGATCGCGGCGGCGTCGAACCCGGGCGCCGCCGCTCAGTTCGCCTGCTCCAGGTAGCGGCACACCAGGCCGACGAGTTCGCGTTTCAGCTTGGGCCGCGCGAGAACGCCGCGCCGGGCCGCGTTGTGGATCACCCCCTCGACCGCCGACGACAGCACCTGCACCCGCACCGCATCGACCTT
>NZ_JAAGNW010000107.1:20981-21933 GCF_010645215.1 Burkholderia multivorans | reverse complement strand
ACGGCGCGTTCACTGCGCGCCGCTCGCGATCAGCATCAGGTTGGTGCCGCAGATCAGCGCGAACAGCCCCCACGCGACCACGCGCGTGACGCCGCCGATCGCATGCTCGCCCATCCGCGCGCGATCGCTGACCGAACGGATCAGCGGCCACATCGCGAACGGCAGTTGCAGGCTCAACAACACCTGGCTCCACACCAGCAGTTCGCCGACCGAGCCGTCGCCGAGCCACAGCACGCCGATCAGCGCAGGCACGAGCGCGAGCCCGCGCGTGATCAGGCGGCGCTGATAGCACGGGATCTTCACGTGCAGGAAGCCGTCCATGATCACCTGCCCGGCGATCGTGCCGGTCAGCGTCGAACTCTGGCCCGAGGCGAGCAGCGCGACGCCGAACAGCAGCGCGGCGGCACTGCCGGCGATCGGCGTGATCAGGGTGTAGGCGTGTTCGATGTCGGCCACGTCGGTGCGCCCGGTCGCGTGGAATGCCGCGCCGGCCAGCACGAGGAGCGCCGCGTTGACGAGCATCGCGATCACGAGCGACACCCAGGTGTCGATGCGCACCATCGCGAGCGTGTCGCGCAGCGCGCCGCGCGGGCCGCCCGCGATGCGCCGCGTCTGCACGACCGACGAATGCAGGTACAGGTTGTGCGGCATGATGGTCGCGCCGACGATGCCGAGCGCGAGCACGATCGCATCCTTGCGGTCATGCCCGGGATCGCCCGGGATCAGGCCGCGCGCCACCGCATGCCAGTCGGGCGGCACCAGCGCGAGCTGCGCGATGAAGCAGGCCACCATCGTGCCGATCAGCCCGAGCACGATCGCCTCGATCTGGCGGAAACCCTTGCCTTGCAGGCCGAGCACGATCACCGTATCGAGCGCGGTGAGCACGATGCCCCATGCGAGCGGCACGCCGAGCAGCAGCTTGAACGCGAGCGCGCAGCCGAGCACCTCGGCG
>NZ_JAAGNW010000107.1:17018-20971 GCF_010645215.1 Burkholderia multivorans | reverse complement strand
GATGTCGCAGGCGATGATCGACACCTCGGCGGTCAGCCATTGCACGACGCGCCCGACCCGCCCGTAGCGCGCATAGCTGGCCTGCGCGAGATCCATGCCCGTGACGAGCCCGAGCCGGGCCGCGAGCATCTGCAGGAAGATCGCGGCGAGGCTCGACAGCGCGACGACCCACAGCAGCGCGTAGCCGAACTGCGAGCCGGCCTGGAGGTCGGTCGCCCAGTTGCCCGGATCCATGTAGCCGATCGCCACCAGCAGGCCCGGGCCGGCGAAGCGGCGCAGCTTCGCGAACCGCGACAGGCCGGCATCGATGACGATGCTGCCCTTGACTTCGGCAGGACAGAACGGCGCGGTGGGCAGGGTCGGCAGAGGCATCGGGGCGGCGTGGCGGAAGTCGGATAGCGGCATTTTACGCATGCCGCCGCACGGCTCACGCGAGCCGCAGTTCGAGGATCTCGTCGCCGGCCGCATCGAGCCGGCCGGTTGAGACCCAGCCGAGATGACGATAGAAACCGTGCGAGCGCGCGGCCGAATCGGTCGTGCAACCCAGAAACAGGCGCTGGAACCCGCGCGCCCGGAACGCTTCGACTACGCGCGCGAGCAGCGCGCGGCCGATGCCGCGCCCCTCGTAGTCGGGCAGCAGGGCGAGCACGACGATCTCGCCGCTGTCGCGCTCGCCGAAACAGTAGCCGACCATCCGGCCGCCGATGCAGCACACCTGCCCCGGCAGGCTGCCGTCGCGGATGCCCGCGGCCCAGCTGTCGAGGGTGATGCCGAGTTCGCGCAATTGGGCCTCGGTGAATGCGTTCTCGCGCGTGCGGCCGCGCAGGTCGATGCAGGCGCGGGCGTCGTCGGGTGTTGCGGCGCGGTATTGGGGGTGGTCCATGGTCATGTTCCGTTGGTGCCTGGCTTCGGCTCGGCTCGGCTCGGCTTCGGCGGCTCTCGGCCGACAGACCGAAGGTCCGCTGCTCGCCGCCGCCGCGCGGCGGCTCAATCGGCGAACCCGCGTTCGCGCAGCCAGGTCGACATATCAGCGGTCACGCGCGCCATCTGGCTGACGCCGTCGCGCCCGCGCAGGCGATGATCCAGCCCGGGATAGATGACCAAGCGGACATTGTCGCGCCCCGCCCGCGCCAGCGCGCCGGCCAACCGTCGCGCGGCAGCCGTCGAGGCCGCCTCGTCCTCCGCGCCCTGGATCAGCAGCACGGGCGTACGCGTCTCGCGCAATACGGCCAGCTGATCGATGCCGAACACGGCCCGCCACCATGCCACGCCATGGCCGCTCATTGCGGACACCGGCTCACCATCGGCAATCGAGCGAGCCAGCGCGCGCATGCCGTCGCCGGTCTGGGCGCGCTGCGCGGCGGGCATATCGGAGACCGCGATGCTGTGCAGTACGTCGTCGAGAAACCAGCGGCCGCCGCCGCCGAACGCGATCGTCGCGTCGACGCGCGTCGAGCGCGCCGTCAGCAGGTTCGCGACGACCGCGCCCTCGCTGCCGCCGATCGCCACGACCTTCGCATAGCCGTTCTCGGCCGCCAGCCGCGCCACGACCGCCGTCGCGTCGCGTGCGCGCCGCATGGGCGTGTCGTGCTCCAGATAGGCGAGCGGGCAATCCGTCCGGTCCGGGTCCGCGTTGTAGGGCAAGGCCGCCGTGATGCCGTACTTCTCGATCGTCAGCAGATCCGCGTCGGGCAACACGCCGGCCAGATCGCGGCGCACCGCTTCGACGCGCGTGACGCTGTTGCAGTCCGAGCCCTGCAGCACCACGAGCAAGGTGCCGCCGCGCGCGGACGGCGCGCGGCGTTCGAGGTAGTAATCGATGCGGCTGTGGTCGTCCCGTTCGATCGGAAACGGCGACAGCAGCGCTTCGGCCGCCGCGGCGGGCAGCGCGGCCGCCGTGCCGAACGCGCCAGCAAGCAACCAGCGGGCCGCACGCCGGCGCAGGCGGGCCGCGACGCGCGGCTGATACGCCGCGCACCACGCACCGGCCCAGGACACAAGCCTCCGGCCGGCCATCATGTCTCGCTCGCGTGGGTGACTTGCGCGAGCGCCGCACGCGCGCGCAACGCAGCGACGGCGGCCACGGTCGCGGCGGTGAGCGGCGCGGGCAGCGCGGCGGGCGCGAACCAGCCGAACGCGTCGTGCTTGTCGGGCTCCGCGACGGCCGGCATGCCTTCGTAGTCGGTCGCGAGATACACGATCGCGACCCAATGCTCGTCGCGCGCGCGATCGAGCTGGTTCACGACGTCCAGCAGCGCGAGATCGCGCAGCGTGATGCCCAACTCCTCGTGTATCTCGCGCCGCACCGATTGCTCGACCGCTTCCATCCATTCGATCTTGCCGCCGGGCACGCCCCAGCACCCCGCCTCCGGCGCGCGCAGCCGCCGCACCAGCAAGATCCGGCCGTCCCGCACGATCGCCGCGCCGCCGCCCACCCGCGGCGCGGCGTCGCGCTGTTGTCGTCGTCCTGCGTCGTCCTTCATGCCACTCCTCCTGGTTCAACCCATGCGCCGGCGAGGTTACTTGTCCGGGACGCAGACCCGCAGCCGGTGCCCGTCCGGATCGAGCGCGACGAACGTGCGCCCGAACACCGCCGCCATCGGCGCCTGCTCGATCGTGACGCCGAGCGCGCGCCATGCCGCGTGGAGCCGGTCCACCTCGGCCTCGGTGTCGGCCAGGAACGTCAGTTCCGAGCGAGGTCCCGTGCCGCCCGACACGAAATTCTCCGCCCGCGTCGACCACAGGCCGAGTTGCAGGCCGTTGTCGAAAGCAAAGGCCACATAGCTCGGGAATACGGCCACCGGCGCGCGGCCGGACAGTTTTTCATAAAACTCGCGGCTGTGCAGCGGATCGTCGACGTAAAGAATCACGAGATTGGGTGCGATCATCAGCGTCCTCCTGGACATGAAAATGGAGACACCGATGCTACGTGTTGCCACTGTCAGAACCTGTCAGCAGAGTTTGACGAGGCGACGTGTGACCGACGCTTTCCTGCGCAGCCCACTCGCTCATGGCCTGCGCCCGTGCCGCATGCGACTCGCCGCACCGCTCGCCTGGTGACGCGCGTCCTGGCCTCGCGGCCGTCGCTTCATGCCGCCTCGGGGCATCCCGTGATCCGCCAGCGCCCTGCCCGCGACGACAATCACCCAACCGGCAAGGCCGGAACATGGCCCCCTCGAGCGGATGGAGTCAGGATGCCCAGCTGTCATGTTCCCAGGACAGCGGATCCAGAGAAGCCAAGTCCGTCGATCAATCCCGATGCGGCAGAGCCTTGCACCTTCCCGAATCAAGCGCCTTTTGCGCGTCACCAAGACAACGAGCCAGCCCCCTGAACGCGACGCGCTTGTGCTGCAGCTTGGTTTCACCTGCGGCAGCGCGTGCCCTTGATCGCCTCGATCGAAGTGCTGACATACGCTTGCCGTCCGGCTGGGCTCGTGCAGAAGTCAGTTTGCGCAGCAGGATTCTGGCGCGGCTTTCCAAGCCGTTCAGGCCGAGGACTTTCGCAATCCGTCCCGCCGTGCCGGGCCATTCCACCGAGACAATTCAACAAACTCGTAGACCACACTTCTCCTGCATTCGTTGCGCGCGAGGTCGCGCCGGCGGGGAAACCTCCGCGGCCATCGCAGGTCTGAAATACAGGCAGCAGCGCCAGACCGCGCAGAGCCGATCCAACCGTACGTCGAATGCCATGACCGTCAATCTGCAACTGCGGCGCGTACGTCCCGGGAAAAACCAGCGCGGTGATACCGCGCCGGCTTTCATCGCACCAAACGATCCGTCAGCCGAAAAATTTGGACATCCAATTTAATCAGCACACCGACTGGATTGATTTCAGGTCCCCGATGAAATCACACGTGCCGGTATGGACGACATTGGGCCACGCGCATCCGTAGACAGTCCGGCCGTGCTCTCTCACGAGATTGCAAAAATAGAAATCCTCGCCGACGAGCCTG
>NZ_JAAGNW010000107.1:9029-16928 GCF_010645215.1 Burkholderia multivorans | reverse complement strand
ATCGCGCAAGGAATACCCTGCTGCGCCAGATGCTGGAGGCACGCACGCGCAATCAACATGATGCCGGTGCCGGTTTCGCGCACCGGCATCGGCGCATCCAGCGCGCCTGCCGGCGTATCGCCCTCGTTCAGGAACGTCTGCATGCCGCCGTACTGGCCCGCGATCTGCGGCAACAGCGCGGGATCGATCTCCGGATGCGCGAGCACCGCCTGCTTGACCCGGGCCCAGTCGACCTCCTTGCGTGGATACATGGCGGCCACCACGTCGTATTGATGCCAGTCGAACATGCGCATGATGTCGTCGACATTGAAGCCCATGTCGTCGTCGAGAAACAGCATGTGGCTGTAGTCGGTCTTGTGAAGAAAGAAGCTCGTAATGATGTTTCTCGCCCGGTCGACCAGGCTCTGGTTGGCCAGCGTCAGGAGTTCGACGCGTATCCCGCGAATGAGACAGGCCTGCTGAAGCCCCCAGAGGCTGCGGACATAGGACGTGGTAAAGAGCCCTCTATGCGAGGGAGTGGCGACGGCCAGCGAAAATGTGTCGGACATGAACGTTTCCTCGTTCTCCACGTGAGAGGGAAGCGCCGCCGTTGGTGCTGCGTGAACGGACGCGCCGACGGATACCTCGTCCGCTGCGCCATGCAGCGGAGGGATCGCATGCCCCGGTGCCCGACAGCATACTGCTCATCGAAGCGATCGCGTACGCTGGGCTGGCGCCCCGTCATTTCCTTACGATCGGCAAACCACGCCGATGCGCGCGTGGAAGCATGGAACGAAGACGCGAAAGACCTGTGCCTCACCGGGGTGGAAGAAACACCCGGCCTCCCCCGAGCGGGAAGCCGCTCCGGCCGCTTCATGCGTTGTAAAGGCTGCGCTCGCGCATGGGGCACGCAATCCGCCCAGCCGCATCACGCATGGCCTGCGCCGCACATGGCCGACGCCCCGCGCGCCATCGAGCAGGCGCTACGCGTCGGCACCGGTGCGGCGATACGGCAGCGGCAACGGCAGCGGCAACGGCAATCGACGGTCCAAGCCGCACTACGACGGCTCGATCATGCCGAGCAGAAAGGATCCGCGTCACTTCCTCCATTCCGCCCAACAACAAACAGGCCACCTCCGCACGTACCGCATCGCCGCCTCGCCCCCCTCAACGCGCCCCGCGATTGGTCAGCGCGACCCCGGCGATGACGAGCGCTCCGCCCGCGAGCATCGACAGGCTCAGCGTCTCGCCGAGCAACCCGACCGCGAGCAGCACGCCGAACACCGGCACGAGGTTGGTGAAGACCGCCGCGCGCGCCGGCCCGAGCGCGCGAATGCCCTGGTAATACCAGACGAACCCGACCACCGTGCCGATCGCGCCGAGATACAGGATCGCGACCGCCGCCTGCCAGCCGAAGCGCGCGCCCTCGCCCGCCGCAGGCGCCAGCAGATGCGCGCCGACCAGCAGCGCGAGCCCCCACAGGGTGGCGTAGGTCGTCGCGGCCAGCGGCGAGAGCCCCTTGAGCGCGTGGCGGCCGATGATCGTATAGGCGCTCCAGCTCGCGACCGCCCCGAGCATGTAGCACTCGCCCGCGCCGAAGGTGCCGCGCAGGTCGGTGAACAGCGCGAACAGGTGCCCGCGGCCGATCACGAGCAGCGCGCCCGACAGCGCGATCCCGATGCCGATCCAGCGCGTCGCCGACATCCGCTCGCGCAGCAGGCCGGCCAGCAGCAGCGCGGTGACGATCGGCGTCAACGCGACGAACAGCGCGGTGCGTCCGGCCGGCATGCGGGCCAGCGCGGCGAAAAAGCACAGGTTGTAGACGAAGATGCCGGTCAGCCCGAGCGCGAAGGTCGTCGCGAGCTGGCGCGCATCGAGTCGGGGCAGCCCGCCCTCGTACCGCCATGCCAGCAACACCAGCAGCACGGCGGCCACGCCGAAGCGCCCCATCGCCGCCAGCGACGGCGACATCGTGCCGGCCAGCAGGCGGCCGGCGATGAAGGTGCCGCCCCAGAACAGCGCGACCAGCGTCAGCTTCACGTAGATGGCGGCGCGCGCGGGCGCATGGGATACCGATGACGATGCCGTCGCTGGATCGAGGGGAGACTGGGCGGTTCGGGTAGGCATGAGGTCGAGTCGAAAGAAAAAATCAGCGCCAGCCCGGCCACGCGTCGAGTAAGCCGACGACGAGCGGCACGGCCGCCATCGCGGCGAGCGTCTGGAGCGCGGTGATGCCGGCCATCAGCGGCGCGTCGCCGCCGAGCTGGCGCGCCATCAGGTAGGACGCGGAGGACGTCGGCAGCGCCTGGAACAGCAGCGCGACCGTCAGCGCCGCGCCGCTCAGGCCGAGCGCATGCCCGACCAGCCACGCGGCGACGGGCAGCGCGACGAACTTGCACACCGAGGCGACCGCGACCGGCCGCACCCAGGCGCGCAGCGCGCCGAAGCGCAGCGCGGCGCCGACGCACATCAGGCCCAGCGGCATCGACGCCGCGCCGAGCGCGCGCACGACCGGCGCGATCACGGGCGGAAAACCGACGCCGGCCGCCTGCAGCGCGATGCCGAGCAGGCAGCCGAGCACGAGCGGATTCGCGAGCACGTGACGCGCAACTGCGCGGGCGTCGGGGCGCAACGCGCCGTGACAGACGAACACCCCGACGCAGAGCAGGTTCACGAGCGGCACGATGATCGCCACGCACACGGCGGCGAGCGCGCCGCCATGCGCACCGAACAGCGCGACCGCAACCGCCGCGCCGACGTAGTTATTGAAGCGGATCGCCCCCTGGAACACCGACGTGAACGCGGCTCCGTCGACGCGCACGAGCGGGCGCGCCAGCGCGAGCCCGACCGCGACCAGCGCGGTCGAGCCGACCAGCGTGAGCGCGAGCGGCGCGACCGGCAGCGACGACAGACGCACGCTCGCGAGATGATCGGCGAACAGCGCAGGCAGCAAGAGGTAGTAACAGAGCCGCTCGGCCTCGGCCCAGAACGCAGCGGAGACGAAGCCGCCGCGCGCGAGCGCATGGCCCAGCGCGACCAGCAGCGCCACCGGCGCGAGCGCCAGCACGATGGCGGCGCTCACCGCCGCGCCCCGCTGCGGGGCGGCTCACGATGTGCCGCGATGGAAACCCGCCCTCGGTACGACATGGTGACGCTCGGTGAATGGATGACCTCACCAAGTTAACACGTCGAGCCCACGGAAATAATGGTGAATTCTCGGGCGATCAATAAGAAATTCTCATGCCAGATTCGGCGACCTGAGCGGCGAAGGCCTGCGCGAAGCGCTGCGCCGGGCGCGACTGGTGTTCGAGCAGCACGACCGGGCGGCCCATCTGCGGCTGCCCGAACGGCAGCCGCGCGACGGGCGGCAGGCGTGCGAGCGTTGCGTCGGGCAGCGCGACGATCGCCGCGCCGAGGCCGTTCGCGACCATCCGGACGATCGTCTCCGCGCTGTCGAGCACCATCTCCTCGCGCACCCGCACGCCGAGCCGGCGCAGCTCGGCGGCGATCATGCGGCCGGCCCACGCCTGCGCGTCGAAGCGGATGAACGGCAGCGCCTCGAGCAAGGCGCGCGCGTCGCGCGTCGCGTATTGCAGCGGCGCAAGCAGCCAGAAACGGTCTTCGTACAGCGTCGTCCACACGAGCCCGGCCGGATACGGCCGCACCGGCTGGGTCGTGACCGCCGCATCGAGTTCGCCCGCCGCGACCCGGTGCGCCAGTTCGATCGACATGCCCGCCGACACGTGGATGCGCAAGGACGGATGCGCGCGCCGGATCGCCAGCAACGCATCCGGCAGCGGGCCGGACAGCGCCGTCTGGATCGCGCCGACGCGCAGCCGGCCGACCAGCCGCTGTTCGTCGCTGAGCGCATCGGGGATCCGGTCGTACAGCGCGAGCACCTGCTCCGCCTGCGCGAGCAGGATGCGGCCGGCCTCGGTCAGCATCGGCTGGCGCCGCGTGCGGTCGAACAGCTGCACGTTGAATTCGCTTTCGAGGGTCTTGATCTGCAGGCTCACCGCCGACTGCGTGAGGCCGATCGCCTCGCCGGCGCGCGCGAAGGTCTGATGACGGGCGACGGCGACCAGGGTTCTCAGGGCGCGGAGTGACATGGCGGGAAGAAGAAGATGCCCCGCGCCGCCGACTGGCGGCGCGGGGCCGGAAGATGAAGGGCGGGCGGCGCGGCGGATCGGCCCGCGCCGCGAGCAGGTCAGCCGACCCGGACCGAGGCCTCGCCCGTCAGCATCAGGAACGTGAAGGTTTCGCGCAGGTAGAGCTTCACGAGCTTGTCGGTGTGGCTTTGATAGCCGATCGACAGATCCTGGCCGAGATGCAGCTCGAAATCGCCGCCCCGGGTCGACAGCACGCTGCCGCCCGTGAGCGCGGGCGCCCATACGATCTCGCCGTTGACGATGCGCTTGATGTGCTCGACGACCGGATAACCCTGGTCGCTGGCCTCGTTGAGCGCGGTGTACGCGTCGGCGCCGAGCAGCACCGAATACGGGCCGTCGACGCCCGCGAGCTTCAGCGCTTCGAGCGCGCCGCTGATCGCGGCCGGATAGTCGGCGACGCTCTTCGGCAGCGCGACCTTCGGATTCGACGCACCCTCGCGCACGCCGACGATCCCGGCCGCCTTGTAGCCGTCGAAGATCGCCCGGTCTTCCGCGAACGCCAGCTCCTTGGCCGCGTCCTTCGCCGGCTGCCAGTCGGAGTCGTTGGAGCCGCGCTCGACATCGTCGATCGCCTCGCGCTGCAGCTCGAACGGCACCGTCAGCTCGACCACCGCGCGGTAGTCGCGCAGCCGCGCGCCCACGCCCTGCTGGGGCGCCGTGATCGCGCGCTGGTGGCCGCTGCCGACGCCCGCGAACGCCGCGCCGTTCGGCCCCTTGACGTCGACCACGCGGCGGCCCGCGACGGAACGCTTGAAGGTGCGCGCGACCTCCTCCTCGATCTGCGACCAGGCGGCGGACGAAATGGGCGCGAGTTCACGATGCAGGTTATTCATGGTGCGTTCCTTTGAGTGAGCCGATGTTCAGGGAGCCGTCGCCGACCTCGGCAACGGGCGTGTCGGAAGCAGGCGCGGCCGCGTCGGGCACGCGCTCGGCGAGCGTTTCCAGCAGCGTCGCGGACGGCACGAAGAACAGCCCGCCCGTCACCGCGCGGCTGTAGTCGAGCAGACGATCGTAATTGCCGGGCGGCACGCCGACGAACATGTTCTCGAGCATCCGTTCGATCGGCGCGGGCGTGCGCGCGTAGCCGATGAAATACGTGCCGAACTCGTTCGCGCCGGGGCGGCCGAACGGCATGTTGTCGCGCAGGATCTTGACCTCCTCGCCGTCCTCGACGATCGACGTCAGCGCGTTGTGCGCCCAGCTCGGCTTGGCCGTGTCGTCGAGTTCGATGTTGTCGTGCTTGGTGCGGCCGATGATGCGTTCCTGCATGTCGACGGGCAGCGCGTTCCAGGCGGCCATGTCGTGCAGGTACTTCTGCACGATCACGTAGCTGCCGGCCGCGAACCCGGGATCGTCAGCGCCGATCTCGGTGAAATGCGCGGCCTCGCGGCCGACCGGATTCTCCGTGCCGTCGACGAAGCCGACCATGCTGCGCTGGTCGAAATAGCGGAAGCCGTGCACCTCGTCGACCACCGTGACGGCATCGCCGAGGCGCGCGAGCAGCTGCGTCGCGAGTTCGAAGCACAGGTCGGCTGAATCGGCGCGGATATGCAGCAGCAGATCGCCGGGCGTCGCCACCGCGACGCGCTCGCCCGTGCCGAATTCGCGGAACGGGTGCAGCGCGGCGGGGCGCGGCGCGCCGAACAGCGCGTCCCACGCGCCGGAGCCGAAGCCGCACACGCACGACAGGTTGCCTGCCGGCACGCGCGAGCCGACCGCGCGGACCAGCGCCGCGACGTCGGCGCACCAGGCGCGGACGGTGTCGGCCTGGGCCGCGCCCGTGGCGAGGGTGGCAACGATGAAGATGGCGCTGCGGGTGACGGGGCTGGAAACGGCTTGCGGTTCGGGGAGATCGACGGGCATCGGCGCGCGCTCTGGGGGGTGCGGGGGGCACTCATTCTTATATGCAGTGTCGGGGATTGTCAACGCGGCGCGCCGGCGGGCGGATGCGTCGCCCGGGCCGCGCGCGGGGCGCGGCGCAGCCCCGCATCCCGCTCGATCGGGGCCGGGGGCGCCGCCCGGCTCCTGCGCCTGCAAGGCCGATGCGCATCGGTTACGATCGTGTGTCATTTGGACGCGCCGGATGCGCCGCCGAGGTCCGGGCGCGCCGCCGGCGGCTGCCTGCGCCCCGTCCATCACGCCACCACCGAACGACACGATGACCGACCGCCCGGATCCCCGCTTCTCGACCACGATCTCCAACTTCTGGAATGCGTCGTTCCTGAGCGGCGAGATCCTGTACCGCGACGCGCGCTTCACGCTCGCCGCCAATCCCGATCTCGACGACGACTCGCGGGTCATGGTGCTGACGCGCCCCGACGGCCTGGCGATGGCCGTCGTCACGCCCGAGCTGGCCGGACGCATGGGCCTGCGCGAACTGCGCGAGCCGTCGGCGGCCAGCTTCCGCCGTCGCCTCGCGGACGCGAATCTCCTCCTGCACGGCGCGGATTACCTGTTCTACTTTTCGGCGGCGGAAAAATACGCGCTGCTGGCGGAGCCGGAACCCTCCGGCGTGCGGGCGCTGACGACGCGCGATGCCGAAGCGTTTTCCGCATTCGAGTCGTGCGCATCGGAGCAGGACCTCGACAACGCCTACGTGGAACTGGCGCACTGGGCGGTATTCGGCGCGTTTCAAGGCGAGCGGCTCGTCAGCGCGGCCAGTATGTACGCGTGGGAAGACTCGCGCCTGGCCGACCTCGGCGTGCTCACGCTCGCTCACGCCCGCGGGCATGGCCACGCGCGCAAGGTGGTGCGCGCACTCTGCCGGCATGCCTACGCGCAGGGATGCGAGCCGCAGTACCGCTGCCAGCTCGACAACGCCGCATCGGTGGCGCTCGCGCGCTCCGTCGGCCTGACGACGTACGGCACCTGGGAAGTCGTATCGCCCGATTCCGAGGTGTAAGCGCGGCGCACTCATGCGGGAACGCGGCATGCACACACGTCAGCCGTAGCCGCCTGCCTCGCCTTATTGCCGCGCCGCCGTGCCGCCGGCGACCGCGCACGTGAAGTCCTGGATTTCTTCCGCGGAGCCCCGGTTGAAATCGGGAATGACGTCCAGTCGATTCGCCAGCAAGGCCAGGCCGCCGTCCTGCAGCCTGACCACGGCGAGGCCGAACTTCGCGATGCTGTCCTCGCGGCTCCGGGCATAGGCGTCGAGGATCCTGAACGGGTTCTCGCGGACCAGGTCATCCGAGCCGAGGCGCTTCGCCAGATAGACATGCCCGTTGATCCGCTGCGCGAGCGGCGCCCAGTCCGCGCCGATGTCGCGCTGCGCCCCTTCGAGCAGGTGATAGACCTCGGGCTTCAGACAGGACACGTGGATGTGCAGCTGATCCTGCGAGCGCCCGTATTTCGAGTTGATCGCGAAAGACAGATAGGCATCGCCGATCGGCCTGCCGAATTCCTGCGCGAGGCGACCGCGCTCGTTCCAGGCGGCCGCGAAGAAGCTCGGCGCACCGGCTTCCTGAAGCAGCGGCGACTCGATGCCCGTCACGCGGTAGGTCGGCATGATCAGATCGTGATACGGACCGCGCCGGTCCTTGAACACCACGTACTTCTCGACGAGATCGACCTTCAGGCAGGGATCGGGCTTGCCGTTCGCCGTCTGGTCCGGCACGCACCGCTGGCTGACGATCTCCCACAGCGCATGGGGATTGCCGCGGCCATACAGGTAATACGCCGCGAGAACCGCGATCAGAAACACCCCCAGCACGAGGGAAAATTTGATTTTCCGGTTCATCGACACCTCGAG
>NZ_JAAGNW010000107.1:4910-9019 GCF_010645215.1 Burkholderia multivorans | reverse complement strand
GCAGGATGCCTGACACAGATAGACGCGACGTTCGCCTTGAGCGCGTATCCGCGCATCGCGCCAGCGGCCTGCGCGCGCCGCCGGCTTTGCGCTGCGCCGCCGATGTGCTATCCTCCTGAACTCGATATTTCAGGTGGAGCGCTGGCATCCTGCCCGGCACCTGCTGATATCCCCGGCCCTCGAAGGGCTTCCTTTACGTTGCATTGAACAAGGCCTGTATGTTGGAGATTGCGGTAATCCGATAACCCAAACCCTGCGCAAGCAAGGTGTTTCGGTTATCGATGGGCAAAAAAGCTTGGCGAGCACCCGTTTTTGGTGCGCGCTGGTTATGCACATTCAGATTACTGCGTTCGAATTCCAACATGAACCTCTCCAGGCCCGAGCAACGGACCCTCCACGTCCTCGCCAAAGGTGGCTGCATCGTGCTGACGCGCGACCCAGCCGGCAACATCACGTCCGCCCAGTGTTTTACCCGCGACGGGTATGTCCTGTCCGACTGCACGCTGAGCGTTTTCACCCGGCTCAAGACCAAACGGCTGATCCGGTCCCAGGACGGCCAGCCGTATCGAGTCAATACGGCCGGACTGCGCGCCGTGCGTTCGCAAGCGGACAACCGCTGACGCACGCCCACGTCGTGACGACTCGCGCCCGAAACGCGCGGCGGCCGACGCCGCGCTTCGCGATCCCTGGCCCCTGCGGCCCGGCCGATCCCGAGCGACAACCCGACACCGACGGAGGGCGCGCCCGCCCTCCTTCATTCATCGAGCAAGACAGGCAGACCAACATGAAAAACGAAACCATCACCATTCGCCACGAGCGCGACACCGACCTCGACAGCATCCGCCGGATCACGGAAGCCGCGTTCCGCGACGAAACGCATTCGAGCCATACCGAGCAGTTCATCGTCGACGCGCTGCGACGCGCGGGGCAACTGTCCCTCTCCCTCGTCGCGGAACACGACGGCATGGTCGTGGGCCACGTCGCGATCTCGCCCGTCGCGATCGCGTCCGGCGCGACCGGCTGGTACGGCCTCGGCCCGGTTTCCGTGCAGCCCGACCAGCAGGGACGCGGCATCGGCTCGCTGCTGATCACGGCCGCGCTCGACGCGCTGAAAGCGCGCGGCGGCCACGGCTGCGTCGTGCTGGGCGACCCTGCGTATTACGGGCGCTTCGGGTTCCGGACGCATCCGGGCCTGACGCTGCCCGGCGTCCCGCAGGACTACTTCCAGGCGCTGCCCTTGACGGGCGACGTCCCCGCCGGCGACGTGCAGTACCACGCGGCCTTCGAGGCAGTCGAATAAAACGGCGACGCGGGGGGCGCACCGCGCACCCCGCGCCGCACACACCCCGTGCGCGTGAGCCTGATGCCCACGCGCCATTACCGAGATGAATCGATGAATCACCGTTTCTACAGAGTCGCCGTGATCCTGGGCCTGATCTCCGCGATCGGGCCGTTCGCCGTGGATATGTACCTGCCCGCGCTGCCGGTCATCGGCCGCAGCCTGGGCGCGGACATGGGCAGCGTCCAGTTGAGCCTCACCGCGTTCTTCGTCGCGCTCGGCATCGGCCAGCTGTTCTACGGCCCGGTGTCGGACATGGTCGGGCGCAAGCCGCCGCTCTACGCCGGCCTCGCGCTGTTCATCGTCGCGAGCGTCGGCTGCGCGCTCGCGACCAGCATCGAGACGCTGGTCGCGCTGCGCTTCGTGCAGGGCCTCGGCGCCGCCGCCGGCATGGTGATCCCGCGCGCCGTCGTGCGCGACCTGCATACCGGCAACGACGCAGCGCGGCTGATGTCGCTGCTGATGCTGGTGCTCAGCGTCTCGCCGATCCTCGCGCCGCTGGTCGGCAGCGTCGTGATCGCCCATACCAGCTGGCGCGGCGTGTTCTGGGCCGTGACCTTCGCGGCGGTGGCCGGGCTCGCGCTGGCCGCCGGCATGCTGGCGGAGACGCGCAACGCCGACGCACGCGTCGAAAGCAGCTTCGGCAGCGTCCTGCGCGCCTATGCGCAGCTGCTGCGCGACCGCCATTACCTCGGCCTCGTCTTCATCGGCAGCTTCGCGTTCGCGATCTTCTTCATCTACCTGGCCAACTCGCCGTTCGTGCTGATCGAACACTACGGCCTGTCGCCCACGCTCTACGGCATCGCCTTCGGCGGGTGATCCGCTTCAGCGTGGTCGGATGCAGCGTCGCGCTGCTGGCCCTGCTCGCGCACTATCTCGCCGGCGGCGACCGGCTGTGGGTGCTGCTGACGCTGTACTTCTTCGCCAGCGCGTTCATGGGATGGATGATCCCCACCACCTCGGTGCTCGCGCTCGATACGCACGGCAGCATCGCGGGCACGGCTTCCGCGCTGCTCGGCACGCTGCAGATGATGACGGGCGCCGTGGCGACCGGCCTGATGGGCCTGTTCTCGAGCGACAGCCCGCTGCCGATGGTGGCGGGCATGACGCTGAGCGCGCTGCTGGCCCTCGTTCTGACGCGCTTCACGCTGGGCGGCCGGGCGACAGCCCGCGCGAGCGCCCTGTAACCCATCCGGGAAGGCGGCCGAATCGGCCTCCTTCCCGACACTCGACCTCATTCATACTCCGTGGAAAACCAGACCCTCCTCCAACAACGCATTTTCGACGCGCTGCACGGCGACCTTCCGCGCGAAGGGCCGGGCAGCCTGGGCACCGCCATGCAGGTGCTGACGCTGGCGCAGCCGCTACCCGACGCCGCGCAGGTGCTCGACATCGGTTGCGGCACGGGCGCGCAGACCGTGGATCTCGCGACGCTGCTGCCGAACGCGCGCATCACGGCGCTCGACTACCACGCGCCGTTCCTCCGGACGCTCGAACGCAAGGCCGCGGCAGGCGGATTCGCCGAACGCCTCGACGTCGTGCACGGCGACATGAACGCCCTCGCCTTCGCCCCGGCGAGCTTCGACCTGATCTGGTGTCAGGGCGCCGCCTACGTGATCGGCTTCGAGCGGGCACTGCGGGAATGGCGACGCCTGCTGAAACCGAACGGCATGCTCGCCGTCGCGGAGCCCGTCTGGCTCAGAAACGATGCGCCGACCTCCGTGCTCGATTTCTGGTCCGCGTATCCGGCCATGCGGAATGTCGACTCCCTGCGAAAAATCGCTGCAGAATGCAATTATTTCGCGCGCGGCGATCTGATCATGAAACCCGAAGATTGGTGGGATGAGTATTACACGCCGCTCAGTAGAAAAATCGACGATCTCCGCATTTCATTTTTGGATAATCCGGAAGCGCAATCCATCCTGGACGATCATTTTAATGAAATCGATCTGTACACCAAATACGCCGATTTCTACGGATATACATTTTTCGTACTGGAATCGATCTGATTGCGCTGCGCCGGGATGCGCGGCGTCCGGCCCGGCTCGGTTCGATTCGGCTCGTCATGCCTCCTTCGCCCACCCGAATGCTGCACAGCCACCTCCGCCCGCGCCGGCCTGCGCGCCATGCGATCCGGCGTAAACCACGCCGGATCGCGCACCCGACTGGTGCCGCGCGCCGCATCGCGGTCGAATTCTCCACCTCGACCGCCGCGTCGCGCCGGACTCCGGCTTACAGCCCAACTGTCATTGCGTAAGCATGCGGTCACACGGCACGGGCGGGTCCCTGCACGGCCACCACCCGCGAACCCCCGAATCGATATATTTCGCGCGGAAATTCCTGTTGCGCCTTACAAAAAAATAAACAGACAGAATTGAAAGACAACGTCCCTTCAAGCACGAATAAAATTACACACCGCTGATTCCGCCCTACCATTTTTCGCAGTAGCTCGTCAAAATTAATTCAATTAGCTTCTAGCCACCGCATCAATTTATTTTCAATTGACTTACCCAGTCAAAAAATTAATGCGGCGCAGCATAAGATATTTCGCACCACGAAGTTAATGTATTTTATTTAAAAATAATTACGCATCATCAGGTGTCTGAACGTAGTCCGTTTGAGAAGTGATTATCCAATATCGCGGCGAACACAATTCGCTCTCAACTCATGAGGTGGCTACTGATGAACCGTTTCAACGATACCAAGAACGTTCTCTCCCGGAAATCATCCGGCCTGGCCAGGACGGCGATCTCGCTCTCCGTCGGCATGG
>NZ_JAAGNW010000107.1:1639-4900 GCF_010645215.1 Burkholderia multivorans | reverse complement strand
CGAAGGTGGCGATGGCGATGAGCAGCCTTCCCGAGACGCAGACGATGAAGCTCGACGTCGTGCTGCCCCTGCGCGACAAGGCCGGCCTGGATGCCTTCGTGGCCGACGTGACGAACCCCGCCAGCCCGAACTTCCGTCACTACATCACCCCGAAGCAGTTCACGGAGAAGTTCGGCCCGACGCTCGCGGACTATGAGACCGCGGCCCAGTATCTGGTCAAGTCCGGCCTGACGATCGTGGGCGGCAATCGCGACCGCATGGACATCCAGGTCTCGGGCCCGGTGTCCTCGGTCGAAAAGGCCTTCAACGTCAAGATCCGCACCTACCAGCATCCGACCGAGAACCGCACGTTCTACGGCCCGGACCGGGAACCGACCACCTCGCTCGAAAAGCCGCTCTGGCACATCTCGGGCCTCGACAACTACTCGATCCCGCATCCGCTGTACGTCAAGCGGAGCACGCTCGCGAAGACGCTCGGCGTGACCCCCGATGCCGTTTCGCCGCGCGCGACGACGGGTTCGGGCCCGTCGGCTTCGTTCCTCGGCAGCGACATGCGCGCCGCGTACTACGGCGGCACGGCGCTGACGGGCGCGGGCCAGAACCTGGGACTGTTTGAATACGAGGGCACCGACCTCGACGACCTGACCACCTACTACAACAACGTCGGCCAGACCAACAACGTCCCGATCACGCTGACCTCGACCGACGGCTCCAGCACGTCGTGCACCGAGGATCAGAACTGCGACGACGGCGAACAGACGCTCGACATGACGCAGGCGCTCGGCATGGCGCCCGGGCTCGCCAGCCTGACCATGTACGTCGGCAACACCGACACCGCGATCATCAGCGCGATGACGACCAACAACCCGCTGCCGACCACGATCGGCTGCTCGTGGGGCTGGACGCCGGCCGACAACACCACGCTGGACCCGTACTTCGAGCAGATGGCCGCACAGGGCCAGACGTTCTTCGCGGCGTCGGGCGACAGCTCGACGTGGTCGTCGTCGAATGAAGCGTGGCCGGCCGACGACGCGTATGTCGTGTCGGTGGGCGGCACGGACCTGACGACGGGCTCGGCGGCGGGCGCCTGGAAGTCTGAAACGGCGTGGACCGACAGCGGCGGCGGCATTTCGCCGGACGGCATCAAGATCCCGTCGTGGCAGGCGGCCACCGGCATCATCACCTCGACGAACAAGGGCTCGAAGACGCTGCGCAACGGCCCGGACGTCGCCGCGAACGCCAACTTCACGTTCTACGTGTGCTCGGACCAGACCGCCTGTACCGCCAACGAGTACGGCGGCACGAGCTTCGCCGCGCCGATGTGGGCGGGTTTCATCGCGCTCGCCAACCAGCAGGCGGCCAACAATGGCCAAGCGCCGGTCGGCTACATCAACCCGGTGATCTACGCGAACAACGAGGTCAAGGGGGCGCTCAGCACGACGTATAAGTCGACCTTCCACGACATCACGAGCGGCAAGTCGGGCAGCTTCTCGTCCACGACCGGCTTTGATCTCGTGACGGGCTGGGGCAGCCCGCAGGCCAACCTGATCAACGTGCTGGCGCAGTAACGCACGTAGCGCATGAGGCCGATCGCCCCGGGGAGCCTCCCGGGGCGATCTCGTCGAGCATGACATTCGCCTCGCACGGCGCAGCGCCCGAACGCCGCCGCTCCTCCAATTGATTCCGTATCCGAAATAAAATTACCGGCAAGACGGAAGCGTCGATCGTTTCCGATTCGTCAATCGTCGCCGCCATTGATACGCAGCACTTCGACACGCGCCGGCGAGCCCGCCCTACGCACCGCCGTCGGTCGCAATTAGACAGGATTCCGTCGGATCCTGGCGGCACGCGCACTTTTTGATTTCACACTCTCCAGTTATCCCACCCGCCGCGTCATACGCCACGCGACAGGCGCTCGCTATCGCGTTGTCATCTTAGTCTCACGCAGCACGGCTATCGTCCTGCGTGCCTTCGACGAGCACGATGAAGTCCCCCCGCAATCGTTGGATAACTCGAGTCGGACTACCCATGACCTCAAAAAAACGCCGCGACTTCCTGAAGCTGGGCACCAACACGCTGGCGGCGGCCGGCATCGTATCGGTGCTGCCCCCCGCGATCCGCAACGCGCTCGCCCAGACGACGCAACCGACGACGCTGGCCGGCATCGAGCACATCATCGTGTTCATGCAGGAGAACCGCTCCTTCGACCACTACTTCGGCATGCTGCCCGGCGTACGCGGCCTGTCGGATCCGAACCCGACGCCGCTGCCGAGCGGCAAGCCGGTCTGGTATCAGCCGAACCTGCCGTCCGGCAGCTATGCGGCCCGGGATCCGTCGGGGAAGATCGTCGCCAACGTGATGCCCTACCCGCTCAACCCGGGGACCGCGACGCCCGTCAACTACCAGGGCGTCAACCTCGATCACTCGTGGAAGGGATCGCAGCAGACCTGGAGCAGCTGGAACGCGTGGGTCCAGAAGAAAGGCTACTGGACGATGGGCTATCTGAAGCCCGCCGACCTGCCGTTCTACTACGCGCTCGCGAACGCCTTCACGATCTGCGACGCCTACCACTGCTCGCTGTTCGGCCCGACCAATCCGAACCGCCGGTTCCTGTGGACCGGCACCTCGGGCGGCGGCACGATCACCAATCCGCTCTGGAAGCACTACATCGTCGAGAACGACGACCTGTGGGAAAGCAACACCACGTCGGATATCGCGAAGGACAGCGGCAGCCAGAACGGCTGGACCTGGCAGACCTACGCCGACGTGCTGGAAGCGAACAAGGTCAGCTGGAAGGTCTACCAGGGCTACGGCAACTACGGCGACAACGGGCTCGCCTATTTCAACAACTTCCGGCGCGGCGGCGACGCCGGCAAGATCGCGAAAGCGCGCAGCTATGCCGGCAAATCCGGCGACGACGACGCGCATTCGGCCGATGCGCTGATCGCCTCCCTGCAGGCCGACCTGCAAGGCAAGGATGCGCAGGGCAAGAGCACGTTCCCGGCCGTGTCGTGGATCGTCGCGCCGTACACCTACTGCGAGCATCCGACCGCCACGTCGAGCGCGGGCGAAACGTTCGCCGAGCGCGTGATCAATACGATCATCGGCAGCAAGGACGTCTGGGGGAAATGCGCGATCTTCATCACCTACGACGAAAACGACGGCTACTTCGACCACGTGCCCGCGCCGATTCCGCCGCTCGCCGGCTACGGCAAGCACAACCTGACGACCGCGGGCGGTGCGCCCATCGATCTCGGCGAC
>NZ_JAAGNW010000107.1:0-1629 GCF_010645215.1 Burkholderia multivorans | reverse complement strand
CGCGGCTGTCCGACCATACGTCGATCGTCCGCTTCCTCGAAACCTGGCTCACGGCGAAGGGCTATCCGGCGAGCGCGGTGCAGTGCGCGAACATCTCGGCCTGGCGTCGCGCCGTGTGCGGCGACCTGACGGAGACGCTCAATCTCACCTCGCCGAGCAACCTGCCGAGCGACACCGACGTCACCGGCTGGAAGATCACGGAGCCGAGCAACGGGCCCAACTCGGTGTATGCGCCCTATCCCTACACGGACGCCAGCACGTTCTCGCCGGGCGTCGGCGCCGCTACGCGGCCGGCCGCCCCGCTGCCCTACAACTACAAGGTCACGGCCAGCAGGAGCGGCACCTCGATCACGCTGAACTTCGACAATTCGAAATCGGCCGCGGCGTCGACCTTCATCGTCTACGTCAATGCGCTGACCTCGGCCCAGAAGGTGTATCACTACTCCGTGGCCGCGGGCACCACGCTCTCGGATTCGCTGGTATTGAGCGCGAGCAACAGCCCGTGCCAGGTTTTCGGACCGCAGTCGTCGGCGGGGTATGCCTGGACGTTTTGAGTGTGGGGCAGCTGCGGCTGCCTACCTCATGGAACGCGCGCTCGACCGCGGGGCGGCTCGAACGCATCGGCATCGGCGAGCGCGCGCAAGCGAAACGGCCGCGCAAGTCATGGCGGCCTGACAATCGCAGCATCGCCTAGCCGAGCCAGCGCGCATCGGGCCAGCAGCCCTCGTCGAACGTGCGCTTCACGCAATCGAGCAGCACGCCGACCACGCAGCGCACGGGCGCCGTGGCCTGCCGGCTGCTGGGCGCCGCCAGCACGATGGTGCGCCGGACTCCCGGAGGCGCCAGCGGCGCCGCGCTCAGTACGCCGCGCTCGACCTCCTGCGTCACGCCCACGGCCGGCAGGATCGTCCAGCCGTGGCCCTGCGCGACGAGTTCCTTCTGCACGCTCAGCGCATTGGTCTCGGCGAACACCTGCAACGTCAGCCCCGCCTCGGCCACGGCATGCTCGATCGCGGCGCGCAGGCCCTGCGGCGCGGCGGGCAGGATGAACGGCTCGCTCACCACGCGCGACAGCGCGAGCGGCCGCTTGCGCGACAACCCGACGGACGGCGCGGCCACGGCCCACAGACTTTCCTCGATCAGCGCCTTGACATGCAGCGCGGGCGTCTCCTTCTGCCCGTACAGCAGCGCAGCATCGACATCCCCCGCTTCGAGCCAGTCCTGCAGATGCCCCGCGTAGCCGATCGTGAGCCGCAGGCGGATATGCGGGTAGCGCCGCGCCACCTCGCCCGCCAGCCGCGTCGCCAGCAGGTCCGACGTACTGGCCAGGAGGCCGATGCTCACGATGCCGGCCACCGGCCCCTCGGTGGGCTGGATCTCGGCCTTGGCGCGCGCCACCTCGTTGAGGATGCGGCGTGCGTATTCGAGCATGGTCTTGCCCGACGGCGTGAGCTGCATGCCATGGCGGCCGCGCTCGAACAGCTCCGTCCCCATGTCTTCCTCCAGCAGGCGCAACTGGCGCGACACCGCGGGCTGCACCAGATTCAACAGGGCGGCGGCGCGCGTGACGTTGCCGGTCTCGGCCACGGTGACGAAGGCACGCAGTTGCTTGAGATCCATCGCGGATAC
>NZ_JAAGNW010000106.1:10365-22163 GCF_010645215.1 Burkholderia multivorans | reverse complement strand
CGGCGATGTCGCGCGCCGAGTGCGAGGCCGCGCTCGCGGCGGGCGCAGCGCGGGTGCGTCACCACGCGGCGCTCGGCACCAACGTGATCGGCTTCGGCGAGATGGGCATCGCGAACACGTCGGCGGCCGCGTGCGTGATGAGCCGTCTGCTCGACCTGCCGCTCGACGCGTGCGTCGGGCGCGGCACCGGCCTCGACGACGCGGGGCTCGCGCACAAGCGCGCCGTGCTGTCGGGCGCGCTCGCGCGCCACCCGGAGGCGCGCGCGCCGCTCGACGTGCTGGCTGCCTTTGGCGGCTTCGAGATCGCGATGATGACGGGCGCCTTCCTCGCGGCGGCGGCCGCGCGCATGACGATACTCGTCGACGGCTTCATCGCGACCTCGGCGCTGCTGGTCGCCGATGCGCTCGCGCCGGCGCTGCGCGAGTACTGCGTGTTCTCGCACGCGTCGGACGAGCGCGGGCAGCGCCGCATGCTCGCGCATTTCGGCGCGGAGCCGCTGCTCGCGCTCGACCTGCGGCTCGGCGAGGGCACGGGCGCCGCGCTCGCGCTGCCGCTCGTGCGGGCCGCCGCCGCGTTCCTCGCCGAGATGGCGAGCTTCGATGCGGCCGGCGTCGCGAACCGTGACGCCTGAGCGCGCTATGGGCCTGCGCGCGGAACTGCGCTACGCGTTCGTTGCGCTCGGTTATTTCACGCGCGTGCCGGTGCCGCGCTGGGTCGGCTACGAAGCGGACGACCTGAATCACGCGGCGCGTTATTTCCCGTTGGTCGGCGTAGGCGTCGGCGCGGTCGCGGCCGGCGTGTACCTGCTGGCCGCGCGGCTGTGGCCGGCCGGCGTGGCGGTGCTGCTGTCGATCGCGGCCACGCTGCTGCTGACGGGCGCGTTCCACGAGGACGGCCTCGCGGACAGCTGCGACGGATTCGGCGGCGGCTATCGGCGCGAGGACGTGCTGCGCATCATGCACGACTCGCGGATCGGCACCTTCGGCGCGGCGGCGCTCGTGATCGCGCTTGCGCTGAAGTGGCAGGCGCTGGCCGCGCTGCCGAGCGCGCGCGTCGCGTGGACGATGCTGGCCGCGCATGCGGCGAGCCGTGCGGGCGCGGTGAGCCTCCTGGTCACGCTCGACTACGTGCGCGGCGAGGGCAAGGCGAAGCCGGTCGCGCAGCGGATGTCCGCGCGTGCGTTCGGCTTCGCCGCGCTGTGCGGACTGCCTTGGCTGCTGTGGCCGGACTGGCGCATGGGGCTGGTCGCGCTTGGCGTGCTGGCCGGACTGCGCGCATTGCTCGCACGTTACTTCGTCGCGCGGATCGGCGGCTACACCGGCGATTGTCTCGGCTTCGCGCAGCAGCTGTTCGAACTGGCGATCTATCTGGTGGCGCTCGGATGGATCTCGTCCTGATCCGTCATCCGGCCGTCGCGGTGGGCCCGGGCGTGTGCTACGGGCGCAGCGACGTGCCGCTCGCGGCCGACCCGGACGAGGCCGCCCGTACGCTGATGCGTGGGTTCGATACGCGCGGCATGCCGGCTCCCGATGCGCTCGTCACGAGCCCGCTGTCGCGCTGCGCCGGGTTCGCCGCGGCGCTCGCGCGCGGCTGGCAGGTGTCGTTGCAGAGCGAGCCGCGGTTGCGCGAGATCGATTTCGGCGCATGGGAAATGCGGCATTGGGATGAGATCGGTCGCGAGGCGATCGAGCGCTGGAGCGCGGATGTGTGGGGCGCGCGCGAACATGGCGGCGAGAGCGTCGCGCAGTTCGTCGCGCGGGTTGCGCCCCTGCTGCCGGCGACCCACGCGGCCGGCGAAGTCCGCGGCTACGTCACGCATGCGGGCGTGGTGCGTGCGCTCGCGGCTCGGGCGCTCGACGTGCCGCTCGACAGTCTGTTGCAACGGCCGATCGCGTATGGCGGCGCGGTGTGGCTGCGCGCGGATCCGGCAGCGCGTTCGGGCTGGCGGCTGATGGCGTGGGATGAAGCCTGACGATCCGGGTGCGATGACTTGATGGATCGGTCAATTCGTTTCGTATCCTGAGGGTTCTCGTCGCGGCTGCGCTGACTCGGCGGATACGCGGCAAGAGCCGCCGCCGCGCCTCCGGTGTTTTCTTCCGTGCCGAGATCGTGACGTATGCCATCCCCGGGCGTCACCCGCACACGACGCTCGATCCCAGGCGATTTTTCCGCAGACTCCAACAGCGCCTGCCGCCTCGGTCACCTCGTTTTCGAATGATCGCAGCCCCATCCCGACGACGGAAAAAATACGCACGCTCTGCGCTGCATCAAGCCATCCGCACGCTCGACCCTCGCGTGCGCGCACGCATTTCGCTAAGCAGCAAATCTCGCGATCGCGTTCTTGCATGTTGCGGATTTCCTCCTATGATCAACGACATAAGAATATGGTGCAGTGCTCCAACGATCGCGGTTTTTCGTGGATGGTAGAGGGCCATATCTTCGCTGTGTATCCCCATGTCTTCGCTATTTCCGTTTTCGGAACGGAGGGTCGGTCGTTGCCTCCGCAATCGGGAAATGGTCGGGAAGACGCACGTGTCGAGTTGCCGTAATCCGACGGGATCGATCGTCGGCACGAGGGAGCATTCGCTGAGACAAGCGAACCGATTCACCATGGCGTGTTCATCGCCGAGCGCAGTCGAGGCCGGGCGCAGTCCCAGGGGCCGCGTGCTTGGCGACACCGATGTCGTTCCACCGGACCGCGGCGGCGAGAACGCATGCGAACGGTCTGCGCTGCGCGAAGCACACGGCCGCCCCGAGCGGGCGGGCCGGGCAACATCCTGACGGGCGCCGAGCCCGTATTCCATTCACGATGAGGCGCGCGCGTCGGTGACGCGGTCTGCGCGCCCGTTTTCGATGAGGAGACTGTCGCGATGTCCACCGCCGAAGCCGTACCGAGCCAATCGTTTCTCTATCAGCAATGGGTGCAGAACCTGAGCGATTCGTACGAGGCGTTTCGCCTGCTCGCCGATACCCCCCTGCGCGTGAGTCTGCTCGCGCTCGAGTCGGCGCAGTTCCTGCTGCGGACCGCGATCGACGAAAACGTCGCCGGCAAGCTGTTCAGCCAGCAGCTCAGGGAAGCGATCGTGGTGGCGGTGCGCCTGTCGGCGGACGGCCCTGCCAACGACGATACGGCTGTTTCCCACGCATCCCGGTGAGGACGCGATGACGACCTTTCTTCGCGCGCGCATCCGTTCGTTCGGCTCGCGCCCCTGTCTCGTCTCCGCGGACGAAACCATCACCTACGAGGCATTCGCCGAACGGATCGATTTCTGGCGCGGCGAACTCGACGTATGGTGCATCGGACGCGGCGACACGGTCGCGGTGTGCGGCGACTATGCGCCGAACGTATGCGCGCTGTTGCTCGCCCTGGCGTTCGCGGGCGCGATCGTCGTGCCGATCGCGTCGGCCGGCGCGAAGCGCGACGAGTTTCTCGATACCGCGGAAGTCGGCTTCGTCGTCACGTTCGACGCGTCCGGCGCCACCCGGGTCGAGCGCCGCACGACGCCGACCGCGCCGCATCCGCTGCTCGAGCAGCTGCGTGCGAACGGTTCGGCCGGCCTGATCCTGTTCAGCTCCGGCTCGACCGGCCGCAGCAAGGCCTCGCTGCTCGATCTCGATCGCATGCTGGGGAAGCTCGAACGGGCGAAGGGCCGCGCGTACGTGACGCTCGTCTTCCTGATGCTCGATCACATCGGCGGCATCAACACGCTGCTCAACGTGCTGAGCCAGGGCGGCACGATCGTGACGCCCGCCAACCGGACCCCGGACGCCGTGTGCGATGCGATCGCGCGCTATCGCGTCGAACTGCTGCCGACCAGCCCGACGTTCCTCAACATGATGCTGATCGCTGATACGGGCGCGCGCTACGATTTGTCGTCGCTGAAACTCGTCACGTACGGCACCGAGCCGATGCCCGAGACGACGCTCGCCGCGCTGCGCGCCGCGCTGCCCGAGGTCCGTCTGAAGCAGACCTACGGGCTGTCCGAACTCGGCATCCTGCCGACGCAGTCGAAGGATTCGGGCTCGCTGTGGATGAAGCTCGGCGCGGACGGGTTCGAGCACCGCATCGTCGAGGGCGTGCTGCACGTGCGCTCGGAGACCGCGATGCTCGGCTATCTGAACGCGCCGTCGCCGTTCGACGACGAGGGCTGGTTCAACACGCAGGACGTCGTCGAGACGGACGGCGACTACGTGCGGGTGCTCGGCCGCCGGTCGGAAATCATCAACGTCGGCGGCGAGAAGGTCTACCCGAGCGAGGTGGAGAACACGCTGCTCGCGGCCGGCAACGTACGCGACGTCACCGTCTCGGGCCGGCCCAATCCCGTGACCGGGCACGTCGTCATTGCACGCGTATCGCCGATCGAGCCGGAGACGCCGGCGGCGCTCGCCGCGCGCTTGCGGACCTTCTGCGCGAGCCGTCTCGAACGTTTCAAGGTGCCGGTCCATATCGATGTCGACGAAAGCGCGCATCACAACGACCGGTTCAAGAAAGCACGGGCGTCACGACCGACGGAGCAAGCCAGATGAGCGACGCAAACGACGTAGTCATCGTCAGCGGCGGCAGCCGGGGGCTGGGGCTCGCGCTGGTGCGCGCGTTCCTGGATGCGGGCAGGCGGGTGGCGACGTTCAGCCGCTCGCGCACGGCCGAGATCGACGACCTGATCGAGCGCGACACGCGCGGCGCGCGGTTTCACTGGGCGCAGGTGGACGGCACCGACGGCGCGGCCGCGGCCGCGTTCGTGGCGGGCGTGGCCGAGCGCTGGGGCGGCGTCGACGTGCTCGTCAACAACGCGGGCGTGAGCCACGACGGGCTGCTGACGCTGATGCGCGAGGAGCAGATCGAACAGATGATCGCGGTCAACCTGACCGGCGCGATCCTGCTCACGCAATGCTGCGCGAAGTGGATGATCCGCGCGAACCGCGGCGCGATCGTCAACATTGCGTCGGTCAACGCGATCCGCGGCCACGCCGGGGTGGCCGTGTACAGCGCGACGAAGGCGGCGCTCGACGGCCTGACCCGCAGCCTCGCGCGCGAGCTGGGCGCGCGCGGCGTGCGCGTGAACTCGGTCGCGCCCGGCTACTTCGAGAGCGAGATGGTCCAGCATCTCGACGAAGCCGCGCGCGCGGATCGCCCGCCGCACGCCGCTGGGCCGGCTCGCCGACACGGGCGACATCGCCCGGGTCGTCGAATTCCTCGCATCTGATCGCGCCGCGTTCGTGACGGGGCAGACGATCGCCGTTGACGGAGGCATCACATGCTGACCACGCATTTCGATCGCGACGAGACCGCGCGTCTCGTCCACGGCGCCGTGACCAAGATCATGAGCCAGCAGGGGCAGCCGCCGCGCGAACTGCGCGACGACGACAAGCTCAACGCGACGCTCGGCCTCAGTTCGCTCGATCTCGCGCAGCTCGTGTTCGAGCTCGAGTTGACGTTCGGCGCGGATCCGTTCCGCACTCTCGTGCCGATCACGTCGGTGCAGACGGTGGGGCAGCTTGCGGGCGCCTACCTGCGCCTCTTCGACGATACGGCAGCGCCGGCCGATGCACGCGACGAACTGGCCGACGCGCAGGCGGCGAGCGAACGCCGCCGGCAACGGCGCGGGGCGCGGGGATGACGGCGGCGAAGGTGTCGGAGCCTGCGGGCGGCGCGCAGCCGTCGGACGCCGCGCCTGCCGCGCCGTCGGCCGCGCCCGGCGGCATCGCGATCGTCGGCATCGGCTGCCGCCTGCCGGGCGCGAACGATTGGCGGACGTTCTGGCAGAACCTCGTCGACGGCGTCGAATCGATCCGCTTCTTCGACGACGCGACCTTGCTGCGCGCGGGCGTCGACCCCGGGCAGCTCGCCGCGCCGGACTATGTGAAGGCGTCGCCCGTGATCGACGATTTCGACCGCTTCGAGGCGGGCCGCTTCGAGTATTCGCCGCGCGAGGCGCGCGTGATGGATCCGCAGCATCGGGTCTTTCTCGAAGTCGTCCACGATGCGCTCGAAGATGCGGGCTACTGGCCCGACGCCTACGACGGCGCGATCGGCGTGTTCGCCGGCGCGGGCGGCGTGGTCAGCAGCTATTTCGCCTCGAACCCCGCGCTGCACGGCTCGACGGGCAGCGTCGAGCATATCGGCAACGACAAGGATTTTCTCGCGACGCGCGTGTCGTACAAACTGAACCTGACCGGGCCGAGCGTGACCGTGCAGACCGCCTGCTCGACCTCGCTCGTCGCGATCCATCTCGCCTGCAGCAGCATCCTGAACGGCGAATGCGACATGGCGATCGCGGGCGCGTCGACCGTGCGCGTGCCGCATCTCGCCGGCTATACCGCGCGCCAGGGCGACATCCTGTCGCCGGACGGGCACTGCCGCGCCTTCGACGCGCAGGCGCAAGGCACGGTCTTCGGCAGCGGCGCAGGTGCGATCGTGCTGAAGCACGTCGAGGATGCGCTCGCGGACGGCGATCACATCTATGCGGTGATCCGCGGCACGGCGATCAACAACGACGGCGGATCGAAGGTGAGCTACACCGCGTCGAGCGTGAACGGGCAGGCGAAGGCGATGCTGGACGCGTTCGCCGGCGCGGGCGTCGACCCGCGCGCGATCGGCTATGTCGAGACGCACGGCACCGGCACGGTGGTCGGCGACGCGCTCGAGATCGATGCGCTCACCAAGGCGTTTCGGCGCCACACGCAGGACACGGGCTTTTGCGCGGTCGGCTCGGTCAAGACGAATCTCGGCCACCTCGAACAGGCGTCGGGCGTGGCGAGCGTGATCAAGGTCGCGCTCGCGCTCGAGCGCGGACGGATTCCGCCGAGCCTCCATTTCGAGACGCCCAACCCGCGGATTCCGTTCGCGCAGACGCCGTTCTTCGTGAATACCGCGCTGCGCGACTGGCCGCGCGGCGCTGCGCCCCGGTTCGCGGCCGTCAATTCGCTGGGGCTCGGCGGCACGAATGCGTTCGCCGTGCTCGAGGAGGCGCCCGCGCCGGCGTCCGTGCCGGCGCGGGCGGCGGCGCACGAGCGGCCGCTGCACGTCCTCGCGCTGTCGGCCCGCTCGGAGCGCGCGCTCGCCGCGCTCGCGGACCGCTGGCGTCAGCATCTGGCGGCGACGGACCAGCCGCTCGCCGATCTCTGTCATACCGCGAACACCGGGCGCGTGCAGCTCAACGTCCGGCTGACCGCGATCGGCAACACGGCGGGCGAGCTGTCGGCCCAGCTCGCGGCGCCGTCCGTCGCGACGCGCGGCGAGACGCGCCCGCTGGCGTTCCTGTTTACCGGGCAGGGCTCGCAGTATGCGGGGATGGCGGCCGAGTTGTACCGGACCCAGCCCGTGTTCCGCGACGCGCTCGATCGCTGCGACGCGCTGCTGCGCCCGCATCTCGACACGCCGCTGCTGTCGGTCCTCTACGGCGATGCGCGCGCGAAGGCGCTGATCGACGAGACGGCCTACGCGCAGCCGGCGCTCTTTGCGATCGAGTGGGCGCTCGCCGAACTCTGGCGCTCGTGGGGCATCGTGCCGAACGCGGTGCTGGGGCACAGCGTCGGCGAATACGTGGCGGCCTGCGTGGCCGGCTGCTACGACCTCGAAACCGGCCTCGCGCTGATCGCGGCGCGCGGCCGGCTGATGCAGGCGCTGCCGAAGGGCGGCGCGAGGGCGGCGCTGTTCGCGGGGGCGGCGGACGTCGAGCGCCTGCTCGACGCGAGCGACCCGCAGCGCATCGCCGTCGCGGCGTACAACGGGCCCGAGAACACCGTCGTGTCGGGCAGCGCCGACGCGGTGGCCGAGGTGGTCGAGCGGGCGCGGCAGGCCGGCATCGGCGGGCGCGAGCTGACCGTGTCGCATGCGTTCCACTCGCCGCTGATGACGCGCGCGGCGGCCGAACTCGAAGCGCTCGCGGGCCATCATCACGCGGCCGCGCCGCGCCTCCCGCTGGTGGCGAACCTGACGGGCGAGCTGGCCGACGGCCCGCCGACGCCCGGCTACTGGCGCGATCACGCGCTGCAGCCCGTGCATTTCATCGCGGGCGTGCGCGCGCTCGCGCGGGCCGGCATCGTCGATTTCGTCGAGGTCGGCCCGGGCACGACGCTCGTGTCGCTCGCGCAGCAGATCCTGGGGAACGACGCAGCCGATGGGCGGCGCTTCCTCGCCTCGATCGGCCGCGACCGCGAATGGAGCGAGCTGACGGCGACGCTCGCCGCGCTGTGGCGCACCGGTGCGCCGGTCGACTGGCGCGCGTTCGACGCGCCGTATGCGCGGCGCCGCGTATCCGCGCCGACCTATGCGTTCGAGCGCGAGCGCTACTGGCTCGACGCCGGCCAGGGCGGCGCGGCGGCCGGCGCGGGCGCGGCCGCACGAGCGGGCGCCGACCTGACGGGCCGGCGCCTGTCGTCGCCGCTCGCCGCCTGGCAGTTCGCGGCGACCTACGACCTCGACGCGATGCCGTGGCTCACCGATCACCGCATCTTCGGCTTGGCCGTGCTGCCGGTCGTGGCCGGGCTCGTCGCGCTCGCCGCGGCCGCGCGCGAGCGGGCGGGCGGCGCAGCCGTCGCGATCGAATCGCTGACCTACGACGATGCGCTCGTCATTCCCGACGACGGCGCGCGCGCCGTGCAGATCATCCTGCAGGGCGACGACGAGGTCGATGCCGAGCTGGCCAGCCGGGCCGTCGGCGACGAAACCTGGCGCCGTCACCTGCGCGCCCGCGTGAGCGCGCTCGCGGCGTCGCGCCTCGCGCCGCTCGCGACGCCGTTGCCGGCCTCGCTCGGCGTCGAGCGGATGGCGCAGCTCGATCCGGCGCGCTACTACGAGGCGATCGCGCCGCTCGGGTTCGGCTACGGCCCGGGTTTCCGCGGCATCGTCGCGCTGTGGCGCGGCGACGACGAAGCGGTGAGCCGCGTGCAACTGCCCGAGCCGCTCGACGCGGCCGCGTACGCGCTGCATCCCGCGCTGCTCGATGCGTGCTTGCACGTCTATCCGGCGCTGGTTCCCGAGTATCGGAGCCTGGCCGACCTCGAAGCGAAGCCGGAAGGCACGTGGCTGCCGATTTCGATCGAGCGCTTCGAGACGGCGCGCAACGGCGCGGCGCACGCGTGGGTGCGGGCGAAGCGTCGTCAGGTCGCGCAGCCGGACGTCGTGACGTTCGATATCGAAATCTACGGCGACGACGGTGCGCCGGTCGCGCTGCTCGGCGGGCTGACCGTGAAGCCGATCACGCGCGCGCAGCTCGCGCCGCGCGCGAGCGCGTCGCGCAATCGCGCGCTGCATCGGCTCGAATGGGTCGAGCGCGCGACGCCGCCGTTGCCGGAGGCCGCGGCGGCCGGGCCTTCGGACTGGCTGATCGTCACGGGCGCCGAGCGCGGCATCGCCGACGCGCTCGACGCGCAGTTGCGCGCGCTCGGGCATCGCGCGGCGGTCCTGCCGCTGCCGGACGCGGGCTCGGATGCCGAGGTCCGGACGGCGCTGAGCGCTGCGTTGGCCGAGTGCGCGGTCGGCTCGACCGGTCCCATCGGCGTCGTGCTGGCGCACGGGCTCGGCGAGCGGGTCGACGAGACGACCACGGTCGATGCGCTCGCGGCCGCGGAGCGCCGGGCGAGCGGCCGCACGCTCTCGCTGGTGCACGCGCTCGCGGCGCTTGCCGACCCGCTGCCGCGCGTGTGGCTCGTCACGCGCGGCGCGCATGCGCCCGCGCCGCGCGCGTCGGGCGGCGATCCGCTGCAGTCGTCGCTGTGCGGCATCGGGCGCGTCGCGATGCTCGAATATCCGGAGCTGTGGGCCGGGACGATCGACCTCGGCGGCGAAGAGGATGTCGCGGCGCTGGGCGCGGCCTTGTTCGCGGGCGACGGCGAAAGCGAGGTCGCGGTGCGCGCGGGGCGTCGCTATGCGCTGCGTCTGGACCACGACGACGAGCCGGCGCCCGAGCGGATCGTCCCGCCGTTCGATCCGGCCGCGACCTATCTGCTCACGGGCGGGCTCGGCGCGCTCGGCCTGAAGGTCGCGGACTGGCTCGTGACCGCGCAGGGCGTCCGGCACCTGGTCCTGACCGCGCGGCGCGCGCCCGGCGAGGCGCTCGGCGCGGTGCTGGACGCGTGGCGACGGCAGGGCGCGAACGTGGTCGTCAAGCAGGCCGACGTCGCGCGCGCAGCCGATACGCATGCGCTGATCGAGCAGATCGGCGCCGAGTTGCCGCCGCTGAAAGGCGTGTTCCACTGCGCAGGCAATCTCGACGACGGCGTGCTGGCGCAGATGGACTGGGACAAGTTCGCGCGCACGACCGGCCCGAAGGTGCTCGGCGGCTGGGCGCTGCATACCGCGACGCGCCATCTGCCGCTCGACCATTTCGTGCTGTTCTCGTCGGTGCTGAGCGTGACGGGCGCGATGGGACAGGCGAACTACGTCGCCGGCAACGCGTTCCTCGACGGCCTCGCCGAGCATCGCCGCCGGCTCGGCCTGCCTGCGCAGGCGATCAACTGGGGCCCGTGGGGCGGCGCCGGCCTCGCGACCGAGTCGGGCGAGCGGGGCGCGGCGATCTGGCGCACGCGCGGGACCGAGTACATCGACGCGGAAGACGGCATTGCCTTGCTGCATGCGATTCTCGCGCGCGGGATCCGGCAAAGCGTCGTGACGCTGACCGAGTGGCCGCAGTGGGCCGCGCAGTACCCGAAAAGCCCGGCGCTGCTGGAGCGGCTCGTGCGCGGCGCGCCGGCGCATGCGGTCAATGCGCTCTTCACGCGCGCGCAGGTCGATGCGCGGCTCGCGGCCGCGCCGGACGGCGAACGGCGCGACGTGTTGCGCGACATCGTCGGCCAGATGGTCCGCGCGGTCCTCGAGATCAAGGGCGATTTCGATTCGACGCAGTTGCTGCGCGAGCTGGGGCTCGACTCGCTGATGGCGATCACGCTGATCAATCAGCTCGACGCGGCGGTCGGCGTGCGGCTGCCGGCCGCGGCGATGCTCAAGGGCCCGAGTCTCGACCAGCTCGTCGACGAATTGCTGCCGAAGCTCAAGATCGCCGCGGCGGCGGGCGAGGCGGCGCGACCGGCTGCGCCCGCCGTGCTCGCGCAGGGCGCGGCTGCGCCCCGGCGCGAACGCTGGCTGGCGGAGATCCGGCCGAATCCCGCGGCGCGCTACCGGCTGATCTGCTTCCCGTTCGCGGGCGGCGGTTCGGCGATCTATCGCGCCTGGGCCAACGGCGCGGACCCGCACGCGGAGATTTTCGCGGTCGAGCCGCCCGGCCGGCTGTCGCGGATCGGCGAGCCGCCCGTGAACCGGATCGACCGGTTCGTCGACGGGCTGCTCGCGGAACTGCGTCCGCTGCTCGACAAGCCGGTCGCGTTCTTCGGGCACTGCATCGGCGGGCTCACGATGTACGAGACGGCGCGTGCGCTGATCGACCGCGAGGGCGTCGCGCCCGTGCATCTGTTCGCGTCGGGCGCGCGGCCGCCGCACCGGCTCATGGCCGACGCCGCGTTCGAGCGCAAGCTCACGACGATGCTGCTCGGCCTGCGCGATTTCGACGGCACCGCGCCGCTCTATCGTCAGCCGGACGACGTGCTCGCCGAAGCGCTGCGCCACTTCCAGATCGATGCGACGGAACAGATGCTCGCGATTCCGGAGCTGCGCGAGCTGGTCCTGCCCGTCGTGCGGGCCGAATTCGAGATGGCGAGCCGCTACGTGTTCGCACCGAATTCGGGCTGGTCGATGCCGATCACGAGCTTCCGGGGCCGCGACGACATCTACGTGACGCACGAGGATGCGCTCGCCTGGCGCGAATTCACGAGCGGCGAGTTCAACCTGTTCACGCGCGAT
>NZ_JAAGNW010000106.1:4310-10355 GCF_010645215.1 Burkholderia multivorans | reverse complement strand
GGGGTCGTCGATGATCGCAGCTTCATTCTCGACGCGATTTCGGACGCGCTCGCCGCATGAGCGCCCGGCGTCGACCTGCCGCGGCCCGGCCATCTGCAATGCGCGCGACGGCGAGTCGATGCGTGGGAGAACGAAACATGGATGACGATATGCGTCATTTGCGGGACATGCAGCACCGGATCGGGCGCATTCGCGAATACACGCGCGACGGCCGCCAGGCGCTCGACGGGTCCGACCTGCTGCAGGACGCCGTCGTGCGCAACATCGAACTCATCGGTTACACGTGGACCTGCCTCAGTCCCGAATACCGCCTGCGCCTGCCGGATTTTCCGTGGCGGCTGATCGGCATGCGCGCGGAATACCTGAAACACACGCACGATTCCGCGCGGCTGAAGAAGCTCGTCTGGCTGGCCGTGCAGCGCAGCGTGCCGCAACTGGACCAGGCGATCCGGCGGCAGTTTCCGGATCTCGACGGCGCGCCGGCGGACGCGGGCGGACGATCCGGCGTGCGTCCGGGCGGGAAGCGGGGCGCACGCGGCGCGGCGGCGGAGCCGCGGCGCGTGGCCTGAAGGGACGATTCCGGCGACGCCCAGGCGCGCGGCCATGACGGAGAGACAGATGAACCTTGCCGGAAAGACCTTGTTCATGTCGGGCGGCAGCCGCGGCATCGGCCTCGCGATCGCGCTGCGCGCGGCCCGCGACGGCGCGAACGTCGCGCTCGCTGCGAAGACCGCGACGCCTCACCCGCATCTCGACGGCACGGTGTTCACGGCCGCGAAGGCGATCGAGGACGCGGGCGGCCGGGCCTTGCCGCTGATCGTCGACATCCGCGACGAAGCCCGCGTCCAGGCCGCAGTCGAGGAGACGGCGGCCGCCTTCGGCGGGATCGACATCGTCGTGAACAACGCGAGCGCCATCCGCCTGACGGGCACGCTCGATACGCCGCCCAAACGCTACGACCTGATGCACGGCGTGAACGGACGCGGGACCTTCGTGTGCGTGCAGGCGTGCGTGCCGTATCTGCTCAAGGCGCCGAATCCGCACATCCTCACGCTGTCGCCGCCGCTGTCGACCGACCCGAAATGGTTTCGCGACTACCCGCCGTACATGATCGCGAAGTACACGATGAGCCTGTTTACGCTCGCGTTCGCGGCCGAATTCGAGGACGTCGGCATCGCGGTCAACTCGCTGTGGCCGCGCACGACGATCGCGACCGCGGCAGTGCGCAACGAGCTGGGCGGCGCGGACCTGATCGCCGCGTCGCGCAAGGCCGAGATCATGGCCGACGCCGCCCATGCGATCCTCACGCAGCCGGCGACCACCTGCACCGGCAACTTCTTCATCGACGACGTGGTGCTGCTGGCCGCGGGCGTGCGCGATTTCGCGCAGTACGACGTGCAGGCGGGCTCGCCGCTGCAGGCGGACTTTTTCGTCGACGCGCTGCCCGGCATGCGCGCCGCCAGTTCAATCACGAAGCGCGCCGCGTCCTCGTGACGCCGCGCGCTTCGTATTGCAGGAGACGCTGATGAGCGCATCACGATTCAAGGCCCTGATGCTGAAGGAGACGGACGGCGTCGTCGCGCCGTCGATCGAATGGCTGGGCGTCGATGATCTGCCGGACGGCGACGTGACCGTCGACGTGCATTATTCGAGCATCAACTACAAGGATGCGATGGCGCTGGCCAATCGCGGCATCATCCGCACGTTTCCGGCGATTCCGGGCATCGATTTCGCCGGCGTCGTCGCGACCTCGGCGACGTCGCGCTTCCGGCCGGGCGACGCCGTCGTGCTGACCGGCTGGGGGCTCGGCGAGCGGCGCTGGGGCGGCTTCACGCAGGTCGAGCGCGTCGACGCCGACTGGCTCGTCCCGCTGCCGCCGGGGCTTACGCTGCGGCAGGCGATGGGGATCGGCACCGCCCGCCTCACGTCGATGCTGTGCGTGCTCGCGCTGGAGCGGCACGACGTGCGGCCCGCGAGCGGCGAGATTCTCGTGACGGGCGCGAGCGGCGGCGTGGGCAGCCTGGCGATCGTGATCCTCGCGCAGCTCGGCTATACCGTCGTCGCCATGACGGGCCGGCCCGGGAACGAGGCGTATCTGAAGTCGCTCGGCGCGGCGCGCACGATCGGCCGCGACGATTACGCCGGGGCGCTGAAGCCCGGCCGTCACGGCATGGAGCCGGAGTTGTTCGCGGGTGTCGTCGATACCGTGGGCGGCCCGGTGCTGTCGTCGGCGCTCGCGCGGCTCGCCTACGGCGGCTGCGTGGCGGTATGCGGGCTCGTCGGCGGCATCGAACTGGAAACCACCGTGTTTCCGTTCCTGCTGCGCGGCGTCTCCGTGGTCGGCATCGATTCGGTGCGCTGCCCGATCCCGCGCCGGATCGAGGCGTGGCAGCGGCTCGCGCAATGCGTGCCGCGCGCGGCGCTCGATGCCATGCTGCGCGAGGTTCCGCTCGAAGGGGTCGTCGAAGCCGCGGGCGATCTGGCGAAGGGGCAGGGGCAGGGCAGGACGGTCGTCGACCTGCGGGCGACGTGAGCGGCGGTGGGCGCTCGGCGGCGTTCATGAGAATCGCCGCTCGTATGCGCGGCTTCGCTGTTCGCGATCGCCTGGCGACGTCCTGCATCGGCGTGGTCGGTGCGCGCCGGTGTCGCCAAGGCGTGCGCGGCCGTTACGGCGCGGCCGATACGGCGCGGCCGTTACGGCGAGATCAATACGGCAGCGCCCGCCATGGCGCGACCCTCACGGTTTCGGACGCCGCGCGCGCGCCTGCTCCAGATCCTTGCACAAGGCCTCCGCGCCCAGCGCGAGGCGCGGCGCGGGCCGGGTCAGCCAGTCGCCGTCGATCGCGAACAGGTTGCCGCGCGCGACGGCCTTCAACGCCGGCCAGGCGCGCCATCGGTCGAGGCTCGGCGGCGGGGCGTCCGACTCGGTCGCGCCCGTGCGCGTGGTCACGATCGCCTCGGGATCGGCGGCCAGCACCGCCTCGTCGGTCACCGACGGCACGAGCGGCTTCAGTGGCGCGAACACGTTGCGGCCGCCGCACAGCGCGATCACGTCGCTGATGATGTGCGTGCCGTTGAGCGTCATCAGCGGCCGGTCCCAGACCTGGAAGAACACGTCGACGCGCGGCTGCCCCGCATAGCGCGTGCGCAGCGCCGCGATCCGCCGCCGGTAGTCGGCCGCCGCCGCGTCGGCGGTCGCGCGCGTGCCGAACAGGTCGCCGAGCCGGGTCAGCGAGCCGGCGATGTCGTCCACCTGCTTCGGCTCGCTGAAGAACAGCGGGATGCCGAGCGCGCGCAGCCGGTCGGTCTGGCGATCGGCGTTGCCGTGCCGCCAGACCACGATCAGGTCGGGCCGCAGCGCGGCGATCCGTTCGAGATCGAGCGCCTTGTTGTCGCCGACGCGCGGCACTGCGCGGGCGGCGGGCGGGTAGTCGCTGTACGACACCGCGCCGACCAGGCGATCGCCGCCGCCCGCCGCGTAGATCAGCTCGGTGACGTGCGGCGCGAGGCTGATCACGCGCCGCGCCGGCGCGGCGAGCGTCACGGTCCGGCCGTCGTCGTCGGTGACGGTGATGGCCGCGTGCGCCGCGCCGGCGACGAGCGCGGCGCACGCGCAGGCGCAGGCGCAGGCGGCGAGGAGACGGAGCAGCCTGCGTGTCATGACAGGGGAACCGGGGCGGCGGCGGTCGTCGGATCGGCGAGCGTCGCGACGGCATCCGCGAGCGCCTGTTCGAAGCGCCGCCATTCCGCCTCGTCCGCGGGCAGGCCGATCCGCACGCTCGGCGCGTGCGCGAAGTAGCGGGTCCAGACGCCGCGCCGCGCAAGCGCCTCGTGCAGCGCGGCGGCGCGCGGATCGTCGGTCCAGCTGAACAGCGGCGTCGCCCGCGTCGCGAAGCCCTGCGCGCGCAGGCCGGCCGCGAGCCGCGCACCGTCCGCCGCGAGCCGCGCGCGGGCGGCCTGCTGCCAGTCCGCGTCGGCGAACGCGGCGGTGATCGCATGGCCCGCGGGGCCGCTCACGGTCCACGCGCCGAGCAGGTCGCGCAGGTCGCGCAGCCGGTCGGGCGCGGCCAGCGCGAAGCCCGCGCGGATCCCGGCGAGCCCGAAGAACTTGCCGACCGAGCGCAGCACGATCAGGCCCGCGCGCCCGACCTCGGCGGCGAGCGAATCGACGTCGTCCGCGTCCGCGAACGCCTCGTCGACGATCAGCGTGCCGCCGCGCGCGTGCAGCTGCGCGTGCCAGTGCAGCAGGCGCGCGGGCGCGACGCGTTCGGTGGTCGGGTTGTTCGGGTTGCCGACGATGAGATGGGTGAGCGTCGCGGGCAAGGTGTCGTGCGCGCACGAGAACGCCTCGACCGCATGGCCGTGGCGCGCGAACGCGGGCCCGTATTCGCCGTACGCGAGCGGCGCGACGCCGGCCGTGCCGCGCGGCAGCAGCGCGGGCAAGGCGCGGATCGCGGCCTGGCTGCCGGCGACCGGCAGCACGTGGGCGGCGTCCGGCGCGCCGTAGTAGCGCGCGGCGGCGGCCGCGAGCGCGTCGTCGTCGTCGGGCAGGCGGCGCCACGCGGCGGCGGGCACGGGCGGCACCGGATAGCCGCGCGGATTGATGCCGGTCGACAGGTCGAGCCAGCTGTCGACCGGGATGTCGTGGCGGCGCGCGGCCTCGCGCAGGTTGCCGCCGTGGACGATCGGCGCGTCAGCCATGATGCGTCGCGAGCGCGAAGGCCGCGCCGACCAGCATCAGCGCGAGCCACAGGATCGCGGTGCGCGCGACCAGCGCGAGGGCCGCCCGCACGTGCCCCGGGCCGGCCGGCTGGCCCGCGCCGAGCACCGGGCGGACTTCGAGCGTGCCGTGATAGACGGCCGGGCCGCCGATCACCACGTTGAGGCTGCCTGCGCCGGCGGCCATCACCGGGCCGGCGTTCGGACTGTCCCACAGGCGCGCCTGGGTGCGCCAGCAGCGCCACGCGTTCGCGGTGTCGCCGAGCAGCGCGTAGCTCGCCGCGGTGAGGCGGGCGGGGATCCAGTTGAGCGCGTCGTCGATGCGCGCGGCGGCCCAGCCGAAGCGCAGCAGGCGCGGGGTCTTGTAGCCCCACATGGCGTCGAGCGTGTTGGCGAGGCGGAACAGCAGCGCGCCCGGGCCGCCGGCGATCGCGAACCAGAACAGCGCGCCGAAGATCGCGTCGTTGCCGTTCTCGAGCGCCGATTCGACGGCGGCGCGCGACAGCGCGTTGGCGTCCGCGTCGCGCGTGTCGCGCGAGACGATGCGCGCGGTCAGCGCGCGCGCGTCGGCGAGGTCGCGGCGCGCGAGCGCGGCCGCGATGGGCGCGATGTGATCGGCGAGGCTCTTCGCGCCGAGTGCGAACCACAGCAGCGCCACGTGCAGCGCGGCGGCGAGCGCCCACGGCAGGACCGCGGTGAACCACGCGGCGAGCGCGACGAGCGGCACCACCGCGATGCACCAGGCGGCGAGCCCGACGAGGCGGCCGCGCCGCCCGTCGTTCAGGGTGGTTTCGAGATGCGCGGCGATCCGCCCGAAGCCGACGAGCGGATGGCCGGCGCGCGGTTCGCCGATGCGCAGATCGACGAGGAACGCGGCGATCGCGAGGATCGCGACGGCAGGCATCGACAGCATCAGCATCAGCCGGCCCGCCCGTGCTTCAGGTCGAGGGGCAGCCCGGCGACGAGCAGCGTGACGCGCGTCGCGAGCGCGGCGATCCGCTGGTTGAGCCGGCCCAGTTCGTCGACGTAGCGGCGCGTTTCCGCGCCGAGCGGCACCACGCCGAGGCCGATCTCGTTGCTGACGACGATGAGCCGCGCGCGCGTCACGCCGAGCGCGGCTTCCAGCTCGGCGACCCGCGCCTCGTACAGCGCCGGGTCGACGGGCGCGCCGTCGGCGGGGCAGAGCAGGTTCGCGAGCCACAGCGTGAGGCAGTCGACCAGCACGCAGGCGTCGGGATCGTCGAGCCGCAGCAGGGCCTGCGCCAGCTCGACGGGCGCCTCGACGAGCGCCCAGCCGGCGGGGCGCCGTGCGCGGTGATGCGCGAG
>NZ_JAAGNW010000106.1:0-4257 GCF_010645215.1 Burkholderia multivorans | reverse complement strand
CCCGCTTCGATGACCGCCTCCGTTTCCCCCGCGCGCGTGCGCGGCACGCTGATGATCCAGGGCACCACCTCCGACGCGGGCAAGAGCACGCTCGTCGCCGGGCTGTGCCGGCTTGCGCGCCGCGCGGGCGCGCGCGTCGCGCCGTTCAAGCCGCAGAACATGGCGCTCAACAGCGCGGTCACGGCGGACGGCGGCGAGATCGGCCGCGCGCAGGCCCTGCAGGCGCTCGCGGCCGGCGTCCCTGCGCATACCGATTTCAATCCGGTGCTGCTCAAGCCGACCAGCGACCGCGGCGCGCAGGTGATCATCCACGGCCACGCGCGCGTGAATCTCGATGCGCGCGCCTATCACGCGTACAAGCCGATCGCGTTCGAGGCGGTGCTCGAATCGTATGCGCGCCTGCGCGCGGGCTACGACGCGGTGGTCGTCGAGGGCGCGGGCAGTCCCGCCGAGATCAACCTGCGCGACGGCGACATCGCGAACATGGGTTTCGCCGAACGGGTCGACTGCCCGGTGGTGCTGGTTGCGGACATCGATCGCGGCGGCGTGTTCGCGCACCTGATCGGCACGCTCGCGTGCCTGTCGGACAGCGAGCGCGCGCGGGTGCGCGGGTTCGTGATCAACCGCTTTCGCGGCGACCCGGCGCTGCTCAAGCCGGGGCTCGACTGGCTGGAGGCGCGCACCGGCAAGCCGGTGCTGGGCGTCGTGCCGTACCTGCACGGGCTCGTGCTCGACGCCGAGGACATGCTGCCCGCGCAGGCGCGCACCGTCGCCGCCGAGCGCGACGCCGGCGTGCTGCGGGTGGTGGTGCCCGCGCTGCCGCGGATCAGCAACCACACCGATTTCGATCCGCTGCGCGTGCATCCGCGCGTGGATTTCACCTACTGGAAAAGCGGGCCGGTGCCGGCCGCGGACCTGATCATCCTGCCGGGCTCGAAGAACGTGCAGCGCGATCTGGGCTGGCTGCGCGAGCAGGGCTGGGCGGCGCTGCTGAAGCGGCATCTGCGCTATGGCGGGAAGCTGCTCGGGATTTGCGGCGGGATGCAGATGCTGGGCCGGACCCTCGACGATCCGCATGGCCTGGAGGGGCCGCCCGCCTGCGTGCCGGGCCTGGGCCTGTTCGATTACGCGACGACCCTGCGGCCCGACAAGACCCTCGTCAACGTGACCGGCCGGCTCGCGTTCGGCGGCGCGCCGGCGCTGGCCGGCTACGAGATCCACATGGGCGAGACGCACGGCCCCGCGCTTGCCGCGCCCGCGCTGCGGCTCGACGGCGCGGCGGGCGAGCGCGACGACGGCGCGCGCTCGGAGGACGGGCAGATCCTGGCCACCTACGTGCACGGGCTGTTCGACGCGCCCGGCGCGTGCGCGGCGCTGCTCGCGTGGGCGGGCCTCGACGGCGGCGCGGAGGCGGTCGACTACCCGGCGCTGCGCGAGGCGTCGCTGGAGCGGCTCGCCGATACGCTGGCCGCCCATCTCGACTTGCCGCGCGTATTCGACGCGTTTGCATGAAAGCGGCCGGTTACGCCGCAATTCATTCCTATTGAGAAATAATTAAAGCCAATCAGGCGATTTTTCAACTCGCCGGGTTCGAATAAAGTCCGTTCCATCGATTTCACCGAACCGGAACAAGGAACCCGACATGAACCCGACCCGACTGACCGATCTGGCCGCCACGCTGCTGCGCGTCGCGCTCGGCGTGCTGTATCTCGCGCACGTCGCCCAGAAGGTGTTCGTCTTCACGCTGCCGGGCACCGCGCAGTTCTTCGCCTCGCTCGGGCTGCCGGGCTGGCTGGCCTACCTGACCACGGCGGTCGAGCTGGCGGGCGGCCTCGCGCTGCTGGCGGGCTTCCGGGTGCGGTTCGCCGCGCTCGTGCTGCTGCCGTTCATGCTGGGCGCGGTGCTCGCGCACCTGCCGAACGGCTGGAGCTTCGCCGCGCCCAACGGCGGCTGGGAATATCCGGCGTTCTGGGCGGTCACGCTCGCGGTGCAGGCGCTGCTCGGCGCGGGCGCGTTCGCGGTCGAGCGTCTGCGCGCCGCCTGAAACCCGCGTCGCCGCGCGGGTGGCCGTCGTCCGCGGCCGCATTTGCCGATATCATCGCTCCCTGTATCCGCAACTTGTGCGGCGCGGGCTCCGGCCGGCGCCGCCGACGGGCTTTTTCGGGGGGAATTCATGACGGTGATCGTGGTGGCGAATCCGAAGGGCGGCGTAGGCAAGAGCACGCTGTCCACCAATCTGGCGGGGTATTTCGCGGCGCAGGGCGCGTGGGTCGCGCTGGCCGATCTCGACCGGCAACAGTCCGCGCATGCGTGGCTCGATCTGCGGCCGTCGACCTTGCCGCCGATCGAGACCTGGCCGCTCGATCCCGATGCGCCCTCCAAGCCGCCGCGCGGCCTGGAATACGCGGTGATCGACACCCCGGCCGGCCTGCACGGCAGCCGCCTGAATCTCGCGCTGGACTTCGCCGACAAGGTGATCGTGCCGCTGCAGCCGTCGCTGTTCGATATTCTCGCGACCCAGCAATTCCTGGAACGGCTCGCGAACGAGAAGGCGGTGCGCAAGGGCGCGGTGGAGGTGGGGATCGTCGGCATGCGGGTCGATGCGCGCACGCGCTCGGCCGACCAGCTGCACCGCTTCGTCGAGGGCCTCAAGCTGCCGGTGCTCGGCTATGTGCGCGACACCCAGAACTACGTGCAGCTCGCCGCGCACGGCCTCACGCTGTGGGACGTCGCGAAGAGCCGGGTCGACAAGGACCTGGAGCAGTGGCAGCCGATCGTCGAGTGGGCGCAGGCGCGCGCCTGACGCGCGCATAAAAAAACCCCGCGCCCGGACGGGTCGCGGGGTGGCCGGGGCGGCGCGCGCCGCTCAGGTCCAGCTTTGGGTCGGCACGTGGTCGCGGCTGCCCTTCATCTTGTTGTGCTCGTCGACGAACACCAGGTCCGGCTTCCAGCCGGCCTGCAGCGCCGTCTCGTCGACCAGCGCGAACGCGGCGATGATCACCAGGTCGCCGAGCTGCGCGCGCCGCGCGGCCGAGCCGTTCAGCGAGATCATGCCGCTGCCGCGCTCACCCTTGATCGCATAGGTCGAGAAGCGCTCGCCGTTGTTGATGTTCCAGATGTCGAGGCGCTCGTTCTCCACGATGTTCGCGGCTTCGAGCAGATCCTCGTCGATCGCGCACGAGCCTTCGTAATGCAGCTCGCAGTGCGTGACCGCGACGCGGTGGATCTTCGATTTCAGCATGTGGCGCTGCATGGTGACTCCTTCGTGCTTCAGATTTCGAGGTTGTCGATGAGGCGGGTCGTGCCGAGCTTCGCGGCCGCGAGCACGACGAGCGGCTCGCCGGCTTCGAGCTGCGCCGCGTCGGGCGCGACCAGGTTCGCTTGCCGGCGGATCGACACGTAGTCGGGCTGCCAGCCGCGCGCGGCGAGGCTCGTGAGCGCATCGCGCTCGCGCGCCGCGAGGTCGCGCGCGCCGCCCAGCACCGCGTCGCGCACGCGATGCAGCGTGCGCACGAGTTCCGGCGCCTCCGCGCGTTCGCGTTCGCTCAGGAAGCGGTTGCGCGACGACAGCGCGAGGCCGTCGGCGTCGCGCACGGTCTCGGCCGCGATGATCTCGACGGGCAGCGCGAGCTGCTGGCACATGCGCCGCACGATCATCAGCTGCTGGTAATCCTTCTTGCCGAACACCGCGACGCGCGGCTGCACGCAGGACATCAGCTTCGTGACCACCGTGCACACGCCGGTGAAGAAGCCCGGGCGGAACTCGCCCTCGAGGATGTCGCCGAGATCGTGCGGCGGCTGCACGCGGTATTCCTGCGGCTCCGGGTACATGTCGCGCTCGGTCGGCGCGAACAGCACGTAGACGTTGTCCTTCTGCAGCTTCTCGACGTCGTCCTGCAGCGTGCGCGGATACTTGTCGAAATCCTCGCTCGGACCGAACTGCAGGCGGTTCACGAACACGCTCGCGACGACCGGGTCGCCGTGCTGCCGGGCGAGCCGCATCAGCGACAGATGGCCCTCATGCAGGTTGCCCATCGTCGGCACGAAGGCGACGCGGTTCTGGCCGCGCAACTGGTCGCGCAGTTCCTGGATCGAGCTGATGACTTTCATGGTGGCGGGTCGGATTCCTCGCGCGGGTCGCGCGTTGCGCCGCCTACGGCGGCGTCATGACTGGGTGCGGGGCGCCCGGGCGCGGAGCCCGGCGGCGAGCGTCGGGATTGTAGAGGATTTGCCGCTCCAGCGCATCGATAAAGGCAC
>NZ_JAAGNW010000105.1:20205-22276 GCF_010645215.1 Burkholderia multivorans | reverse complement strand
CGCGGCCAGCGCGATGAAGAAGATGCGCACGGCCCTGGCCGAATACGCGTAAGCCTCCGGCTCCCGCACCGCAACCGCTGCCCTCCGCAGCGGTTTTTTTTCGCCCGATTCATTCGCCGGCTTGAGCAGTCCGGCCGGCCGTTGCGGCCCGCACGCGACTTTCTCCCCAATCGTTGAGCCACCTCAAATTCCTGCGCCGGTTTCGCGACCGTGTGCCGCACTGCAGCACTAAGAGATTTCGCGGTCCGCTCGTAAAATTGGTATATCCGGACAAAAGGCGCTACAAATGCATGGAGTGGCCCCCAAACCGGAATAATTGGCAGGAACCTGCCTGAACCAAGCATCCGATACGCCGTGATACTCATCAACAAGAAAGCCGCGCCGCGCGCGGGCCCGTCGGGGTGGCGGACGCGCATTGCGGCCTGGGCCCGGGGCCCCACCCTCGCCCGTGACCTCGCAATCGTGCTCGCCATCAAGCTGGTCTTGCTGATGGCGCTCAAGTACGCGTTTTTCAATCACCCGCAGGCGCAGCACATGTCGCTGCCCCCTGCCGCCGTCGCCGAGCAGCTGCTCTCGGTTCCGGCCTCCGATTCCTCTCAGGGAGACCACCATGATAAGTAGCGAAGTCGTCGATCTGTCGCGTCTGCAGTTCGGCATCACGGCGCTCTACCACTTCCTGTTCGTTCCGCTGACGCTCGGCCTGTCCTGGGTCCTCGTCATCATGGAAGCCGTCTACGTGATGACCGGCAAGCAGGTCTACAAGGACATGACCCAGTTCTGGGGCAAGCTGTTCGGGATCAATTTCGCGATGGGCGTGACCACCGGGATCACGCTCGAATTCCAGTTCGGCACGAACTGGTCCTACTACTCGCACTACGTCGGCGACATCTTCGGCGTGCCGCTCGCCGTCGAAGGGCTGATGGCGTTCTTCCTCGAATCGACCTTCGTCGGCCTGTTCTTCTTCGGCTGGAACCGCCTGTCCAAGGTCAAGCATCTGCTCGTCACCTTCCTCGTCGCGCTCGGCTCGAACCTGTCCGCGCTGTGGATCCTGGTCGCGAACGGCTGGATGAACAATCCGGTCGGCGCGGAATTCAACTACCAGACCATGCGCATGGAGCTGACGAGCCTGTTCGACGTGCTGTTCAACCCGGTCGCGCAGGTCAAGTTCGTGCACACCGTGTCGGCCGGCTACGTGACGGCCGCGATGTTCGTGCTCGGCGTGTCGTCGTGGTACCTGCTCAAGAAGCGCGACACCGATTTCGCGCTGCGCTCGTTCGCGGTCGCGGCGGGCTTCGGCCTCGCCTCGACGCTGTGCGTGATCGTGCTCGGCGACGAATCGGGCTACACCACGGGCGAAGTGCAGAAGGTCAAGCTCGCGGCGATCGAATCGGAATGGGAAACCACGCCGGCGCCCGCCGCCTTCACGATCATCGGCCTGCCGAACCAGCAGGAGGAACGCACCGACTACGCGATCAAGATCCCGTACGCGCTCGGCCTGATCGCGACGCGTTCGATCGATGAGCCGGTGATCGGCCTGAAGGACCTGATCAAGCGCAGCGAAGACCACATCCAGAGCGGCATGATTGCGTACGGCGCGCTGCAGAAGATCAAGGAAGGCGACGCCAGCGCCGAGACCCATGCGCTGTTCGACCAGCACAAGGCCTATCTCGGCTACGGCCTGATGCTCAAGCAGTTCACCGCGAACGTCACCGACGCGACGCCCGAGCAGATCAAGGCGGCCGCGAAGAAGACCATCCCGCCCGTCGCGCCCGTGTTCTTCTCGTTCCGCATCATGGTGTTCCTCGGCATCCTGTTCCTCGCGACCTTCATCGCGGCGTTCTGGTTCTGCGCGCGGCGCGAGCTGCTGCAGGAAAACCGCCGCTGGTTCCTGCGCTGGGCCGTATGGGCGATCCCGCTGCCGTGGCTCGCCGTCGAATTCGGCTGGGTGGTCGCGGAACTGGGCCGTCAGCCGTGGACCATCGCCGGCATCCTGCCGACCCATCTGTCCGCGTCGAGCCTTACGCCGTCCGACCTGTATCTGAGCCTCGCCGGGTTCATCGCGTTCTACACG
>NZ_JAAGNW010000105.1:13125-20195 GCF_010645215.1 Burkholderia multivorans | reverse complement strand
CGAGATCAAGCTGATGTTCAAGTACGCGCGACTCGGCCCGTCCTCGCTGCACACCGGCCGTTACTACCACGAGCAAAAGGCGATCGCCGATGCGACCGTCTGACGACGACCGCGTCCCCGCACTCGAATAAGGAATCGCTATGGACTACGCAACCCTCAAAGTGATCTGGTGGCTGCTCGTCGGCGTGCTGCTGATCGGCTTCGCCGTCACCGACGGCTTCGACATGGGCGCAACCGCGCTGCTGCCCTTCCTCGGCAAGACCGACGAGGAGCGCCGCATCATCGTCAACACCGTCGGCGCGACCTGGGAAGGCAACCAGGTCTGGCTCATCACCGCCGGCGGCGCGATGTTCGCGGCCTGGCCGCTCGTCTACGCGGCCTCGTTCTCGGGCTTCTACTTCGCGATGCTGCTCGTGCTGTTCGCGCTGTTCTTCCGCCCGGTCGGCTTCGACTACCGCAACAAGCGCCCCGACCCGCGCTGGCGCGCCGGCTGGGACTGGGGCCTGTTCGCGGGCGGCTTCGTGCCGTCGCTGGTGTTCGGCGTCGCGTTCGGCAACCTGCTGCAAGGCGTGCCGTTCTCGTTCGACACCGACCTGCGCGTCACCTACCACGGCGGCTTCTGGGCGCTCCTGAACCCGTTCGCGCTGCTGTGCGGGCTCGTCAGCCTATCGATCGCACTGCGCGTCTCGTCGCTCGTCGCGGTCGTGCTGTTCGTGCTGGCCGGCGTGCTGATCGCCTCGTTCATCGGCGGCTATCACATCACCCAGGCCGCGCCCGCCGACTCGGTCGCGAACCCGCTGCTCAAGCAGGTGGCGGCCGGTTCGGGCCTGTGGCTCGCGAACTACGGCGAATACCCGTGGATGATCGCCGCGCCCGTGGTCGGCATCGCGGGCGGCGTGCTCGCCATGCTGCTGGCCGGCTCGAAGCTCGAAAAGACCGCGTTCGTCTGCACCGGCCTGATGGTGACCGGCGTGATCCTGACCGCGGGCTTCTCGATGTTCCCGTTCATCATGCCGTCCTCGCTCGACCCGCGCAGCAGCCTGACCGTGTGGGATTCGACCTCGAGCAAGCTGACGCTCGAAGTGATGCTCGGCGCCGTGATCGTGTTCCTGCCGCTGATCCTGCTGTACACCACCTGGGTGTATCGCGTCATGCGCGGCAAGATCACCCCGCAGCTGCTCGAGGAAAACAAGCACACGATGTACTGACGCCGCGCCCGGGCAACCGCCCGGGTCGGCATGTTTCGACAGGAGTCTGATCATGTGGTATTTCAGCTGGGTTCTCGGCATCGGCGTCGCGCTCGCGTTCGGCATCGTCAACGCGATGTGGCTCGAAGCCCGCCAGAAGGACGTTCCCGCCAAGACCAAGCCCGCGCAGCACTGAGCCGCGCACCGCGTCCGAACGAAGCCCCCGGCCGGGGGCTTTTTTACGCCCGCCGCGCGCCCGCCGGCCGGCGTCCCGCCTCATTCCGCACAGTGCCAATCAAATTCCAGATTAATACCACTTGAACACCAATCATCGGTTTTGTAAGATCTTTTGGAAAGCCGACGACAGGCCCCATCCACTCAGTGGAGGAGACGTGAAGAATTCCCTTGCGGTGCGCTTCGTGCTGTCCTCCGCATCCGCCGATGCGCGGGGCGCGCCGTGCGCGCGTCCTGATGCGCCCTCCCTGCGCACGCGCCGATGAGCGCGCGCCTGTCCGCACGCCGGCATCGCCGGCGCGAGCCCGACCCGTGAGCGCGCGCGGCGTCCCGGCCGCGCCTCATCGCAGTTCCTGGATTCGTCACGGCATCACGCTTTCGGCGCCGAATCGCCGACCTCTCTAAGGAATACCCATGAACCGAATGCACGCTGTCGCTGCAGGGCTCGTTGCGTCCCTCGCATTCGCATGCGCCGTTGCGCATGCTCAAGCTGCTCCGGCCGCCGCGCCGCAAGCGGGCGCGGCCACCGCGCCCGCGGCCGGCTGGCCGCCCGTCAATCCGCTCGCGCTCGCCGCCACGCTGTCCAACAATCTCGCGCTGCGCGTCGCGGTCGACAACAACAACGCCGCGGCCGCCGGCGTACCCTGCGCCAATCTCGGGGCCGACTGGGCCGGTTGCGCGACCGGCCGCCTGATCCTCATCAACCGCGGCCAGACCCGGATCGACGGTGCCGGCTGGAAACTCTATCTGCACAGCATCCGCCGCCTGCTGCGCATCGACCACCCCGGCTTCGCGCTGCGCCACCTGACAGGCGACCTGTACGAGCTGACGCCGCGCGCGGGTGCGGTGCGGTTCGCGCCGGGCGCGCGCAGCGAGGTGCCGTTCGTCGCCGAATACTGGCTGCGCCGCTACAGCGACGTGCTGCCGCGCCCGTACGTCGTGGTCGCGGGCGCGCCGCCCGCCGTGCTGCGCTATGACGACACCGACGACGAAACCCGCTACGTCGAATCGCTGCCCGCCGACGCGCAAAGCAGCTCGACCGGCAACGCGCCGCCCGCGGTCGCGCAGCCGGTGGCCGCGCGTGCGCTGCCGGCGGTGCTGCGGCAGCAGCTCGGCGACGCGACGCTCGACGTGCGCGGCGTCGATCTCGCGCTGCCCGACCTGTCCTGGGCGCACCTCGCCGCGCTGCGCGAGCGCGCGAGCACGCTCGGCCTCTACGGCGGCGGCGTCACGGTGCGCGGGCGCATCGCGCCGCGCCGCCTGCCCGCCGACATCGCGGTGCCCGGCGGCTACCGCCTGACGGTCGGCCGCCAGGGCGTGACCATCGAAGGCTACGACGCGGCCGGGCTCTATTACGGCGTGCAGACGCTGTTCTCGCTGACGCCTGCGGGCGGCGGCGCGATCCCGTCGATGGTGGTCGAGGATGCGCCGCGCTTCCCGCACCGCGGCATGCATGTCGATCTCGCGCGCAACTTCAAGCACCCCGCGACGCTGCGCCGCCTGATCGACCAGATGAGTGCGTACAAGCTCAACCGGCTGCACCTGCACCTGTCCGACGACGAAGGCTGGCGCATCGAGATCCCGGGACTGCCGGAACTCACCGCGATCGGCGGACGCCGCTGCCACGATCCGAGCGAATCGGTCTGCCTGCTGCCGCAGCTCGGCTCCGGTCCGGACAACCGTTCGGGCGGCGGCTATCTGCGTCGCGACGAGTACATCGCGCTGCTGCGCTACGCGGCCGACCGCTTCGTCGACGTGATCCCGGAAATCGACATGCCCGCGCACGCGCGCGCGGCCGTGATGTCGATGGAGGCGCGCTACCGGCGGCTGCATGCGCAGGGGCGCGAGCAGGAAGCGAATGCATACCGGCTGCTCGACCCGCAGGACACGTCGAACACGCTGTCGGTGCAGTTCTACGATCGCCACAGCTACCTGAACCCGTGTGCGCCGGGCGCGCTTGCATTCGCGACGAAGGTGATCCGCGAGATCGCGGCGATGCATGCGGACGCGCAGGCGCCGCTGCCGATCTGGCATTTCGGCGGCGACGAGGCGAAGAACATCCTGCTCGGCGCGGGCTTCCAGCCGCTCGACGGCACCGATCCGGGCAAGGGTCGCGTCGACCTCGCCGCGCAGGACAAGCCGTGGGCGCGCTCGCCGATGTGCACCGCACTGCTGCAGCGGGGCGAGATCAAGTCGACCGACGAGCTGCCGACGCGCTTCGCGCAGCAGGTGAGCGCGGTGGTCAACGCGAACGGCATCGGCACGATGGCCGCGTGGCAGGATGGGCTCAAGCACGCGAACGGACCGCAGGACTTCGGCACGCGCAGCGTGATGGTGACGCTGTGGGACACGCTGTTCTGGGGCGCGGCCGACAGCGCGCGGGACTGGAGCGCGAAGGGATATCGCACGGTGCTCGCGCTGCCCGACTACCTGTACTTCGACTTCCCGTACACGACCAATCCGCGCGAGCGCGGGTATTACTGGGGCTCGCACGCGACGGACGAGTACAAGGTGTTCTCGTTCGCGCCCGAGAACCTGCCGCAGAATGCCGAGGTGATGGCGGACCGCGACGGCAATCCGTTCGAGGTCACGGGCACGGGGCCCGCGCCGAAGCTCGAAGGGATGCAGGGGCAGGCGTGGGGCGAGGTGATGCGCAACGACCAGTTGCTCGAATACATGGTGTATCCGCGCCTGCTCGCGCTCGCGGAACGCGCATGGCACCGGGCGGGCTGGGAGCGGCCGTATCAGGCGGGCGTGCGCTACAAGCTCGGCGATACGCATCTCGTCGACAAGAGCGCATTGCAGAACGACTGGGCCGGCTTCGCGACGGTGCTCAAGCAGCGCGAACTACCGAAGCTGCAGCGGGCGGGGATCGGGTATCGGCAGCCGACGTTCGGGTTGGCGGATAACTGATGGGAGCGGTGCCGGCCGAAAGGCCGGCACCTATACACCAATAATACCAAATCATGATGCCAATTGTTTCAGATTGATGTGCACTTCCATTTCACCGGCACAACGGATGACATCGATAAATCACAAAGTACATTTCCACTACGCACTATCAAGTCACATCAACGCTTGAACCATATCGTTATAATCCACCATCATTCAGTCATAGAAAATACACCTCGGAACAGCCTCCCCAAAAGCCTCATCGCAACAAATTGGATTGATCCGGACAATCCGCTAGAATTCTCACGACTCAAGATTCCCCGGACCCACTCCTCTATTAATCAAGCTCAATCGATGTCCACACCACCTATTCCTCAGCACCCTACCGCTGCCGAGCGCCGAAAATGCTTCGAGAAAGAGTTCGAAGCATATGGGACTGCCTGGCTCTTCGAGCAACGCGTGATGGGCTACAACAAGAAGCTAAAGATCTTGACTTGGATCACCTTCGCCATTCCTATCGCAGTAGCCGGCATGCTAACCATGTTCGACAATCCGGTCATTTTAGCAATCACCAAGATCGCAAGCGGCGTGCTCGGCTTTATTGCTGCCCTTATCGGACTCCTAGCGTTAGTTGGAAAGTGGTCGGATATGATGGCTGACTCGCAACGAGCCATGATCGAAAACTCTCGACTTCATGATTCCTGGAAAGACGCAAGAAATTTAACTGATGCAGCCTTTGTTTCAGAATACAAAAAATTATTGATACTAGATAGCGCTCAATCGAGCAGCGACAAGCTTTTAGAGGTATCGGACAAGGACAAACGCCGAATGATGCGCAAAACACTCGTACAGTATCAGATGGCGTGCAAAACGTGCAAAAATACCCCCACATCAATCAAAGCCGGCAAGGCTAAATGCGATACGTGCGGCAATTTTTAAGGAGATTAAAATTGAGCGATCCTGTAGAGACATTCTATAACGCATGGGCCAACCTTCGAGAAGACGTTCGCGATGAAATTGCAGAAAAGATTGCAAACGTCCAATCGCTCCCACCTCACCTCCGCCGCAGCGTCGTGATCGAGAGGTATAGCGAGTTCGGTAAGGTAATTAAGGGGCCGTCAATGAATTTCGGCCCCGTCCCCGGTGAATGCCCTTTCTGCGGAAAATAGCAGACCGCACGTCCGTTCGCTATTCAGCGCTCACTCAGCGCCCTTATCTTCACAACACATGCCTCAAAAAAAGCGGCTTGCGTATTCCGCAAGCCGCTTCGTCTCATCAATCCTTCACGTGACCGAGCCAGTTGCCCGGCCACGTCTCGCATCCTTCAAGCCGGCTGCGCCGCCGCCCCGCTGCCGCCCGTCGACGGCAAGCGCGCCGCCAGCTGCTGCGCATACCGCTGCGCCGCCTGCCCGCAGACGATGTGGAACGTATCGACCGACACCCACGCGACATCGAGCGTCGCCAGCCGCTGCCGGTCCACCGCCGACGGGTCGCGCACCACCACGCGCAGGCGCGTCGCCGCCACCGCGCCGAGCGCCGCAACGTTGGTCGCGCCGCCGAACACCGCAAGCCAGCGCGCCGGCTCCGGATCGAGCGGCCCCGCATCGCCCGCCGCGACCGGCGCGGCAGCCGCCGCCGATACCGTCGCCGCCGCGCCCGCACCGATCTCGCTGCGGATCTCGTCCGCGATCAGGTCCGCCTCCGGCCCGATGATCACCTGCACGCTGCTGCCGCCGCGCTTGAGCACGCCGCGCGCACCGATCGTCTTCAGATCCGCCTCGGACACCTTTTCGGGATCGACCACCGACAAACGCAGCCGCGTCGTGCACGCATCGACGACCGACAGGTTCGCCGCGCCGCCCAGCGCCGCGATGTAGTGCTGCGCACGCGACACCGCCGCGCCCGCCGTCGGCGACACGAAGCCGCCGCTGCCGAACGAGGCCGCCTGCGCCTGTTCCGCGCCCGGCTCGCGACCCGGGGTCGCCATGTTGAAGGTGCGGATGAAGAAGCGGAACAGCCCGTAGTACGCAACCGCATAGGCCAGGCCGAGCGGAATCGCGATCCAGCCCTTGGTCGACAGGCCGTAGTTCAGCACGTAGTCGATCGCGCCCGCCGAGAACGTGAAGCCGAGCTTCACGCCGAGCAGCTGGCAGATCGCGAGCGAGAGCCCGGTCAGCAGCGCGTGGATCACGTACAGCACCGGCGCGAGGAACATGAAGCTGAATTCGATCGGCTCGGTCACGCCCGTCAGGAACGAGGTCAGCGCCATCGAGAACAGCAGGCCGCCGACCACCGCGCGGCGCTCCTTCGGCGCTTCATGGAACAGCGCGAGACAGGCGGCCGGCAGGCCGAACATCATGATCGGGAAGAACCCGGCCATGAAGCCGCCCGCGGTCGGGTCGCCCGCGAAGAAGCGGTGCAGGTCGCCCGTCACCGCCGCGCCGCCCGCCGGCGTGAAGGTGCCGAACACGAACCAGGCGAGCGAGTTGATGATGTGGTGCAGGCCCGTGACGAGCAGCAGACGATTCAGGAACCCGAACACGAAGGTGCCGATCGCGCCCGCGGTCGTGAGCCACTGACCGGCCGCGTCGATCGCATGCTGCACCGGCTGCCACACGTAGCCGAACACGATCCCGAGCACCACGCACACGAGCCCCGTGATGATCGGCACGAAGCGTTTGCCGCCGAAGAACGCCAGGTAGTCCGGCAGCTTGATGTCCTTGTAGCGGTTGTACAGCAGCCCCGCCGTGACCCCCG
>NZ_JAAGNW010000105.1:0-13115 GCF_010645215.1 Burkholderia multivorans | reverse complement strand
CAGCTTCGGGTCGATGTCCTTCATGATCGCGACTTCGATCAGGTAGCCGATCGCGCCCGCGAGCGCCGCCACGCCGTTGTTGTCCTTCGCGAAGCCGACCGCCACGCCGATCGCGAACAGAAGCGGCAGGTTGTCGAAGATCGCGCCGCCGGCGTCGGCGATCATCTTGATGTTGAACACATCCGGCTGGCCCAGGCGCAGCAGGATGCCCGCGACCGGCAGCACCGCGATCGGCAGCATCAGCGCCCTGCCCAGGCTCTGTATTTTCAGAAACGGGTTCCCGTCCATTCAGTCCTCCAATCCTTATGTCTCGTCGTTGATTTAATAGCTCTATTGCCTGCAATGGATGCGATTTCGTCGAACGCCGGTTCAGTCCAGCGGCCAGATTTCGCGGCTTGCAGCCCTTACCGCCTGGGCCGATTCCAGCGCGAGCGCGTCCTGCGCGCGCTGTCGGCACAGTTGATAATCGAGACGGCGCACACGCGCCTTGATGCCCGGCACCGACACCGGGTCCACCGACAATTCCGTGACGCCGAGGCCGACCAGCAGCGGCACCGCCACCGGATCGCCGCCCAGCGCACCGCACACGCCCACCCACTTGCCGTGTTTCTCCGCGCCGCGCACGGTCGCGTCGATCAGGCGCAGCACGGCCGGATGCAGGCCGTCCGCGAGCGCGGCGAGATCCGCCTGGCAGCGGTCCATCGCGAGCGTGTACTGGGTCAGGTCGTTGGTGCCGATCGACAGGAAGTCCGCGTGCGCCGCCAGCTGGTCCGCGAGCAGCGCGGCCGACGGCACTTCGATCATCACGCCCACCTCGATCGGATCGGTGCGGCCGAGCGCGCGCGCGAACGCGTCGATGCGCTGACGGATCCGCACCAGCTCGCCCACGTCGGTCACCATCGGCAGCAGGATCCGCACCGCGCCGAACGGCTTCACCGCGAGCAGGCCCTGCAATTGATCGTCGAGCAGGTCCGGCCGGACCTGCGCGAGCCGGATCCCGCGCAGGCCGAGCGCCGGATTCGGTTCGGGCGGCAGCGTCAGGTAATCGACTTCCTTGTCCGCGCCGACGTCGAGCGTGCGGATGATCGCGGTGCGACCCTGCAGCGCGTCGACGATCGACTGGTAGCTCTGCTGATGCTCGCTCGTGGTCGGCGCAGCCTGGCGATGGATGAACATCAGCTCGGTGCGCAGCAGGCCGACCGAGTCGGCGCCGTTGTCGACCGCCACGTTCGCGTCGTCGAGCGTCGCGATGTTCGCGGCCACCTCGCTGGTGCGGCCGTCATGCGTGACGGCGGCTTCGCGCGAGGTGCGGCGATTCACCTCGCGCACGCCCGCGAGACGCCGGCGCTCGGTGCGTGCGCGCTCGACGTCGAGCGCCGTCGGCGCGTGTTCGAGCCGGCCCGCGCTCGCGTCGACCACCACCTGCGTGCCTTCCGGAATCGCGTGCAGCGCGTCGCCCACCGCCACCAGCGCGGGAATGCCGAGCTGGCGCGCGATGATCGCCGCATGCGAGGTCGCGCCGCCGCGCGCCATCACGAGCGCGGTCACGCGCTCGCGATCGAGCGTCGACAGATCCGAGGGCGTGAACTCCTCCGCCGCCAGCACCGCCTCGTCGGGCAGCTGGCGCGCGGTCGTGTTCGCGTAGCCGAGCGCGCGCAGCACGCGCTTGTCGATGTCGCGCAGGTCGGCCGCGCGTTCGGCGAGCAGCGCATCGTCGACGTTCGACAGGATCGCGATCTGCGCGCGGATCGTCTCGCGCCAGGCATGGCCCGCGCTCTTGCCGAGGCTGATCAGGTCGCGCGCGGCGTCGATCAGCGTCGGGTCTTCGAGCAGCACGCGGTGCACCGCGAAGATCCCGGCCTCGCCCACCGCGCCGCGTTGCGACGCGCGGCGCACCGTTTCGTCGAGTTCCGCGTCGACCTCGGCCAGCGCCTTGTCGAGCAGGCGGCTCTCGGCGGCGGACGTGCCGCTCGCCAGTTCGGGCGGCGTCAGGTCAGCGTCGTCCCAGCGCACCAGCGTACCCACGGCGATGCCCGGCGCCGCGCATACGCCCGCGAGCGTGTTCGGATCGAGCGGCACGCCGGCGCCGCGCGCGACGGCAGGCGCCTGAGCGGAAACCGCGGCGCGCGCCGGCTTCTCCTCGACCTCGCCATGCGCCTCGCGCAGCAGTTCGACGGCGACCGCATCGACCGCGCGCGCGGCCTGCGGGCCGCGGCCGACCAGCTCGATGGTCGCGTGCTCGCCGGCGCCGAGGCCGAGCAGACCGACGACGCTCTCGATCGCCGCGTGGCGGCCCTCGAAATGCACCTCGACCTTTGCGTCGAGGCCGCGCGCGGCTTCGCGCGCACGCGCGGCGGGCCGCGCATGCAGGCCACCCGGCTGGCTCAGCGTGAGCGCGCGGCGCACTTCGGCCGAGGCCGCCGCGGCAGGCGCGGCCTCGGCGGACTGCGCCGGCGCCGCGCCCTGCGCACGCAGGGTGAGGAGCGTGGTTTCGCCCGCCGTCGCGAGGCCGCCGCCCAGACGCCCGACGACCGCGAACGCATCCGAGTTCGCGATCGCGATCACCGACACGAGGCTGTGTGCGGCGCGCGCGACCGCGTCCTGGTCGAATTCGATCAGGAGGTCGCCCGTGTGCACCTGCGCGCCCTGCTCGACCTTCGCGGTGAACCCGCGGCCGGCCAGCTCGACGGTGTCGATGCCGATATGCAGCAGGATCTCCGCGCCCTGCGGCGTCGTGATCGTCACCGCATGGCCGGTGCGCGCGAGATGCGACACCACGCCGTCGCACGGCGCGACGAGCCGGCCGTCGAGCGGATCGATGCCGATGCCGTCCCCGAACATGCCGCCCGAAAACACCGGATCGGGCACCTCGGCCAACGGGACGACCGGGCCCGTCAAGGGCGCCAGCAGGACAATCTGGTCGTGGGATGCATTCTTCAACAGGGACTCCTCGGCACGTCTCATCGCTTATCTCGGCTGGTCAATGCGTTTCGGTGACTTTGTTCAGGTGACGCGGCGTGTCCGGATTGCGGCCGCGCGCGACGGCGAGATCCGCCGCCATCACGTAGAACGAAAGGATGGCGGCGATCGGGTCGAGCGCCGGGTGAGCGGACTGCGCAAGCGGCAGCGTGGCGTCGGGCGTGCCGGCGGGCGCGGCGAGCAGCACCCGCGCGCCGCGCGCGCGCATGTCGCGCGCCAGCTGCAGGAGGCCTTCCTGTTCCGGCCCGGGCGGCGCGAACACGAGCAGCGGATAGTCGCGGTCGATCAGCTCCATCGGCCCGTGCCGCACTTCCGCGCTCGAGAATGCCTCGGCCTGGATGCCGGAGGTTTCCTTGAGCTTGAGCGCCGCTTCCTGCGCGATCGCAAGACCGAGCCCGCGACCGATCACGATCATCCGCTCGACGTCGCGCAGCTCGGCGACGGCGCTCGACCAGTCGAGCCCGCCCGCCTGCACGAGCACGTCGGGCAGGCCGCGCAGCGCGGCGAGCAGCGCGGCGTCCTGCTGCCAGAACGCGACGATCTGCGCGGACAGCGACAGCATCGCGATATAGCTCTTGGTCGCGGCCACCGACAGCTCGGGGCCGGCCAGCAGCGGCAGCTGGTGCGCGCACGCGTCGGCGAGCGGCGACGGCAGCACGTTGACCGCCGCGACCGTGAGCGCGCCGGCGTCGCGCAGCGCCGCCATCGTATTGACGAGATCCGGGCTCTTGCCCGACTGCGAGAACGCCAGCGCGAGCTGCCCTGCCACGCGCAGCGGCGCCTGTTGCAAGGTGGCGACCGACATCGGCAGCGACGCGACCGGCACGCCGAGACGGCTCATCGTGAGGCTCGCGAAGTAGCTCGCGGCGTGATCGGAACTGCCGCGCGCCACCGTCAGCGCGACCTGCGGCACATGCGCGGCCAGGTGCGCGGCGAGCGCCTCGACGCGGCGGGTGTCGGCGAGTTGCGCGGCCACCACCTGGGCGGCTTCGCGCGCCTCGTTAAGCATATTCGACAATCGATTCTCCTTCGACATAGGTCGCGGTCAGGTTCAGGTCACGGTCGAACACCGCGACGTCGGCCCACGCGCCGCGCGCGAGGCGGCCGCGATCGGCGACGCCGAGATAGTCGGCCGCGTAGCGCGACATGCGGTTCGACACGTCGGCGATCGGCAGGCCCAGCGACACGAGGTTGCGCAGCGCCTGGTCCATCGTCAGCGTGCTGCCGGCGAGCGTGCCGTCGGCCAGGCGCACGCCGCCCAGGCACTTCGTCACGTGCTGGCTGCCGAGCCGGTATTCGCCGTCCGGCATGCCGGTCGCGGACGTGCTGTCGGTCACGACATAGAGCCGCGGGATCGCGCGCAGCGCCGCGCGGATCGCGCCCGGATGCACGTGCAGCAGGTCGGGGATGATCTCCGCGTACTCCGCATGCGCGAGCGCCGCGCCGACGAGGCCCGGGTTGCGGTGATGCAGCGGCGACATCGCGTTGAACAGGTGGGTAAAGCCGCACGCGCCGTGCTTGAGCGCGGTGACGGCGTCGTCATAGGTCGCGAGCGAGTGGCCGAGCTGTACGCGCACGCCGCGCGCCGCCATCTCCGAGATGATCTCGATGTGGCCGGCGATCTCGGGGGCGAGCGTGACGACGCGGATCGGCGCGATCGACAGGTACTTGAGCACTTCGTCGAGCACCGCCGACACGGCCGCGTCGGGCTGCGCGCCGAGCTTGCCCGGGTTGATGTACGGGCCTTCCAGGTGGACGCCGAGCACGCGTGCGCCGCCCGGCGTGCGCGTGCGCGCGACGTCGCCCAGGCCCGCGACGACGCGCATCAGCTCGTCGCGCGGCGCCGTCATCGTGGTGGCGAGCAGGCTGGTCGTGCCGTAGCGCGCGTGCGTGCGCGTGATCGTCTCGATCGCGTCGCCGCCTTCCATCACGTCGGCGCCGCCACCGCCGTGCACGTGCAGGTCGATGAAACCCGGCAGGATGTACTGCGCGTCGTTCTTCGCCGGATCGACGCGGTCGCCCGACAACGCCGTGATCCGGCCGTTCTCGAAATCGAGCGTGCCGTGGATCCAGCCTTCGGGGGTGAGTATGTTTCCGGTCAGCATGACTGTCTCTTGATGGTCTCGATGGCGCGTAAAAGGGTGCTGCTCTTGCTGCGAGAGAGTGGGCGGCCAGGCTGCGCGTAGCGCGTCAGCGTTTCAGTTCGGCCACGAAATCGTAATAGTCGTCACGGCAGTAGCTTTCGGTCACCTCGATCGCCCGCTGATCGGCGCCGTAACCGATCCGCGTGATGAGCAGGAGCGCCGCACCCGGCGCGACGCCCATCCATTTGGCGATCTCGCGCGTCGCGTTGACCGCGCGAAAGTGCTGCAGCGCGCGCACCACCGATGCGCCGCGCATTTCCAGGTAGCGGTACAGCGACGCGCCGAGCGCCTGCGGATCCGGCACGACCGCCGCGGGCAGCGTCGAATGCTCGACCGCCATCACGATGCCGTCCGCTCGGCGCAGCCGTTCGAGCCGCGCGACCAGCGCGCCGGGCGCGAGCCCGAGATGCGTCAGCTCGTCGCGGCTGGCGGCGCGCAGGGCCCGCTTGAGCCATACCGAATCGGGTTGGAAGCCGCGCTGCTCCATCTTCGCCGTGAAGCCGACGAGGCGCGACAGCGGATCAGCCACGCGCGGCGTGATGAAGCTGCCCGCGCCGCGCGCGCGCCGGATCAGCCCTTGTTCGACCAGCAGCGACAGCGCGCGCCGCGCGGTGATCCGCGACACGCCGACCGACACCGACAGCACCCGTTCCGACGGCAACGCCTCGCCCGCCTGCCACGCGCCGCCGTGAATCGCGCTCGCGAGATTGCGGGCGAGCTGCAGATAGAGCGGCGTATCACTGTGAACGTCGGGCGCGAGGGCCGACCAGCCGATTTCCATGGGTTTCCATCGAACGTGAAACGAACGCGGGGGGCGTTCCGGTGCGAGGCCATTATATAACCAAACTAATACCAGTCAATTCGACTGGGCTCAGCCCTGCCGATACGCTGGGAGCGTTGTCTGGCGGGCGAATCGGCTCGCTTAAACCCTTTATTTACAACGATCTCCGGGATAGGGATTTACCCGAATCCACTTGATCGGGGTCAGGAAACGCACGTCGACGGCAAACGTTTTTGCACCCGGATGAGACCGGAATAGCACCAGTCGGAGGCACTGGTATGCAACGTGGTGCGCATGACGTCGACCGCCGGCAACGCACCTGGCCTGACGGTTGGCCACGGCGCACGCCGGCCGCGCCGCCCCATCAATGAAAATCGCGGCTCACCGTCCGCAGCCCGTTCAGCAGCGGCGTCTTGTCGACGAGGTAATGCGCGACCAGATGCCGGACCTCGCCCTCGCACTGCCACACGCCGTACACCGCGAGCAGCGCCGCAGCGACGGCCTCCGGCCGCTGCCGCTCCAGCAGCGCCGGCCAGATGATCACGTTCACGCAGCCGGTCTCGTCCTCCAGCGTGACGAACAGCACACCCTTCGCGGTGCCCGGCCGCTGGCGCGCCGTCACGAGCCCGCAGCCGCGCGCGAGCTGGCCGCTGCGCCGCTGGTTCAGTTCCTCGGCCGTCTGCAGGCGTTCCTCGCGCAGCGCCGGGCGCAGCAGCGCTAGCGGATGACGGTTCAGCGTGAGGCCGATGCTGCGGTAGTCGTTGAAAATGTCGTCGGCCTCGGTGGGCGCGCCGAGCGCGGGGCGCAGGGTCTCGTGGATCGGCGCGTCGGCGAGCAGGCCGCGCTCGGGCACGGCCGCCACGGCCTGCCAGAGCGCATCGCGACGATGTCCGGCGAGCGGCGCGAGCGCGTTCGCGGCTGCCAGCGCTTCGAGATCGCGACGTTCGAGGCTCGCGCGGCGCGCCAGATCGTCGACGCTCGCGAACGGCTGCCGTGCGCCCGCCGCCTCGATGCGCCGCGCGCCCGCCTCGCTCAGCCCGGCGACCAGCGAGAGGCCCAGGCGAACGGCCGGCTGGCGGCCGGGCTGGACCTCATCGCCTTCGAGCGCGGCATCCCAACCGCTGCGCGTCGCGTCGACGGGCCGCACCGTCACACGATGCCGCTTCGCGTCCTGCACGAGCTGGGCGGGCTGGTAGAACCCCATCGGCTGGCTGTTCAGCAGCGCGACCAGGAACACCGCCGGATGGTGGCACTTGAGCCAGCTGCTCGCATAGACGAGATGCGCGAAACTCGCCGCGTGGCTCTCCGGAAAACCGTAGTCGCCGAAGCCCTTGATCTGCTCGAAGATCTGCTCGGCGAACGCGGGCGGATAGTCGCGCTCGCGCATCCCGTCGACGATCTTCTGGCGGTACTGTTCCAGGTTGCCCTTGCGCTTCCACGCGGCCATCGCGCGCCGCAGCTCGTCCGCCTCGCCCGGCGTGAAGCCCGCCGCGATCATCGCGATCTGCATCACCTGTTCCTGGAAGATCGGCACGCCGAGCGTGCGCTCGAGCGCCACCTTCAGTTCCGGCTTCGGATAGCTGACGGGTTCGCGCTTCTGCCGCCGCTTCAGGTACGGATGCACCGCGCCGCCCTGGATCGGCCCCGGCCGCACGATCGCGACCTCGATCACGAGATCGTAGTAGTCCTTGGGACGCAGGCGCGGCAGCATCGACATCTGCGCACGCGATTCGATCTGGAACACGCCGACCGTATCGGCGCGCGAGATCATGTCGTAGGTCGGCCGGTCGTCCTGGGGGATGTCCGTCATGCGGAACGGGCGGCCGCCGTCGCGCGGCGGCAGCAGCTTGAACGCGCGATGCAGCGCCGACAGCATGCCGAGCGCCAGCACGTCGACCTTCATCAGCCTCAGCGATTCGAGATCGTCCTTGTCCCACTGGATCACGCGCCGGTCCGCCATCGCCGCATTCTCGACCGGCACGAGCCGCGTGAGCTTGTCGCGGCTGATCACGAAGCCGCCCGAGTGCTGCGACAGGTGGCGCGGAAAATCGAGCAGCTGCGCGGCGAGCGCGGCCCAGCGGCGGATCAGCGGCGCGTCGGGATCGAGCCCGCTCGCCGCGAAGCGCGCGAGCAGATCCTGGCGGCCGTCGAACCACTGGTGCGCCTTGGCGACGCGATCGACGATCAGCGGATCGACGCCGAGCGCCTTGCCGGTCTCGCGCAGCGCGCCGCGCGGCCGGTAGGTCGACACCGCGGCCGCCAGCGCCGCGCGGTCGTGGCCGTACTTCTCATACAGATACTGGATCACTTCCTCGCGACGCTGGTGTTCGAAGTCGACGTCGATATCGGGCGGCTCGCCGCGCTCGCGGCTGATGAAGCGCTCGAACAGCAGCGTACTGCGCTCGGGATCGACCTCGGTCACGCGCAGGCAGTAGCACACCACCGAGTTCGCGGCCGAGCCGCGCCCCTGGCACAGGATGTCGCGGCTGCGCGCGTAGCTGACGATGTCGTAGACCGTCAGGAAGTACGCTTCGTATTTCAGGTCGGCGATCAGCGTCAGCTCGTATTCGATGCGCTCGTGCACTTTCGCGGGCACGCCGTGCGGATAGCGCGCCTGTGCGCCCTTCCAGGTTTCCTGCGCCAGATAGGTGGTCGGCGTGTGGCCGGGCGGCACGATCTCGCGCGGGTATTCGTAGCACAGCTGGTCGAGCGAGAAGCTGCACGCGTCGAGCAGCCGGCAGGCCTCGTCCATCGCATGCGCGGGATAGGCCTGCGCGAGCCGGAACCGCGAGCGCAGGTGCTGCTCGGCGTTCGGCGCGAGCGCGTAGCCGCACTCGGCCACCGGCCGGCCGATCCGGATCGCCGTCATGGTGTCCTGCAGCGGCTTGCGCGAACGCCGGTGCATCGTCACGTCGCCGAGCGCGACGACCGGCACGCCGTAGTGCAGCGCCGCCGCCTCCACGTCCTCGCGATGCACGTCGTCGAACGCATGCCGGTGCAGCACGAGGCCGACGCGCGCCGACGCTGCGCCGAAGGTCGCGCGCAGCCAGGCGAGCTGCGGATCGAGCACGTCGGCCGTGGCCGGATAGCGCGGCACGAGGATCGCGAAGCAGCCGGGCATGCCGCGCAGGTGCGCAAAGGCCTCGGGCGGCGCCGCCAGTTCGTGCCGCGCGAGCCGGTAGGTGCCCTTCGGCGCGCGCATCCTGAGCCAGGAAATCAGCTCGGACAGGTTGCCGTAGCCATCGCGATCGCGCGCGAGCAGCACGAGGCCGAAGCCGTGCCCGTCGTCGTCGGGCTCGACCTCGAAATACGCGCCGACCACGAGCGGCAGCCCCGCCGCCTTCGCCGCGACATGCATGCGCACCGCGCCCGCGAGCGAACACTCGTCGGTGATCGCGAGGCCGCGGTAGCGCAGCGCGACCGCGCGCTCGACCAGTTCGTCGGCCGTCGACGCGCCGTGCAGGAACGAGAAATTCGAGCGGCAGAACAGCTCGGCGTAATCGGGCGGCGCCGGCAGCGTGCTCAGCATCGCCGCCTACCCGAAGAAGCCGTGCAGGAACCAGCCCGGCTCGCCGTCATGCGCCGTCCGGCCGTGATAGACCCAGTAGCAGGCGCCCGCGTCGTCCTGCGCGACGTAGTAGTCGCGCGCACGCGGCGCGCCGTCGAACCAGCCCGCCTCGATCCGCTCGCGCGCCGATGCGAGCGTGAGCGGCGTGCGGTACACCGGGCGGTTGTCGCGCACCGCGAGCGGCAGCGGCTCGGCCAGCAGCCAGGCCGGCCGGGGCGCCGCGTGCGCGGGCTCGCCGGCCCGGCCGGCGGGCTCGCCGAGCGGAATCCAGCGGTTCGCGACCTCGGGCCGGTAGTCGTCGACGGGCGCGGCGCGCAACACGTTCTGCACGCCGAGCCGCGCGCCCAGCAATTCGAACAGGCGCGCGCGCGCCTCCGGCGTGCCGCCCGGCTCCGGGAACAGATCGTCGGGCGGCGGCGCGGCCTCGACGACGCGCGTGGCGACGAGGCGCACCGCGATCACCGCGGCCGGCAGCGGCACGCGTGCGAGCCGCTCGCCCAGCACCCGCACGCAGTGCGCCTCGTCGCGCGTCGGCGCGGCGAACGCGAGTTCGAGCACGGTCGGCGGCAGCGCGTGCCGCCCGCGTTCGTGTTCGAGCCGGCATTCGAACGCCGTGAGCGACAGCTGCCGCGCAGCCAGCCAGCCGCCCAGCTGCACGATCAGCCGCCGCGCGACGAACAGCACCGCCTCCGCGTGCTCGACCCGCTCCGGCAATTCGAGCCGCGCATCGAACACCGGCGGCACCGGCAGCCATTCGAACAGCTCAGGCGCGTCGCCGTAGGCGCGGTCGAGCGCGCCGCTGAGCGCGGTGCCGCAGCGCCGCTGCAATGCGGCGCGCGGCAGGCGGCGCAGGTCGGCGAGCGTGCGGCAACCGAGCCCGTCGAACCAGGCCGCGAACGGCCGGGCCGCGGGCAGCAGCGCGCACGGCACGCAGGCGAGCGCCCGCTCGAGCGACGCGCGCCGCAGCACCCGGCGCGGCCGCCGCAGGCCGGCGCGCGCGAGCAGCCATGCGCCGCCGCCCGTGGGCGCGACGCCGACGCGCGCGCGATAGCCGAGGGTCGCGAGCGCCGCGCCCGCGGCGCGGCACAGCGCGGGCAGGCCGCCGAACAGCCGCAGGCTCGCGCCGATCTCGACCAGCAGCGTCGCCTCGTCCTGCAGGGTCACGTTCGGTGCGAAACGCAGCAACGCGAGCGCGACCGCGCGCAGCGCGTCCGCCTCGCGCGCCGGATCGCGTTCGAGCAGCCGCACGGCGGGCGCGACGGTCAGCACGCCGCCGCGCTTCATGCCCACGCGCACGCCCGCCGCGCGCGCCGCCGCGTCCGCGCGCAACACCACGCCCTGCTCCAGCACCGCGCAGCCGGAATCGGACTCAGGCGGCATCGGTTGCCGCGGCCGGAACACGTCCAGCGGCAGGGACGGCAGATGGACGCCGAGAAAAACGCGCATGACGGCTCCCCAGGATCGGCGACGGCAGCAGCGCGAGCGACAGTGCGCCGCTCGTTGCCGGCCCGCGGCGCTTGATGATGTCGACCGCGACGCCGCCGGGCTCCGGCCGCAGCGCGACGCGCAGCGGCGCCGGCGACGGCTGCTGCGCGGCGGCCAGCGGCCGCAGCATGATGAACAGGGTGGCGGACGCGCACGCAGCCGCGAGATGCAGCCGGCGCAGCGCCTCGGGCCGCGTATCCAGCTGCCACAGCAGCAGCGCGCCGCAGCAGCCGGCCTTGAGGATCTGCTCGGCCGTCCACAGCGCATCCGCGCTGCGCGCGGCGCGCAGCCACAGCAGCGCGTCGCGCGGCAGGCCGAGCCGGGCCAGCGCGCGCGCTTCCGGCACGTGAGGCGGCTGCACGAGCGCGAGCGGCCGCTGCGTGCTGACGGCCCGGGCGAGCGCCGGCGCGAGCAGGCGCAGTTCGCCGCAGCCGGCCTGCGGCACGAGCAGCTCGGTCAGCCCGCCGAGCGGCCAGCCGCCGCCGGGCAGCTCGGCCGACAGCGACGGATGGCCGGTCTCGATCGTGCGCGGCACGCCGCGCGCGAGCTGGGAGCCGCGCCACAGGGACGGATGAAGGGCTTCGGGAAGAACGGAGGATGCGGGCATGACGCCACTCATTACTGTATATTTATACAGTATATGGCAATGACGACGTTGCGCACAGTCCGTGCCGGTCCCGGGTTGGCTGGCGACTACCGCCCTTGAAATCCTGAAAGCCCCGCCGCTCAGCAGAGCGGCATCTTCCCGGCCTGGCCGATCTGCAAGGGATTGCAGATCACCTCGTCGCGTCGGCGACGCCGGGCAGGGCAGCGGCAAGCCCTGTCAACGTGGTGCGCCGATGCCAAGCGGATCATGTGTGAATCCGCAGATGGACAGTCAGGGGCGTCGAAGACGATCGCCTGGGCCGGATCAGTCTATGGTCGATGGCGAACGGATACAGCGGCATGCGCCGGGGAAAGCCATGAATCGGTCCAACCACCGACGCTCTCGCGTTCCGTCATTCGTCACGGACCGCATCCCGCGTGGCGGCGATGTCCGTACGACTGCCTACGTGCCAGCCTGGATCAGGAATTGGTCGTAGCATTTCCCTAGGATCCAGCGGGGCGGCCGACCACGACCGGTCCACGTTTCCCCTGTTTCGGGGTTGTGGTATTTGGCCGCCACCGGGCCAAACCGGCAATCCCGTCCGCCATCCAGCTTTCGTCCACCGAAGATGTCACGCTCGGTAATGCCGTAATCCGCAATTATTTTGCGGATCGAAATCAATACCGATTCGAACTCGCGATTGCGCGCCACCTCCATCTCCGCGCAAACCTCCTCCAGCCGGGCCTTCAAGTATGAATAGGACTCCTCTGAAACATGCATCATGGAAAATTCCCCCATTGATTGGATTGACAGCAACAAGCACCGATAAGAAAAATTATTCAGGGTGGCCGGGGAGCGCACCGCGGGTTTTCTGCAGCGAACGTACAAGCTCGGCTGCCGGCAGCGCATTGAAGCCCACCGACTGTTCAGGCCTCAGGCCAAGGTGTTCCTCGAAAACCAGTCCGGCTGGTAAGAAGCGGGGAGACCATGCATGCAGATTCGCCTTGGCACACGAACCGATTCCCCTGCAATCCCAATCAGCGTCCATTACGCCAACCACGTCGAATCTCACACGCAATCAGCCCACCAAAATGTATGTCCCGCCGATATCGGCAAGCCAGACTTCATCACCGCAGTCTCCTCGACAATCGGGTTGCCGATTCTTGCGGTCGACATCAAACGTCAATCGAAAATTATCAATCAAAGATTCAATTTTTTCAGTTATTCAAATATTGCACATAATGCGACAAGTTTTCAAAAATCTTCTTTCCACATTGCGCCGCCAGCCATTTATCGCATAGCATGACGTTAACCAAACGGTATTATGCGTCGATAGTTGTGTCAAGACATCGTTCAATCAGAAATTCTCATGGCATGCGACTTTTATATCAATGACGGCCACCGACCAAAAACAACCATTGGACGCCTTTCAGTCAGACTTCGATGCCCGCCTGATTGCGGAGCGCGTCAGAAATCTTTTTGAACGAAAGGGCATTACGAGGCGTCGTCACGCTGCAACGCTCGGCGAATACCTGCGCTTGAGCCCCTCGCAGGCACATCGCAAGATCAAGG
>NZ_JAAGNW010000104.1:14774-22337 GCF_010645215.1 Burkholderia multivorans | reverse complement strand
CCGGCGCCGCGCGGCCGCCGAAACGCAGCGGGCCCGCCATCGCTGGCGGGCCCGCTCGGCCACGGCGCGCGGCGGCGCTCAGCCGGTGATCACGTCCGCGCCCTTGGGCACGACGAACTTGAACTGATCGGCCTTGAGCGGCGGATTGGTCTGGATGTTGATGAAGGTCAGCAGCGTGACGTTGCCGAACACGTCGTGCAGCTCCATCGCGGCCAGCACGCCGTTCTTGAAACCGATGCCGATGCGCTGGAACTGCGTGTCCTGCGCCTTGGGCACCATTTCGAGCCAGTCGATCCCACCCTTCTCGCCCGCGTCGCGCAGCGTGTAGTTCTTGTCGAGATCGTTGCTGCCGAACAGGATCGCGGCCGGGCTCGCGCCCAGCGCGCCCGCGAGCTTGCGCTCGGTGACCTGGTTCAGATCCTTGTCGTACACGTAGAGCTTGTCGCCGTCGGCCTGCAGCACTTGCTGGTACGGCTTCTGGTACGACCAGATGAACTTGCCCGGACGCGCGAACACGAAGCTGCCGCTCGAATTGTCGGTCGGCTTCTGCGTGGCGAGCGCGCCGCTCGCCGCCTTCGACGGCGCCTTGACGATCTGCTGCGTGAAGTCGCCCTTCGCGGTGCGCACCTGCGTGACGAACGCCTTCAACTGCTCGGTGCCGCTCGCGAACGCCTGCGACGCGCCGACCATCAGCGCGGCGCCCGCGACGAGCGCGACGCCGAGCCGGCGCGCGAGGCCGCGGCGCGCCGCCGCGGCCGGTTTCAACTGAACTGCAAACGACGGTTGCTGCATGCTGATGATTCTCCCTGGATGATCGGCCGGCGGCGACGCGCCGGCCCGATGCGGATTCATTCGGTGTCGCGCGTCGGCACGAGGATTTCGCGGTTGCCGCCCGACGACATCGCCGACACGAGCCCCGACTGCTCCATCTGTTCGAGCAGGCGCGCGGCGCGGTTGTAGCCGATGCGCAGGTGGCGCTGGACGAGCGAGATCGACGCGCGGCGGTTCTTGATGACGATCTCGACCGCCTGGTCGTACAGCGGATCGGACTCGTCGCCGCCCTCGCCGGTTCCCGCGCCGCCCGAGCCCTCGTCGCCGTCGGCGACGCCGCCCTCGAGCAGGCCGTCGAGGTAGTTGGGTTCGCCGTGCTCCTTGAGCTGCTCGACCACGCGATGCACCTCGTCGTCCGACACGAACGCGCCGTGCACCCGCACGGGCAGGCCGGTGCCGGGCGGCAGGTAGAGCATGTCGCCCATGCCGAGCAGCGATTCGGCGCCCATCTGGTCGAGAATCGTGCGCGAGTCGATCTTCGACGAGACCTGGAACGCGATCCGCGTCGGCACGTTCGCCTTGATGAGGCCCGTGATCACGTCGACCGACGGGCGCTGGGTGGCGAGGATCAGGTGGATGCCGGCCGCGCGCGCCTTCTGCGCGATCCGCGCGATCAGTTCCTCGACCTTCTTGCCGACCACCATCATCAGGTCGGCCAGCTCGTCGATCACGACCACGATGTGCGGCAGCTTGCCGAGCGGCTCCGGATCGTCCGGCGTCAGGCTGAACGGATTCGGCAGCTTCTCCTCGCGCTTGGCCGCGTCCTCGATCTTGTTGTTGTAGCCGGCCAGATTGCGCACGCCGAGCTTGCTCATCAGCTTGTAGCGGCGCTCCATCTCGGCCACCGTCCAGTTGAGCGCGTGGCCCGCCTGGCGCATGTCGGTGACGACCGGGCACAGCAGGTGCGGAATGCCCTCGTAGACGCTCATTTCCAGCATCTTCGGATCGATCAGGATCAGGCGCACCTGCTCGGCGCTCGCCTTGTAGAGCAGCGACAGGATCATCGCGTTGATCCCGACCGACTTGCCCGAGCCGGTCGTGCCGGCCACCAGCAGGTGCGGCATCTTCGCGAGATCCGCGCACACGGACTTGCCGCCGATGTCCTTGCCCAGGCCGAGCGTGAGCAACGACGGCGCCGCCGCGTAGACCTCGGAACCGAGGATCTCCGACAACCGCACGGTCTGGCGGCGCTGGTTCGGCAGCTCGAGCGCCATGTAGTTCTTGCCGGGGATCGTCTCGACCACCCGCACCGACATGATCGACAGCGCACGCGCGAGATCCTTCGCGAGATTGACGACCTGGCTGCCCTTCACGCCCGTGGCGGGCTCGATCTCGTAGCGGGTGACGACGGGGCCCGGGTAGGCGGCGACCACGCTCACCTCGACGCCGAAGTCCTTGAGCTTCTTCTCGATCAGCCGCGAGGTGAATTCGAGGGTGTCGGCGGGAATCGCCTCCTGGGTCTGCGGCGCGGGATCGAGCAGCGCGATCGGCGGCAGCGTGGAGTCGCCCGGCAGGTCGGTGAAGAGCGGCACCTGGCGCTCCTTCTCGACCCGCTCCGACTTCGCGGGCGTGACGATGGGCGGCACGATCGTGACGGGCTCATGCTCCTCGATCCGCACCCGCTCCTCCTCGACCTTGCCCTCGCGGCGCACCGCCGCGGCCTCGCCGAGCTTGCGGTCGCGCTCCGCCTCGCGGCGCAGCCTGGCGAGCGTGACCGCCGACAGGATCGCATCGCCGACGCGCTCCGCCACCGACAGCCACGAAAACCGGAAATACAGCGACAGCCCGATCGCGAGCGCGACCAGGAGCGCGAGCGTGCCGCCCGTGAAGCCGAACGCGTGCGACATGCCGCCCGCGACCGCCTCGCCGACCACGCCGCCCGGCGCGCGCGGCAGCTGGATCTTCAGCGACCACATGCGCAGGGCCTCGACGCCGTCGCTCGCGAGCAACACCAGCACGAACGCCGCGCCTTCCGCGAGCCAGCTCGCGGGCTTGCGCGGCGTCTCGGGGACGACGTCCTGGCGGGTGATGCGCCGGTAGTTCGAGGCGACCTGACGGGCCAGCAGCACGACGAGCCAGTACGCGGACAGGCCGAACAGCAGCAGCATGATGTCGGCCGTCCAGGCGCCGACGCGGCCGGCCCAGTTCGAGATGTGGTCGACCTGGGCGGCGTGCGTCCAGCTCGGGTCGCGCCGGCTGTAGCTCAGGAGCGCCATCAGCAGGAACGCGAGCAGCGCGACCTGGAGAATCCAGCGGATCTCGCCGAGGAGCCGCGACATCCGGTGCGGCAGCGCCTGTGCCTGCGCCTGCGCGGTATAGGGAGCTTTTGCCATGAATCCGTTCAGAGGGGGCGGCCGCGCGGCCGCCGGTCGTTCTATCCGGCCTATTGTAAACGCTGCGCCGCCCGACCAAGTGTAAATGACGGTAACCCCGTCCGGTGCAGGCTATCGCCGCGATTGAAACTGTCGTTCGGCGGCGCAGCATGCGGGCCTTTATAATGCGCATTCCATACCCAACTACCTTGGTATCCCGCGGCCGGCGTCGGCCGCGCCAGGTCGTGCGCGTGCGCCACCCCGCCCGCCCGGCCGTTTTTTACGGATCTTTGCACATGTCCACGCCCAAACACGCGAAAGTTCTGATTCTCGGTTCCGGCCCCGCCGGCTACACGGCAGCCGTCTACGCGGCCCGCGCCAATCTCTCGCCCGTGCTGGTCACGGGTATCGCGCAGGGCGGCCAGCTGATGACCACGACCGACGTGGAGAACTGGCCCGCGGACGCGAACGGCGTGCAGGGCCCGGACCTGATGCAGCGCTTCCTCGCGCACGCGGAACGCTTCAACACCGAGATCCTGTTCGACCACATCCACACCGCGAAGCTCGACGAAAAGCCGATCCGCCTCGTCGGCGACGCCGGCGAATACACCTGCGACGCGCTGATCATCGCGACGGGCGCGTCCGCGCAGTATCTCGGCCTGCCGTCCGAGGAAGCCTTCATGGGCAAGGGCGTGTCGGCCTGCGCGACCTGCGACGGCTTCTTCTACAAGAACCAGAACGTCGCCGTGGTCGGCGGCGGCAACACCGCGGTCGAGGAAGCGCTGTACCTGACCGGCATCGCGAAGAAGGTCACCGTGATCCACCGCCGCGACAAGTTCCGCGCCGAGCCGATCCTGATCGACCGCCTGCTGGAGAAGGAAAAGGAAGGCGCGGTCGAGATCAAGTGGAACCACGTGCTCGACGAGGTCACGGGCGACGACTCCGGCGTGTCGGGCCTGCGCATCAAGCACGTCGAGACCGGCGCAACCGAGGCGCTTGCCGTGCAGGGGCTGTTCGTCGCGATCGGCCACAAGCCGAACACCGACATCTTCAAGGGCCAGCTCGAGATGAAGGACGGCTACATCATCACGAACAGCGGCCTGTCGGGCAACGCGACCGGCACCAGCAGCGCGGGCGTGTTCGCCGCGGGCGACGTGCAGGACCACATCTACCGCCAGGCGATCACGAGCGCCGGTACGGGCTGCATGGCCGCGCTCGACGCGCAGCGCTACCTGGAAAGCCTGCACGACCGCAAGTAAGCCCGTCGCGCGGCGGACGCTACAATGGCGTCCACCCGCGCGCGCCGCTGCCGAGAGCCGCTGCCCGCGCAGCGGCTTTTTCATGTCCGCGGGCGGCATCCGCCCGTCTTCGAGCCTCCGAACCACCATGGCGAAGAACCAACCCCATCCGAGCGACCCCGCGAAACGCCGCGCGGCGGCCCAACCCAAGCCGAGCGCCGCGCCGCCCGCGCCCCCGCCCGCCGCCGCCGACCTGCGCGGCCAGGGGCTCGCAGGGCTCGGCGCGCTGCGCGGCGCGCTCAAGGGCGACGCCGAGCGCCGCGAACGCGAGCGCGTCGAAGCGCGCCAGGTCGCCCGCGCGGCAGCCGCCGACGCCGACCTGTTCCGCCGCGAGATCGGCGCGGTCCAGTCGCTCGCGCCGTCCGGCAAGGTCACCCCCGGCCGCACCCCGCCGCCGCCCGTCCCACAGCAGACCCGGCTCGACGAGGAGGCGGTGCTGTCCGAAACCCTGTCCGACGAATTCGATCCGGAAACCCTGCTCGACAGCGACGAATCGCTGTACTACCACCGCCCCGGCATCAGCCGCGACGTGGTGCGCAAGCTGCGCAGCGGCACCTGGATCGTGCAGTCGCAGATCGACCTGCACGGCATGCGCCGCGACGAGGCGCGCGACGCGCTCGCCGCCTTCATCCGCGAAGCCGGCAAGAAGGGGCTGCGCTGCCTGCGCGTGATCCACGGCAAGGGGCTCGGCTCGATCGGCAAGGAGCCGGTGCTCAAGGGCAAGGTGCGCGCGTGGCTCGTGCAAAAGGAAGAAGTGATCGCCTTCTGCGAGGCGCGCGACAACGACGGCGGCGCGGGCGCGGTGCTCGTGCTGCTGCAGCCGGGCGCCCCCGAGCGCGGGCCGCGTGCCGCACCCTAGGCTGACCCTCGCGATCGCCGTGCTGGAGGCGATCGCGACGCTCGCCTACGCGATCTCGGGCTTCGTCGAGGCGCGCAAGAACCGCCTCGACTCCGTCGGCACCTTCATCGTCGCGCTCGCGACCGCGTTCGGCGGCGGCACCGCGCGCGACATCCTGCTCGAACGGCGGCCGTTCTACTGGGTCGTGCACGAGTACTACGTGATCGTGATCTTCGTGCTCGCACTGTTCGCGCCGCTCGTACTGCGCATGATGTCGCGGCGCTCGGCCGAGCGCATGCTGCTCGTCGCCGATGCGGTCGGGCTCGGCATCTTCAGCATCTCCGGCACCTCGATCGCGCTCGACGCCGACATGCCGCGCTTCACTGCGGTGATGATGGGCGTGGTGACCGGCGTGTTCGGCGGGATCATCCGCGACGTGCTGTGCAACGACATCCCGCTGATCCTGCGCGACTCCCGCCCGTACGCGACCTGCGCGTTCGCCGGCTGCTGGTTCTACCTGCTGCTCGTCGAGCTGCGGGTCGATTCGGTCTACGGCGTGCTGCTCGCGACCGGCTTCATCCTCGTCGCGCGCCTCGTGACCTACAAGTACGACGTGCGGCTGCCGCACTGAGCGCGGGCTTTGCGGCGCTGCGGCATCGATTCGCACAAATTCCCACACGCAGTACCGAATCGTTCCACTAAGATCGTGCGGCTTCATTGCCCCGCTTCGCGCGACGCAATACGCTTGGCGGCGTTTCTTTACTCCACGAGTCAAAATGAAACTACCCACTTCGATCAGGGTCGCCGCGCTCGCGGCCGCGTTCTTGTCGTCCTCCGGCATCGCATGGTCCGCGGACGGCCCCCCCGTCGCGCCGGTGCGCCCCGTCACCGACACCTACTTCGGCACGCCGGTGGTGGACAACTACCGCTACATGGAGAACCTCAAGGATCCCGAGGTCCAGGCGTGGATGAAAGGTCAGGCGAATTACACGCGTAAGGTTCTCGACAGCCTCTCCGGCCGCGCGGCGCTCGCCCAGCGCATCCAGGCGCTGATGAGCGGCGACCTGCGGCGCGACGAACTGAGCCGGCGCGGCGACCGGCTGTTCTACCGCCTGTTCGAGCCCGGCACCAACCTGCCCAAGCTCGCCTACCGCGACGGCGTGAGCGGCGCGGAACACGTGCTGGTCGACCCGGCGAAACTGTCGACCGACAGCGCGCATCATTTCGCGCTCGACTGGTACGCGCCGTCGTGGGACGGACGCTATGTCGCCTACGGCGTGTCCGAGGGCGGTTCGGAAAAGAGCGTGCTGAAGGTGATCGACGTGCAGACCGGCCAGCTGCTGGCCGAGACGATCGATCGCACCAGCGATTGCGTGGTGTCGTGGCGCGCGGACAACCGCTCGTTCTTCTACCTGCGCTATCCGAAGCCGGGCCCCGACACGCCGCCGTCGCAGACCGAGTACAACGCGGTCACGTTCCTGCACGTGCTCGGCGAGCGCCCCGACGGCGCCGGCGACACGGCCGTGTTCGGGCGCGGTGTATCGAGCGCCGTCGAGGTGCCCGAGGGGCAGGCCGGCTATGTGCTGCTGGCGCCCGATTCGCGCTACGCGGTGGCGGTCGCGAACCGCAACATGGACGACAACCCGAATACCTTCTACGTCGCGCCGCTCGATCAGGTCGACGGCGCCCGGACCCCGTGGCGACGCATCGCGACCCCGGACGACGGCGTCACCGACGTGCAGCTGCACGGCGACCGCCTGTACCTGCTGTCCCAGAAGGGCGCGCCGCGCTTCCGCATTCTGTCGCTGCCCGCTGCCCAGCCCGAACTCGCGAAGGCCGAGGTGGTCGTGCCGGAAGGCCCGGCCGTGATCGACGCGTTCCGGCCCGCGAGCGACGCGCTGTACATGAGCGAACGCGCGGGCGCGTCGTTCCAGCTGCGTCGCGTGGGCTTCGACGGCCGCGACGCGCGCGCGATCGACCTGCCGTTCGCCGGCACCGTGCACCACCTGAGTACCGATCCGCGCACGCCGGGCGTGATGTTCAGCCTGCAGGGCTGGGTCACGGCGCCGCGCGAGATCGCCTACGATCCGGCCCGCGGCAGCGCGACCGACACCGGGCTCGTGCCGCCGTCGAAGAGCGAATCGACCGATCTCGAGGTGCACGACGAATTCGCGGTCAGCTACGACGGCACGCGCGTGCCGGTGTCGATCAGCGCGAAGAAAGGCACCAGGCGCGACGGCTCCCATCCGACCATCGTGTTCGGCTACGGCAGCTACGGGGTGTC
>NZ_JAAGNW010000104.1:0-14764 GCF_010645215.1 Burkholderia multivorans | reverse complement strand
ATCGCGTCCGCACAGCACATGATCGATCGCGGCTACACGCAGTCGAAGTATCTGGCGGCCAACAGCGCGAGCGCGGGCGGCATCGTGATGGGCGGCGCGATGGAGATCAATCCGGGCCTGTTCCGGGTGGTGCTCGACGACGTGGGCCTGTCCGACGCGCTGCGCTTCGAGACCGAGCCGAACGGGCCGCCCAACGTGCCGGAGATGGGCTCGAGTTCCGACGAAGCCGGCTTTCACGGCCTCTATGCGATGAGCGCCTATGCGCACATCCATGACGGCACGCCCTACCCGGCCGTGATGTTCACGACGGGCGCCAACGATCCGCGCGTATCGCCGTGGCACATGCTGAAGATGGCGGCGCGCATGCAGGTCGCGACCGGCAGCGGCCGTCCGGTGCTGCTTCGCATCGACTACGACGCGGGCCACGGCATCGGTTCGAGCGTCTCGCAGCGCGCGAACCTGCTCGCCGACGAGTGGGCGTTCGCGCTGTGGCAGATGGGCCAGCCGGGCTATCGTCCGGCGCGTTAGCAACCGGCGGTGCCCCGGCGGCCCCCGGGGCCGCCGACGCGGCGCGCACCTGCACGGTATGCGCGCCGTCAATCGCCCTAAAAAAACGAGGCCCTCGGGATCTCGCCCTCGGGCCTCGCTTCATCCGCATGCTCGCCGGCCCGCGGGCCGGCCGCATCGTTCAGACGATCCGCGCCTCGGTCGCCGGATCGAACACCACCGCCTTCGACACGTCGAACATCAGCGTCAGGTTTTCCTGCGCGCGCGGCTCGGCGGCCGGGTGCACGCGGCTCACGATGCGCTTGCCGTTGACCTGCGCGAACACGTGGGTATCGGGGCCGGTCGGCTCCGTCACGTCGACCCGCACGTCGATCGGCTGCAGGCCCGACGCTTCGCCGTTGTGCGCGCTGCGCGCGTCGGTGATGCGCTCGGGACGCAGCCCGAGGATCACCTCGCGGCCGACATGGCCGTTCATCCGCTTGGCGTCGAACGGCAGGTTCAGCACGCCGCGCATCGCGCCCGTCGCGAGGTCGAGGCCCACGCCGCTGCCCTGCTCGACCAGCCGGCCGTTGATGAAGTTCATCGGCGGCGCGCCGATGAAGCCCGCGACGAACAGGTTCGACGGCGAATCGTAGATTTCCTGCGGCGCGCCGAACTGCTGGACGACGCCGTCCTTCATCACCGCGATGCGGTCGCCGAGCGTCATCGCCTCGATCTGGTCGTGCGTCACGTAGACGATCGTCGTGCCGAGGCGCTGATGCAGCAGCTTGATCTCCGAGCGCATCTCGAGGCGCAGCTTCGCGTCGAGGTTCGAGAGCGGTTCGTCGAACAGGAACAGCGCCGGATCGCGCGCGAGCGCGCGGCCCATCGCGACGCGCTGGCGCTGGCCGCCCGACAGCTGGCCCGGCTTGCGGTCGAGCAGGTGCTCGATCTGCAGCATCGCGGACACGCGATCGACGATCTGCTTCTGCTCGGCCTTCGGCACCTTGCGGATGTTCAGGCCGAACGAGATGTTCTCGCGCACCGTCATCGACGGATACAGCGCGTACGACTGGAACACCATCGCAATGTCGCGATCCTTCGGCGACAGGTCGTTGACGACCTTGCCGTCAATCCGGATCTCGCCGCGCGTCACGGTCTCGAGCCCGGCGATCATGTTGAGCAGCGTCGACTTCCCGCAGCCCGAGCCGCCCACCAGGATCAGGAACTGGCCGTCCTCGATGTCGATGTCGACACCCTTCAGAACCGGCACCCCGTTCGGGTAGGTCTTGTACACGTCACGGATGGAAAGGCTTGCCATGCTGTGAATCCTCTGTCTGTCATGCAAAGCTCGGCGCGCGTCGCGCCGCGTCCAATCGGTCGGCCGCGCGCGCCGCGCGCGGCCCTCGCGCCGGTCTCCCGGTTATCCCTTCACCGCCCCCGCCGTCAAACCGCGCACGAAGTAGCGGCCGGCAACCACGTACACGAGCAGCGTCGGCAGCGCGGCGATGATCGCGCCCGCCATGTCGACGTTGTACTCCTTCACGCCCGTGGAGGTGTTGACGAGGTTGTTCAGCGCCACCGTGATCGGCATCGAATCGACGCCGGAGAACACGATCCCGAACAGGAAGTCATTCCAGATCTGCGTGAACTGCCAGATCAGGCACACCATGAAGATCGGCAGCGACACCGGCAGCAGGATCTTCGTGAAGATCGTGAAGAACCCGGCGCCGTCGATGCGCGCAGCCTTCACGAGTTCCGCCGGCACGCTCACGTAGAAGTTGCGGAAGAACATCGTCGTGAACGCGATCCCGTACACCACGTGTACGAGCACGAGGCCCGTCGTCGTGTTGGCGAGGCCGAGGTAGCCCTGCACGCGCGCCATCGGCAGCAGGATCACCTGGAACGGGATGAAGCAGCCGACGAGCAGCATCGTGAACAGCGCGTCTGCGCCGCGAAAGCGCCAGTGGGTCAGCACGTAGCCGTTGAACGCGCCGACCAGCGACGAGATCAGCACGGCCGGGATCACCATCTTGATCGAGTTGAAGAAGAACGGCTTCATGCCGTCGCAGCGCACGCCGGTGCAGGCGCCGCTCCAGGCCTTGAGCCACGGATCGATGGTCCAGTGCGACGGCGGCGTCAGCAGGTTGCCGGTGCGCAGCTGGTCGAGATCCTTGAACGAGGTCGACAGCATCACGTAGATCGGAAACAGGAAGTACAGCGCGAACAGGATCAGCGCCGCGTAGATGACTGCCCGGCTGATCGTCATCTTAGGCTGCATTGCGAGTGCTCCTCGATTCCAGATACATGAGCGGCACGAGCACCGCGACCACGGTCGCGAGCATCATCACCGACGACGCCGCGCCGAGGCCCAGCTGCCCGCGGTTGAACGAAAACGTGTACATGAACATCGCGGGCAGCGACGAGGACGTGCCCGGCCCGCCCGCCGTCAGCGCGACGACGAGGTCGAAGGTCTTGATCGTGATGTGGCAGAGGATCAGCAGCACCGAGAAGAACACCGGCCGCATGCTCGGGATCACGATCTTGCGATAGATGGTCGGCAGCGTCGCACCGTCGACCTGGGCCGCCTTGAAGATCTCGGCGTCGACGCCGCGCAGCCCGGCCAGGAACAGCGCCATCACGAAGCCGGTCGACTGCCACACGGCCGCGATCACCACGCAGAAGATCGCCTTGTCCGGATCGTCGAGCCAGCCGAACGAGAAGTTCGCGAAGCCCCAGTCGTGCATGACCTTCTCGAGCCCGAGGCCGGGATTCAGGATCCACTGCCAGGCGGTGCCCGTGACGATGAACGACAGCGCCATCGGATACAGGAACACCGCGCGCAGCGCGCCTTCGTTGCGGATCCTCTGGTCGAGCAGGATCGCGAGGAACAGGCCCAGCGCCACGCCGATCGCGATGAACGGAATGCCGAACCAGCCGAGATTCGCGGCCGAGGTCCACCAGACGTCGTTCTGGAACAGGTCGGTGTAGCGGCCGAAGCCGTCGAATTCGTAGTTGGGCAACAGTCGCGAATTGGTCAGCGACAGGTAGCCGGTGATGAGGATGAAGCCGTAGATGAACACCGCGGCGATCGCGATGCTGGGTGCGAGCACCAGCTTCGGAATCCAGCGGTCGGCGAAGGCCGACAGCGGCGACGTGCGAGGCGCGTCGCCCGTGCTGGGTCCGGTGCCGCGATTTCCGCTAAGAGGGGCAGCCACTTGTTTCGACTCCTGGAGCAAGAGCGCCTGCCCGGCGCGAGCCGGGACGGACGGCAGGTACGGCGCGGGCCGGCCACGGCCCGCTGCGGCAAGCCCCGCCGCATCCGGCGCACGCAGGCGGCCGGACGCGGCGGGCGCCGGATCACTTCACCTTCGCGGCCTTCGCGAGCGCGGCCACTGCGCTCTTCGAATCCTGCGACGAGTTCATGAACTTCGTGACGACGTCGGTGATCGCACCCGCCGTGGCGTCGTTCTGCGCCATGCCGTGCGCGAGCGACGGCACGAAGCCGCCCGACTTGATGGCCGTCTGCTCGTCGCCATAGGACTTCTTCGCGCAATCGTCGAACTTGTCCATCTTCACGCCGAGACGCACCGGCACCGAGCCCTTCAGCAGGCTGAACTGCTCCTGGAAGTCCGGCGTCATGATGGTCTTGGCGAGCGCGAGCTGGCCCGGGGTCGGCGCCTTCGAACCCTTCTGCTGGAAGAACACGAACGAGTCGACGTTGAACGTGTAGGCGTTCGCGGTGCCCGGCACCGCCGCGCAGATGTAGTCCTTGCCCGCCTTCTTGCCGGCGTTCTCGAACTCGCCCTTCGCCCAGTCGCCCATGAACTGCATGCCGGCCTTGCCGTTGATGACCATCGCGGTCGCCAGGTTCCAGTCGCGGCCGTTACGGCCGTTGTCGAAGTAACCCTGGATCCGGCGCACCGTGTTGAACACGTCGAGCATCTGCGGCGAGGTCAGCGTGGCCTGGTCGAGGTCGACCAGCGCCTTCTTGTAGAACGCCGGGCCCTGCGACAGCACCACGTCTTCCCAGAGCGTCAGGTCCTGCCACGGCTGGCCGCCCCTCGCGACCGGCTGGATCCCGGCTGCCTTCAGCTTGTCGGCGACCTGGAAGAATTCAGGCCAGGTGGTCGGCACCTTGGCGCCGATCTTGTCGAGCGCCGCCTTGTTGATATAGAGCCAGTTCACGCGGTGCACCGAGAACGGCGCGGCGACGTAGTTGCCCTTGTACTTGATGATCTTGTCGATCTCGGGCGGCAGGTTCTGCTTCCAGTCGGCCGTGGCCGGATCGATGTTGACGAGCACGCCCTGGTCGGCCCAGTCCTGGATCAGCGGGCCCTTGATCTGCGCGGCCGACGGTGCGTCGCCGCTGATCACCTTGGTCTTCAGCGCGGTCATCGCCGCGGCACCTGCGCCGCCTGCGACCGCGAAATCCTTCCACACGTAGCCCTGCTTCTGCAGGTCGTCCTTCAGCACGCCGACGGCCTTCGATTCACCGCCCGACGTCCACCAGTGCAGCACCGTGACGTTTTCCGCCGCCTGCGCCGCCGCGGCGCCGAACATCAGACCCGCGGCGCACAGCGCCCCCATGATCGCGCGAACTTTCATTACTTATCTCCTCCAGATGAATCAACTCGTAAGGCTTTCACGCCAGGCGAAAGCCGGCTTGCTACAGGACAGACGGGAAACCGGGGGGAACCGAGCCGCGAACGACGCACGCCATGCGGCAATGCGTGCGGGCCGATGCCGGCCGGGGGCTCTCAAGAACTGAGTGACTCGCGCTTCAACGATATGTCTCCTCTTCTGATTCTGGCCTTCGACGCGGGGCGCGGCTCGGGCCCGGGGTGCAGCGACACGCGGCGTCAGCCATGCGCACCACCAATGTCCGATAACATCCACACTCGGCGCGCCTCGCGCGCCGCAGGCCCCGGCCGACGAATGCGCTCTTGTACCGCGCGCTTCTTTTTTCTTCGGCTGGGTGCTACCCCTTGCGGCGGATTGTAGTTAAACTACAATTCAGTGTCAAAAATATTTTTATCGCACTACGGCTCGCTCAGCGGCCACCCGAACCCGGCGGAGACACATGCATACCGATTCCAGCTTCACCTTCGTACTTTTCGGCGGCACCGGCGATTTGTCGATGCGCAAGATCCTTCCGGCGCTGTACGAAGCGCACCGCTCGAAGATGCTGTCCGAGACCGGCAAGATCGTCGCGGTGGCCCGCCATGCGGCGGATCGGGACGGCTATCTGGAATGGGTCGAGGAGCGCGTGAAGCCGCACGCGGCGAAGGCTGCGGGCGCCGCATTCGACGACGCCACCTGGCGCAGCTTCCTCGAACGGATCGTCTACGTGAAGCTCGACCTCGGCCGCGCCGAGGATTACGAAGTGCTGCGCGACACGGTGGCCGAACTGTCCGGCATCCGGGTGTTCTATCTTGCGACCGGCCCGTCGCTGTTCGAGCCGATCTGCAAGGCGCTCGCCGCCGTCGGCCTGAACGAAGGCGCGCGGATCGTGCTGGAAAAGCCGCTCGGCTACGACCTGCGTTCGTCGAACGCGATCAACGACGCGGTGGGCGAGATCTTCGCGGAAGACCAGATCTACCGGATCGACCACTACCTCGGCAAGGAGCCGGTGCAGAACCTGCTCGCGCTGCGCTTCGGCAATGCGCTGTTCGAACCGATGTGGCGGCGTGAGTGGGTCGAGAGCATCCAGATCACGATCGCGGAGGAACTGGGCGTCGAGGCGCGCGGCGATTTCTACGACAATACCGGCGCGCTGCGCGACATGGTGCAGAACCACCTGTTGCAGCTGCTGTCGATCGTCGCGATGGAACCGCCGCACTCGATGGATTCCGACTCCGTGCGCGACGAGAAGCTGCGCGTGCTGCGCGCGCTGAAGCCGATCGATCCGCGGGACATCGGCAAGGTCGCCGTGCGCGGCCAGTATCACGCGGGCGTGATCAAGGGCGCGCAGGTGCCCGGCTACGCGACCGAGCCCGGCGTGAAGCCCGACAGCGCGACCGAGACCTTCGTCGCGCTCAAGGTCGAGATCGAGAACTGGCGCTGGGCCGGCGTGCCGTTTTTCCTGCGCACCGGCAAGCGGCTTGCCGAGCGGGTGGCGGAGATCGTCGTCAATTTCCGGCCGGTGCCGCATTCGGCGCTCGGTCCGACCGCGCTGCGCCCCGGCGCGAACCGGCTCGTGATCCGCCTGCAGCCGAACGAGACGATCCGCCTGTACTGCCTTGCGAAACAGCCCGGCGAAGGGATGAACCTCGCGAGCGTGCACCTCGATCTCGCGTTCGACCAGTTCTTCAAGGAAGGCCAGATGGAGGCGTACCAGCGCCTGCTGCTCGACGTGATCAACGGCCGCCTCGCGCTGTTCGTGCGGCGCGACGAGCAGGAAGCCGCGTGGCGCTGGGTCGAGCCGATCCTCAACGAGTGGTCGCAATCGCTGAAGCCGCCCAAGCCGTACGCGGCGGGCACCTGGGGGCCGGCCGCCGCGAGCGCGATGCTCGCGCAGCACGGCACCTGCTGGCTCGAAGAGGAAAACTGACGGTGCGGCGCGCGGCCGCCCCGCCGCGCGCGCGCCGTCCTGCCGTCCCCACCGAATTCAATAAAAGCAGCCTGGAGGAGAAGTGATCGAGGTTCACGCTTTCGAAAGTCCGCGCGCCCAGTCCGACGCGCTCGCGCAAGCCGTCGGCGCGGCGCTTGCCGCGACGCTCGCGCAACCGGCCGGCGCGACGCTCGCCGTGTCCGGCGGCACCAGCCCGCGTCCATTCCTGCAGACGCTGTCGGGCATTGCGCTCGACTGGTCGCGGGTCGACGTCACGCTGGTCGACGACCGCTGGGTGCCCGACACCGATCCGGCCAGCAACGCGCAGCTCGTGCGCGACACGCTGCTGCAGGACGCCGCGTCGGCGGCCCGCTTCCTGCCGCTCGTCGACACGCGCGCCACGCTCGACGCGCACGTCGCCGCGCTCAACGCGAACGCCGTCTACCGGCTGCCGCAGGTTGCCGTGCTCGGCATGGGCGAGGACGGCCATACCGCATCGATCTTCGCCGACGCACCCGAATGGAGCCATGCGACCACGACGCCCGAGCGCTGGGTCGCCGTGCATCCGGGGGCCGCGCCGCATGCGCGCGTGAGCCTGTCGCTCGACGCGCTCAAGCGCGGCGACCGGCTGTTCCTGCTGATCGCGGGGGAACGCAAGCGTGCGGTGCTCGACGCCGCGGCGGCCGCGCCGCAGCGGAACGCCATCTCGCAACTGGCCAACGACAAGGGGATCAAGCTCGATGTCTACTGGTGTGCAAATTAAGGCCGCCGCGAGTCAGCACGCCGACGGCCCGCGCCTCCTGGCCGACGTCGGCGGCACCAACGCGCGCTTCGCGCTGGAAACCGGCCCCGGCGAGATCACGCAGATCCGCGTGTATCCCGGCGCCGACTACCCGACGCTGACCGACGCGATCCGCAAGTACCTGAAGGACGTGAAGATCGGCCGCGTGAACCATGCGGCGATCGCGATCGCGAACCCGGTCGACGGCGACCAGGTCAGCATGACCAATCACAACTGGAGCTTCTCGATCGAGGCAACGCGCCGCGCGCTGGGCTTCGACACGCTGCTCGTCGTAAACGACTTCACTGCGCTCGCGATGGCGCTGCCGGGCCTGACCGATGCGCAGCGCGTGCAGGTCGGCGGCGGCACGCGCCGGCAGAACAGCGTGATCGGGCTGCTCGGCCCGGGCACCGGGCTCGGCGTGTCCGGCCTGATTCCGGCCGACGACCGCTGGATCGCGCTCGGCAGCGAGGGCGGCCATGCGTCGTTCGCGCCGCAGGACGAGCGCGAGGATCTGGTGCTGCAGTACGCGCGCAAGAAGTATCCGCACGTGTCGTTCGAGCGCGTGTGCGCGGGCCCGGGGATGGAGATCATCTATCGCGCGCTTGCCGCGCGCGACAAGAAACGGGTAGCGACGACCGTCGACACTGCGGAGATCGTCGAACGCGCGCATGCGGGCGACGCGCTCGCGCTGGAGAGCGTCGAGTGTTTCTGCGCGATCCTCGGCACCTTCGCGGGCAACCTCGCGGTGACGCTCGGTGCGCTGGGCGGCATCTACATCGGCGGCGGCGTGGTGCCGCGGCTCGGCGAGCTGTTCACGCGCTCGCCGTTCCGCGCGCGCTTCGAGGCGAAGGGCCGTTTCGAAGGCTATCTCGCGAACATCCCGACCTACCTGATCACCGCGGAATATCCGGCGTTTCTCGGCGTGTCGGCGATTCTGTCGGAGCAGTTGTCGAACCGTACGGGCGGCGCGTCGTCGGCGGTGTTCGAGCGGATCCGCCAGATGCGCGATGCGCTGACGCCGGCCGAGCGGCGCGTGGCCGATCTCGCGCTCAACCATCCGCGCTCGATCATCAACGATCCGATCATCGACATCGCGCGCGCGGCCGACGTGAGCCAGCCGACCGTGATCCGCTTCTGCCGCTCGCTCGGCTGCCAGGGGCTGTCCGACTTCAAGCTGAAGCTCGCGACGGGCCTGACCGGCACGATTCCGATGAGCCACAGCCAGGTGCATCTCGGCGATACCGCGACCGATTTCGGCGCGAAGGTGCTCGACAACACCGTGTCGGCGATCCTGCAGTTGCGCGAGCACCTGAATTTCGAGCAGGTCGAGCAGGCGATCGAGATCCTCAACACCGCGCGGCGGATCGAGTTCTACGGGCTCGGCAATTCGAACATCGTCGCGCAGGACGCGCACTACAAGTTCTTCCGCTTCGGGATTCCGACCATCGCGTACGGCGACCTGTACATGCAGGCGGCGTCGGCTGCGCTGCTCGGCAAGGGCGACGTGATCGTCGCGGTGTCGAAGTCGGGACGCGCGCCGGAATTGCTGCGCGTGCTGGACGTCGCGATGCAGGCGGGGGCGAAGGTGATCGCGATCACGTCGAGCAATACGCCGCTGGCGAAGCGCGCGACGGTGGCGCTCGAGACCGATCATATCGAGATGCGGGAGTCGCAGTTGTCGATGATCTCGCGGATCCTGCATCTGCTGATGATCGATATTCTCGCGGTGGGGGTCGCGATTCGGCGCGCTTCGCCGGATGCGGAGTTGAACGAGGCTGTGGCGCAGGCGAAAGCGCGGGTGGGCGCCGACGATGACGCGGCCGATGTGCTCGATTGGTTAAGTCATGGGGCCGCGTCTAACGCGCGGGATTAATGAGGTGGGGAGCCGGGGCTTTGGGGTCCCGGTTTTTTTTGTTTGTCGGTTGCTTTGGGCTTGGCTTTTTGTGAATGTCCTGTGATGGTGGTGGTTTATTAGCGTCGCCCCTCCCCGGGGCGGGGGTCACTTTTCTTTGTCTTGCCAAAGAAAAGTAACCAAAAGAAAGGCGCTTTTTAGATCCGGGAATACGGTGCGATCGTGTTCGGAGTGGCCCAGCCGTAGCGAGTGGCGTAAGGGCACCACGGGGATGGGCCCGCGCAGGATCCGACCATACGCGCCGTGAAGCGGAGGGGTATACCACCCGCAAGCTCCTGCTCGCTACGCTCTCAGCCCGGTCCACTTCCTGCTCAAACGTTTTCGTAGAAATATATCGGCGTGGCCATCACACATAAACCCATCGTGTGATGGAAGCGCGATTATCGGGCGGCGATTCCCGACCAGTCCATCCGAGGCCACCGGCGTGAAGTACCCATCTACGAGCGTAGCGAGGAGGGGCTTGCCGGCGGTATACCACTCCGCTTCACGGCTCGTATGGTCGGATCCTGCGCGGGCCCATCCCCGTTGTGCCCTTACGCCACTCGCTACGGCTGGGCCACTCCGAATGCGATCGCACCTTATTTTCGGATCTAAAAAGCGCCTTTCTTTTGGTTACTTTTCTTTGGCAAGACAAAGAAAAGTGACCCCTGCCCCGGGGAGGGGCGACGCTAATAAACCAACACCTTCACAGGACGTTTACGACACGACACAACCCAAACCCGCAAATTCAATCCCCCCGCACCGGCCGCCCATGCCACCTCAACACCAACGTGCGCCCACCGAAGCACAGCACCCCGATCACCCCGATCGTCACCCCCATCCCAAACGGCGTCCCGTCAGCGAGCGCCCCGATCGCGATACTCGCGACAGCGCCCAACGCGAGCTGCATTGCCCCGAACACCGCCGCCGCCGCCCCCGCGTTATGCGGATACCGCAGCATCAAATCGGTCGTACAGTTCGCGGACAGAATCCCCACCACGCCCACCACGAAGAACAGGCAAACGACGATCGACCACAACCCGCCCCACCCTGTCAGCGCGACCAGCGCGACCGCCACCGACGCCACGCTGCTCACCATCGACGCGCCGGCGATGATCCTCAGCGACCCGAGCCGGCCGACCAGACGCGTGTTCATCACGTTGCCGATCATGATGCCGACGACGTTGAGCCCGAACAACAGCCCATAGTGCTGCGGCGATACATGGAAGTAGTCGATATAAACGAACGGCGTCGCCGTGATATACGAGAACATCGCCGCAAAGGCCATCCCACCGCACAGCATGTGCCCCCAGGCCACCGGATCGGCGACGATCCGCCCATACGCGGCAAACGAACGCAGCACGGCGGAACTCGCGCGCCGCTCCCGCGGCCAGGTCTCCGGCACGCGCAGGAACGCAGTCACCGCACAGCCCGCACCAAACAACGCAAGCACCACGAACACGCCGCGCCAGCCCACGAACCGCAATATCTGCCCGCCCAGCAGCGGCGCAAGCAGCGGCCCGACCGCGGTGACGATCGCCACCATCGACAGCACCTTCGCCGCATCCGTCGGCTCGTGCGCATCACGCGCAATCGCACGCGACAGCACCGAAGCCGCCCCCGCACCGAACGCCTGCAGGAAACGCATCACCACCAGCACGTCGATCGACGGCGACAGGAAACAGCCGATGCTCGCGAGCGTAAACAGCGCAATGCCGCCCAGCAGCACCGGCCGGCGGCCATAGGTGTCGGACAGCGGACCATACAGCAGCATGCCGATCGAGAAGCCCGCCATGAAGGTGGTCAGCGTGCGCTGCGCGGCGGCCGCGCCCACGCCGAAACCGTCGGCAATCGACGGCAGGCTCGGCAGGTACATATCGGTGGCGATCGGCCCGCACGCGGCCAGCGCGCCGAGCAACAGGATCAGCCGGCCATCGGGCCGGCGTCTGACGACATGAGACATGGGGTTCCACGGAGAAGCCGCCGACGCGCGCCGGCTGGGCATGGCGAAAGCAGCCTCGCAGGCCGCCGCATGTCCGTGATTGTACGCGACCCCTCCCGGGCGCGCCCGCGCCGCAACGCGCCGCCATCGGGTAAGCTCGCGCTTTTGCCCAGCCCGCGCGCCCCGTCGACATGACCGCCTTCCTGCTGATCTGGAGCCCCAAGAAGTGGCCCTGGCCCGAACTGCCCGACGTCGCCGCCCGCGTGAAAGCCGGCGAGGCCGTCGCGGACGTCTGGGGCTGCGGATTCTCGCGCAGCATCCTGCCCGGCGACCGCGTGTTCCTGCACCGGGTCGCCAAAGAGCCCAAGGGCGTGTTCGGCTCCGGCTACGTGACCCGCGCGCCGTACGAGGTGCCCGATCCGAACACCAAGCGCGGCTACCGGCTATGTATCGACTTCGTCTACGACTGGCTCGTCGACGGCCACTCGGAAGTCGTGATCCCCCGCGATGCGTTGCGCGTGCATCCATTCTCGGTGCAGACCTGGGATGCCCAAACCTCCGGCATCTCGATCAAGCCGATGGCGGAAGGCGCACTCGAGAAGCGCTGGGCCGAGCTGACCGGCAAGCGCAAGCCGCCGCGCACCTGATCCCGCGCGCAAGCGCCGCACGGGGCCGGCCGGCCCGCCGCGCGCGTCTCCGGTACAATCGAACGATCGTCCAGCCCGGCGCGGGCCGCGGCGCCCCCGCCGCATCCGCCGCCCCTCTCTCGCAGGTCCCAACCATGTCGAACAATCAGATCCTCTTCGAACGCGCGCAACAGACCATCCCGGGCGGCGTCAATTCCCCCGTGCGGGCGTTCCGCTCGGTCGGCGGCACGCCGCGCTTCGTCAAGCGCGCGCAGGGCGCGTACTTCTGGGATGCCGACGACAAGCGCTACATCGACTACATCGGCTCCTGGGGCCCGATGATCGTCGGCCACGTGCACCCCGAGGTGCTCGACGCAGTCCAGCGCGTGCTCGCCGACGGCTTCTCGTTCGGCGCGCCGACCGAGGCCGAGATCGTGATCGCCGAGGAGGTCTGCAAGCTGGTGCCGTCGATCGAACAGGTGCGCATGGTGTCGAGCGGCACCGAGGCGACCATGAGCGCGCTGCGGCTCGCGCGCGGCTTCACCGACCGCAGCCGCATCGTCAAGTTCGAAGGCTGCTATCACGGCCACGCGGACAGTCTCCTCGTGAAGGCCGGCTCGGGCCTGCTCACCTTCGGCAACCCGACCTCGGCCGGCGTCCCCGCCGATATCGCGAAGCACACCACCGTGCTCGAATACAACAACGTCGCGGCGCTCGAAGAGGCGTTCCAGGCCTTCGGCGACGAGATCGCCGCAGTGATCGTCGAGCCGGTCGCAGGCAACATGAACCTCGTGCGCGGCACGCCCGAGTTCCTCGGCGCGCTGCGCTCGCTGTGCACCCGGCACGGCGCCGTGCTGATCTTCGACGAAGTGATGTGCGGGTTCCGCGTCGCGCTCGGCGGCGCGCAGCAGCACTATGGCATCCAGCCCGATCTCACCTGCCTCGGCAAGGTGATCGGCGGCGGCATGCCCGCTGCCGCGTTCGGCGGCCGCCGCGACATCATGGCCCAGCTCGCGCCGCTCGGCGGCGTGTACCAGGCAGGCACGCTGTCCGGCAACCCGATCGCGGTCGCGGCCGGTCTCGCCACGCTGCGCCTGATCCAGGCGCCCGGCTTCTACGACGCGCTCACGCGCCAGACCCGACGCCTCGCCGACGGCCTCGCCGCCGAGGCGCGCACAGCCGGCGTGCCGTTCAGCGCGGACGCGATCGGGGCGATGTTCGGCCTCTACTTCACGGAGCAGGTGCCGACGCGCTTCGCGGACGTGACGAAGAGCGACGTCGAACGCTTCAACCGCTTCTTCCACCTGATGCTCGACGCCGGCGTGTACTTCGCGCCGTCCGCGTACGAGGCGGGCTTCGTGTCGAGCGCGCACGACGACGCGACGATCGACGCAACGCTGGCGGCGGCGCGCGGCGCGTTCGCCGCGCTCGCGGCCTGAGCGGGAGCGGCGCGCCGATGTTCTCGGACAGCGATTTCGCACGGATGCAGCAGGCGCTCGCCCTCGCGGCGCGCGGCATGTACACGACCACGCCGAACCCGCGGGTCGGCTGCGTGATCGTCAAGGACGACGTCGTGATCGGCGCGGGCTTCACCCAGCCGGCCGGCCAGGACCACGCGGAAGTGCAGGCGATGAAGGACGCGCGCGGGCGCGGCCACGACCTGCGCGGCGCGACCGTGTACGTGACGCTCGAACCGTGCAGCCACTTCGGCCGCACGCCGCCGTGCGCGCACGGGCTGATCGACGCGCAGGTGGGCCGCGTGATCGCCGCGATGGAAGACCCGAATCCGCAGGTATCGGGCCGTGGGCTCACGATGCTGCGCGATGCGGGCATCGACGTGCGCTGCGGGCTGCTCGCGCAGGAAGCGTACGAACTCAATATCGGCTTCGTGTCGCGGATGACGCGCGGCCGGCCCTGGGTGCGCATGAAGAGCGCCGCGTCGCTCGACGGCCGCACCGCGCTGCCGACGGGCGCGAGCCAGTGGATCACCGGCGAGGCGGCGCGCGCCGACGGCCATGCGTGGCGCGCGCGCGCCTGCGCGATCCTGACCGGGATCGGCACCGTGCGCGAGGACAATCCGCACCTGACCGTGCGCGGCATCGAGACGCCGCGCCAGCCGCGGCGCGTACTGGTCGACAGCCGGCTCGAACTGCCGCTCGACGCGCATCTGCTCGAAGGCGAGCCGCTCTTGATCTTCTGCGGCGCGCTCGACGCGGCGGGCGAGGCGCGCGCCGAGGCGCTGCGCGCACGCGGCGCGGAGATCGTGCCGCTCGCGAACGCGCACGGCAAGGTCGACCTGGGCGCGCGGCTCGCGGCGCTCGGCCAGCGCGGCATCAACGAATTGCACGTCGAGGCGGGGCACAAGCTGAACGGCTCGCTGCTGCGCGAGCAATGCGTCGACGAGCTGCTCGTCTATCTCGCGCCGAGCCTGCTGGGCCGCGACGCGGCCGGCATGTTCGATCTCGCGGCGCCGGCCACGCTC
>NZ_JAAGNW010000103.1:20620-22647 GCF_010645215.1 Burkholderia multivorans | reverse complement strand
ATTATTTATCGATGCATAACGGGGCGTCAAGCACGCCCTTCCATCCATTCCTGGAGCCCGTCCTTGAAGAAGACCCTCACCTGCGTCATCCTGCTGGCGCTGCTCGTCACGGGCGCGTTCGGCGCGTGGGCCTGGCGCGGTTTGTCCGATTTCGAGTTGCAGGATGCCGACAGCGCCACGCTGCGCTTTCGCGCCGGCAACGCCGAACTGGTGGGCACGCTGGTGCTGCCGCGTCACCGCCGCGCGGCGCCGATCGCGCTGCTCGTGCATGGCGACGGTCCGCGCACGCGCTTCGATCAAGACCACTACCTGCCGCTCGTCAACAGCCTGCTCGCGGCGGGCATCGGCGTGTTCTCGTGGGACAAGGCGGGCGTCGGCGACAGCAGCGGCGACTGGCTCGATCAATCGATGGCGGACCGCGCGGCCGAGACGCGCGCCGCATGGCTGCGCGTCCGCGAGGCGACCGCCGGCGCGCCGCATCCGATCGGCCTGCTCGGCTTCTCCCAGGGCGGCTGGGTGGTGCCCCGGGTCGCGAGCGCGTTCCGGCCGGCCTTCTCGGTCATTGTCGGCGGCGCGGTCAGCTGGCGCGCCCAGGGCATGTATTACACGCGAACGCGGCTGGAAGCGCAGGGCGTCGACAGCGCCGCGATCGAGCGCCGCCTGCGCGCCGAATACGCGGACAACGACCGCCTGTTCGGCGCCGCGCAAGCGCCGGCTGATCCGCGCGCGCGGCCCGACATCGCGCCGCATCGGTTCCGCTTCATCACGCTCAACTACGCGGAGGATTCGACGGCCGCGCTCGCGACGATGCAGGGCCCGGTGCTCGCGCTGTGGGGCGCATGGGACCGCAACGTCGATCCGATCGACGAAGCGAACGCCTATCGCCGCGCCTTCGCCGGGCATCCCGACCATCTGGCGGAGATCGTGCCCGGCGCGACCCATGCGCTGCTGCGCGCGCGCTGGTTCGACTATCAACTCGAATCGGACTGGCCGCTGTGGAAGCAGGTCCTGTTTGCGTGCCTGGGCCGGCGCGCGTACCAACCCGCCGCGCTCGCGCAACTCACCGGCTGGATCAACGCGCAAGCTGCGTCCGGCGCGGACTGAAGCGGCTCGTCTCCGGTTTTCTTCTTTCCTCGATACCTCCATGAAATCGCTACTCTCGCTTTGCTTCGCGTTCCTCAGCGTGTTCACGTTCGAAGGTTGCGCCACCGGCGCCCTGTCGAATCATTCGGAATACACGAGCGACCCGGAACGCCGTCCCGGCAACGTCCGCCCCGCTCGTCTCGGCGGCCGGCCGGGCTGGCTGTAACCCTCCTCACGCGCAACCGACCGGACGCGCCCGCGCGCGTCCTCCCTCTCCCCTTCCCCTGCCTCCCCCGCCTGCCATCCGTCCCATGACGCCTGCTCCATAGGAACGCAGGCGACGCGCACCCAGAATGGATTCACCGCGCCCTCCCGCGCGGCGCGGACCGTGCATGCCTTCGCGCCGCGCCACGCACGGCGCGTCCGTCCCGACCGAATCCATCGACATGCGCACACTCTTTCGCCACATGAAGCGTCCGCCGCTGCTGCCCGCCCTCATCGTGCTGCTGCTCCTCGCCGGCGCGACCGCGCACGTGCTGCCGTCGCGCCACCTGCGCATCGCGGCCGGCCCGGTCGACGGCAGCTACTACCAGACCGCGCGCCAGTACCAGCAACTGCTCGAAAACCACGGCTATCAGGTCGACATCGTGCCGATCGCCAACACCGACGAGATCGGCGCGCGCGTGGCCGATCCGCACGCGCGCCTCGACCTCGGCTTCGTCGCCGACGGCCATGCGGCCGCGGGCAACAGCGCGTTGATCTCGCTGGGCGACATCCAGCTGCAACCGATCTTCGTGTTCGCGCAGCGCGACGTGGCGACGGCGCGACCGGACGCGTCGTTCGCGGACCTGCGCGGCCTGTCGCTGGTGCTGCCGCCCGAACACAGCCTGACGAGCCGCACCCTGCTGCGCATCTTCGCGCTCAGCGGCATCGACGCGGGCAAT
>NZ_JAAGNW010000103.1:12434-20610 GCF_010645215.1 Burkholderia multivorans | reverse complement strand
CGTTCCTGCCGCTGCACGACGCGATCGAGCGCCTCAAGCGCCATGAATTCGACGCCGGCCTGTTCATGCTCGGCGCGGACAGCGCGCTGATGGCGGATCTCGCGAAACGGCCGGACCTGACGCTGATGCAGCTTGCGCAGCGCGAAGCGATCACGAAAAAGCTGCCGTTCCTGAAGGAAGTCCACGTGCCGGCCGGCATCTACGACCTGCAACGCGACGTGCCCGAGCGCGACGTGCAGTTGCTCGCCGCGACGATCTCGGTGGTCGCGCGTAGCGACCTGCCGCCCGCGACCGCCTACGCGGTGCTCGACGCGATGCGCGACGCGCACCGCGCGGGCAGCTACGTGAACGGCCCGGGCGAATTCCCGCGCGACTCGGGCGGCGCGGGCCAGACCAACGGCTTCGTCGACACCTTCTACACGAGCGGCGTGCCGTGGATCTACGCACATCTGCCGCCCGCCTTCGCGAGCGTGATCGATGCCTACCTCGCGCCGCTCCTCGCGCTCTGGCTCGCGACCAGCGTGTTCAAGGTCATCAGCGAACTCGAGAAGATCCGCCGCATCGGCGTGCATGCGCTCGCGCACGGCGCGCTGTGGTGGCTGCGCCGCCGCGATGCGGCGAGCCGGCCGCTGTCCGCGCGCGCCCGGGCGCTGCTGCGACGCATCGAGACCGGTATCGAGAACGAGCGGCAGGACATCGGCGACCTGCTCGCCGAGCTGCGCGCCGCCCGCGCCCTGCACGAGGCCGCGCTGCCCGCGCGCGGCTGATCCCCTTGCCATCGGAGCCCCGCATGCTCAGCCGATACATCGCCGACCAGATGCGACACACCTACGACCGCTATTTCAGCGGCCAAGGCTATCGCCGCCGCTACCCGCGCCCCAACGAAGCCACGCTCGACTATCTGCTCGCGAACGGCGCGCGCGAGGCGACGCGGATCCTCGACTTCGGCTGCGGCAACGGCCGCTATGCGCTCGCGCTGCTGGCGCTGACGCACGCGCGCCTGACCGCCTACGACATCTCCGGCGCGTCGCTGCTCGAATTCGAACACGCGCTCGCCCGCACGCCCCACGCGGATCGCGTGTGCTTCATCCACGACGATCTCGCCGCGCTCACGCGCACCGGCCCGCATGATCTCGCGTTGCTGCTGTTCGGCGTGCTGTCCCATCTCGGCGACCGCGCGGCGCGCATCGACGCGCTGCTCGGGCTGCGCATGCTGCTGCACGACGACGGGCGGCTGATCCTGTCGGTGCCGTCGCGCCACCGCCGCCGGCCGCTCGATCTCGCGCGCTGCGCGCTCATGCGCGCGCTCGCGCGGGCCCGGCCGCCGCTCGACGAACCCGGCAGCGTCGCGTTCACGCGCCGCGTGGCGGGCGACGCGCTGACCTTCTTCTACCACCTGTACACCGTGCCGGAACTGCGCGACGAACTGGAGATCGCCGGCTTCGCGCTCCGCCATTGCGAGGCCGAGAGCCTGCTGCCCGAGTGGTGCGTGACGCGTTCGCCCCGCCTCGCGCGCCTCGACCGCGCGCTCGCGCGCCGGCTGCCGCCCGCGCTCGGCTACGGTATTCGCGTGCTGGCCGTCGCGGTATGAAACGCACGCCGCCCTCCGTCCCGCTGCGCGCCGGCTGCCTGTGGCTCGCGGCCTGCCTGCTGCTCGGCGCGGGCGACGCACGGGCGGCCGACCGGCTCGCCGCGATCCGCGAACGCGGCGTGCTGGTGGTCGGCGTAAAGACCGACTACCCGCCGTTCGGCATGCTGACGGCCGAGGCGAACCAGCAGGGTTTCGAGCACGATCTCGCGGCCGACCTCGCGCGCCGGCTCGGCGTGCGGCTGCGCACGCTCGGCGTGACCGGCGTGAATCGCCTTCAGGTGCTGAACGACGGCCGCGCCGACGTGACGATCGCGACGCTCGCGGACACCGCGGAGCGACGCCGGATCGCGACGCTGGTGGAGCCCGACTATTACGCGTCGGGCGTGACGCTGATGGCGCCGTCCGCGAGCGAGGTACGGACCTGGGCCGACCTGCGCGGCGCGACGGTCTGCGCGACGCAGGGCAGCTATTTCAACCGGACCATGGCGCTGCGCTACCAGCTGAACCTGCAGGTCTACGGCAACGGCCGCGACGCGAAGCTCGCGGTGCGCGACGGTCGCTGCGCGGGCTGGCTGTTCGACGACGCCGCGATCGCGGGCGACCTGCGCGATCCCGCCTGGCGCGCCTACCGGATCGCCTTGCCGTCCGCGCTGACGACGCCCTGGGCTCTCGCGATCGCGCGCGACGCGGCCGGCGATCCGCTCGCGCGCTTCCTCGGCGACACGGTGGCCGACTGGCACCGGCAGGGCACGCTGATCGCGCTCGAACGCAAATGGGGCCTGCCGGCCTCGCCGTTTCTCTCGACCATGCATGCGCTGTGGACCCGCCGCAGGCCGGACGGCGGCTATCTGTGCACGCGCGCGCCCGACGGCAGCTGGCCGGTTGCGTGCCGCAATCCGGCCTTCGTCACCGCCGAAAGCGTGACGGGCCTGCGCCGCTGGGGGCTGAGTGTCTACGAGCGCACCGGCGTCAACCTGAGCTACGTCTACGACGACTACGAACGCGCGGCCTTCCTGCATGCGCTCGGCCTGACGCTCGCGCTCACGCTGTGCTGCATCGCAGGCAGCGTACTCGGCGGCGTGGGGCTCGCGCTCGCGGCCGCGTGCGCGCTGCCGTTCCTGCCCGCGCTGCTGCGCGCGCTCGCGCTCGTGGCGCGGATGACGCCGCCGCTGTTGCAGACCTATGTGCTGATGTTCGGCGTCGGCGGCCTGGCGGCCGCGCGCTGGCACTGGCGCTTCGATGCGTTCTGGGTGGTCGTGCTCGCGCTGAGCGCGTGCACCGGCGCGGGCGTGATGCGCGCGCTCGACGACGCCGCGGCGCGCGAGCGCGTGCGCACGCCCGGCTTCCGGCTGCGGCCGGCCACGCTCGGCGTCGCGTTGCGGCGCGCCGCAGCGCCGCTCACGGCGCTGCTCGTCAACGTGACCAAGGCGACCATGATGGCGAGCGCGATCGCCGTACCCGAGCTGCTGTCGGTGTCGACCTCGATCATCGTCGAACACGACAACGCGGCGACCATGATGAACACCCTGACCGTGTGCTTCGTGCTGGTGGTCTGCGCGGTGGTGTGGGCGCTGAACCGGATCGAACGGCGGCTCGGCGATGAACGCGGCTGATCCCGTCGTCGTCCGGCTGATCGCCTGGACGCCGTTCCTCGCGAGCGGCTTCCTGTGGAACATCGCGATCGCGCTGACCGCGCTCGCGATCGGCACCGCATGCGGCGCGCTGCTCGCGCGCCTGCGCGCATCGCCGCGCCGTGCGCGGGCGCGCGCGGGTCGCACCGCGACCGCGCTGCTGCGCGGCATCCCGACCTTCGTATTCCAGTTCTATCTGGCGTTCGTGCTGCCCGACACGCTGACGCTCCCCACACTGGGCCTGCACGTGCCGCTGCCCGCCTGGCTCAAGGCTGCGCTGGCGCTCTCGCTCGCCGTGGCCGCCTTCGTGTCGGACAGCCTCGCGCGCCGTCAGGCGCTGCCGGCGCTGGTGTCGGACTGGGGCAGCTTCGGCGTGACGATCGTGATGGCTTCATCGACGGCCTCGGTACCTGTACGCGATGGCGGGCTTCTTCCTGTTCTGCTGGTCGGCGACCGCGGCGATCGGCGCGCTCTCACGCGCGCTCGGCCGGCACGTCCTCAGTTGATTCGGGATTCGCCGCGCCTGCCTGCTTTCGGTTGAATGAGCGCCGTCGTGAATATCGTTGAAGCCCGTATTTCCCGCTGTAGAAATCACCTACCAGGAGCGCACCATGAAAATGAAACGCATCATCTTGATCGGCATGCTGACGGCTTTCGGCGTGGCGCAATCGGCCTCGATGGCCCAGGTCACGGCCGAGGTCCAGCAAGCGCCGTCGGCATCGAGCAACGATTATCCGTCCGGCCAGTACAAGATCAAATTCGCCAATGAGCGGCCTTCCCAGCCTTACGCGAATCTCGACAACTACAACACCGCGCTCACGAAATCGGGCAGCGGGCTGGATTATCCGATCGGCGTATCGCGGCACCACATCATTCCATACAACACGATCAGGGACTTCTTCAATCTCCTTTGGCAAAGCCAGCCGCGAACGGCGCTTGCCGGCAAATACTTCACGATGCTCGGCAATCACATTCCCGAATACGCGAAAATCGGCCGCGGCAACGCGGCGGCGGCGGAGCAGGCGTCGACCTTCGCCAAGCGTCTCGGCAGCGGCTACGTGAAACCCGGCGGAAGCGCGACCGCGCCGGGTACCGACGATTTCCTGGAATACGTCGCCTGGATGCCCGGCAATCTGTTCATCGGGCCGTCGGGCCAGTTCCGCACCGACGATCCCGGCGAGAACTTCGAGACCCATGCGAAATACATCATCGGACAGAAGCGCTTCGATACGCTGGTCGCGATCCGGGACGCGATGGTGGCCTACCAGGCCAATCCGACCGACGCCCGCGTGACCGAGATCGCGAAGAATCTCGAAAGCGTCGCGCAGATCACGCGCGTGCAGCCGCTCGTCAGCACCGACTGGGTCAAGACCGGCACGAACGAGTACGCGATCAATACCAAGAAGCCCATCCCGCCCCGCTGAGCGGTCGCGCCGCGCTGCGGGCCATGCCCGCGGCGCGGCGCGCGGCGTTCACTGCCGCGCGACCTGATCCTTCCACCAGTCGGACTGCGCGCACTTGCGATAGTCGATGAACCACTTCATGTAGGTCTCGTAGTGGCGATCCTGGTACGGATTCGTCACCACCCGCATGTGATAGTGGAAGCCCGTCAGCAGCGGCATGTAGTCGAGCCGGTCCCGCTGGTCGTGGCGCTTCGCGTACACCGCCTCCTCGAACGGGATCGGCGCGGCCGCGCCTTCCTTGTGCGCGATCGACGCATTGAGCGTGCCGTCGACGATCGAGCCGTCGAGCAGCGTGATCCAGCAATGCGCGTTCGCCGGCTCGTTCGCGATATAGCCGTCGTCGAGATCCGCGCGCAGCGACGCGAGCGTCGTCGTGAAATACGGCGCGCCGTCGAGCAGCACGTTGCCGATCGTGATCGCGTGCGGGATCTTCATGTTCAGCAGGATGTAGGACAGATCTCGCGCGACCAGGTAGCAGCGACCCGGCAGCGCCGACGTGTCTTCGAGCCAGCCGTCCGAGAAATCCTCGACGACTTTCTCGCGCACCGCCGCGAGATCGACGGCCAGCGCGGGATCGAACGCCAGCCGGGTCTCGTATTCGGACAGGCCGATCGCGCGCGAGCGGTTCATCGCCGCGTCGAGCGAGGCCAGATATGTGTTCTGGGTAGCGTGGGCAACCGCTGTCGTCATGCGCTCCTCCTTTCCGGATCAAGGTGCTGCTTCGTTCTCGCGGCCCGGGCCGCGCCGCAGCGCCGCCCGAGTCGCCTTGCATGCGCGTCGCCCGGCCGGTTCGGGCCAGGCCGACGCGCGCTGTCGCGCCCGCATCGCACGCCCGCTTGCGGGTCGCGCGACGCGGGCTATTTCGTTGCGCGCGCACCTTCTCGCCCAGTTCGATCCGCCGTGCCGCCGCCGAGACGCGCGGCTCATCCGAGCCAGTCGTGCAGGATCGCGGCCGTCTCGCCCGCCTGCGGTTCCGCCAGCATCGTGATGTGGTCTCCCGGCGCGGTCGCCGCGATCACCGGGCCCGCGGTCAGCGCCGGCCAATCGAGCAGCGGATCGGCGAACGCGCGCGCCTCGTCCGCGTCGCGCGCCGCGCCCGCGTGGTCGGCCGCGCGCACGAGATGAATCGCGCCGTCGTAGCGTGCGGGCCGGTAGTCGCGGATCGCCTGCTGGCTCGCCCGCTGCACCGCAAGCACCCGGTCCACCAGCGCCGCGCCCGCATCGGCCGGCAGCAGCCCCGCCTCGCGCATCAGCGCGAGGAAGCGGTCGCGCTGCGCCTCCGCCGACAACGCGAGGAACGCGTCGGCCGACAGTTCCAGGTCGATGCCGCCGAAGCGTTCGAGCACGCGCACCCGCCGCAGCAGCCATTCGCCGTCGTCGGCGACGGGCGCGGGGCGGTTCGCCTCGATCGGCGCGGGCGTGTCCATCACGATCAGGCGCGCCACCGGCAGGCCGCGCGCGCGCAGCTGCGACGCCATCTCGAACGCGACGAGGCCGCCGAACGAATGCCCGGCCAGCAGGAACGGCGGCTCGGGCTGGACCGCCAGCAACGCGTCGAGATGGCGCGCGGCCAGTTCGACCAGACTCGCGCAGGGCTCCGTATCCGCGTCGATGCCGGGGGCCTGAAGGCCGTAGACCGCGAACCGGCCGGGCAGATGCCGCACGAGCGGCAGATAGCCGAGCAGGTTGCCGCCGAGCGGATGCACGCAGAACAGCGGCGCGCCCGGCCCCGGCGCACGCAGCGTGACGAGCGGCGACCAGCGCGCGGCGGCCTCGCCGGCCGGCGCATCGCGCCGCCGCCCCGCCCGCGCCTCGATGGTCGGCGCGGTCACCAGCGCCGAGACCGGCAGACGCCGGCCGAACAGCGGTTCGAGCGCCGCCAGCAAGCGCACCGCGAGCAGCGAATGGCCGCCGAGCGCGAAGAAATCGTCGGTCACGCCGAACGCGCCCGCCGCGGGCAGCATGCCGCGCCATAGCGCGAACAGGCGCGCCTCCGTATCGTCGCGCGGCGCGACCGCGGCGCGCGCGGCTGCCCGCGTGAGGTCCGGCGCGGGCAGCGCGCGGTGCTCGACCTTGCCGTTCGGCCCGAGCGGCAGCGCGGCGAGCGCCACGATCGCGCCCGGCACCAGATGCGGCGGCAGCCGTTCGCGCAGCCAGCGCTTCAGCGCCGTCTCGTCGGGCGGCGCGCCGGCTTCGGCGCGCGGCGTGACGTAGGCTGCCAGATAGCGCTCGCCGCTCTCGTCCGCGCGCGCGACCACCACCGCGGCCGCGACCGCCGGATGCGAGACGAGCGCCGCCTCGATCTCGGCGGGCTCGACCCGCATCCCGCGCAGCTTGACCTGCCGATCGCGCCGGCCCAGGAAATCGAGCCGGCCGTCCTCGCGCCAGCGCGCGCGATCGCCGCTCGCATAGCAGCGCGCCCCCGCCTCATTCGCATGGGGATCGGGCGGGAAGCGCTCGGCCGTCAGGGCCGGCGCGCCGCTGTAGCCGTGCGACACGCCGACGCCGCCGATATACAGATCGCCCGCGACGCCGATCGGCACGCGCGCGCCCTGCGCGTCGAGAAGCCGCACCGCCATCCCCGCCATCGGCCGCCCGATCGTCAGGCTGTCCTGCTCCGGCGTGAACGCGCCGATCGTCGCGCATACGCTCGCTTCGGTCGGCCCGTATGCATTCAGGAAACGCCGCCCGCGCGCCCAGTGCCGCGCCAGATCGAGCGGGCACGCGGCGCCCGCGACGACGAGCGTCGCCAGCGCCGGCATGGGCTGCGTGTCGAGCAGACGCAGCACGGCGGGCGGCAGCGTCGCGACGCTGATCCGCTCGTCGCGCAGCACGCCGCCGAGATCGTCGAGCAGCCGCCCCGCTTCGGCGAGGCACAAGGTCGCGCCGCTCAGCAGCGCGCTGAACAGCTCGCTCGTGGACGCATCGAAGTTCAGCGACGCGAACTGCAACACGCGGCTGTCCGCGTGGATGCCGAATGCGTCGATCTGCGCGAGCGCGAGATTGCACAGGCCCAGGTGGCCGACTCGTACGCCCTTCGGTTGCGCGGTCGAACCCGAGGTGTAGAGCACGCATGCGAGCGGGTCGGCGTCGCGGGAGGTGGAAGATGGGTTGGGGGCCGAAGACACGGACACTGCCGCCGCGAGCGTCTCCTCGCGCGGCGGCACCGCGATACGCGGCGCATCGCCGAGCGCGTCGCGCAGGCCAACGGGCAGCACCGCATCCACGCGCGTGAGCAGCGCGGCGAGCCGGGTCTGCGTCGTCATCGCGCGCAGGCGCTCCGGCGGATACGTGGGATCGAGCGGCAGATAAGCCGCGCCGGTACGCAGCACCGCCAGCACCGCAACCACCATCTCGAACGAGCGCTCGACGCACAGGCCCACGATCGCGCCCGCGCCGATGCCGCGCGCGGCCAATTGCCCGGCGACCTGCTCGACCCAGCGTTCGAGCGCGCGATAGTCGAGCGTCGCGCCGCCCATCGACAATGCGAT
>NZ_JAAGNW010000103.1:4370-12424 GCF_010645215.1 Burkholderia multivorans | reverse complement strand
CGGCACGGCGCACGCGCCGGCGCAGCCGGCCCCGCTTCGAATGCCGCGAGCTGCGCCGTCTCGTCGTCCGCGAGCAGCGGCAGCCGCGCGCAGCGCGTGTCGGGCGCGGTCAGCGCCGCAGCGAGCAGCGTCGTCAGCTGGCCGAGCAGGCGCTGCATCGCAGCCTCGCTGAACAGCGCGACCGTATAGTCGAGCATCGCGTACAGCCCATCCGGGCGCGCGGCAATCACCAAGGTCAGATCGAACTTCGCGGCAACCGGATCGGTATCGATCGATTCGAGCTCGACGCCCGGCAGCGCGAGCGCGCCGGCCGGCGCGTTCTCGAGCACGATCGCCGCCTGGCACAGCGGCGGCCGCGCCGGATCGCGCTCGGGCGCAAGCGCCTCGACCACCCGCTCGAACGGCGTGGCGCCGTGCGCGTACGCGGCCTGCGCCACGCCGCGCACGCGCGCCAGCAATTCACCGAACGTCGGATCGCCGGACAGGTCGCAGCGCAGCGCGAGCGTATTCACGAAGCAGCCGACCAGCGTGTCGAGGCCCGGTTGATCCCGTCCCGCCACCACCGTGCCGAGCACGATCTCGTCCTGTTCCGCCTGGCGCGCGAGCACCGCCAGGAACGCGCTCGCATACACCATGAACGGCGTCGCCCCGTGCTCGCGCGCAAGTGCGTCGATCGCGCCCGCGAGCCGCGCCGGCAGCTTGCGCCGCACGCGCGCGCCCGCGATCTGCTGGCGCGCGGGACGCGGCCCCCGGGTCGGCAGGTCGAGCACCGGCAGCGGCGCCGCGAGCGTGCGCCGCCAGTGGTCGAGGTCGGCTTCGCGCTGCGCGTCGCCGGCCGCGCGCGCGACCTGCAATAGCGCCTCGGCCGAGGTCGGCGGCGGCAGCGCGCGCGTCTCGCCGTCCGCATAGAGCGCGGACAGCTCGCGCATCAGGATGCCGATCGACCATTCGTCGGCGATCAGGTGGTGGATCGCGAACGCGAGCCACCAGTCGTCCGGCGCGCGGTGCACGGCGACTGCGCGCAGCAGCGGCGCGCGCGCGAGATCGAAGGGCTGTGAGACGGCATGTTCGAGCGCCTGTCGCGCGCGCGCGCCGGCCTCGTCGGGCGCGAGGCCCGCGACGTCGACGCATTCGAACGGCACGTCACAGGCGGACGCGATCGCGAGCACGGGCTGACCAGCCTGTTCGAGCACCGCCGCGCGACAGAACGGATGGCGAACCGCCAGCTCGCGCAGCGCCTGCGCGAAGCGCGCGGCGTCGAACGCCCCGCGCAGCCGGAAGCGGCCCGCCATCAGATAGGCGGGATGGCCCGGCGCGAGCCGGTCGAGATACCACAGGCTGCGCTGCGCGAACGACAGGGGCAGCCGGCCCGCGAGCGCGCGGCCCGCGCCGCCGCCGAGCGCGGCGATCACCGCGTCGCGCTGCGCGCGCACCGCCTCGCGCAACGCGGGCGTGAACTCGCCGGACGCCGCCGCGAAATGCAGCCGCTCGCCATCGGCGACGAGCGCGATGCCCGCCTCGTCGAGCTGCGCCAACAGCTGCGCGACGCTCACAGTTCGCCGATCTCGAGCGCGCCCGCACCGGGCGTCGCGCCCAGCGTGTCGATCTGGCGCGCGAACGCGCCCAGCGTCGGGCCCGCGAAGAAGTGCCGCAGCACCAGCGCATCCCCGAACTCGCGCCGCACGCGCGACATCATCGACATCACGAGCAGCGAATGGCCGCCGATGCGGAAGAAGTTGTCGTCCACGCCGATCTGGTCGCGACCGAGCACCGCGGACCAGATCGCGGCCAGGCGGCGCTCGGTGTCGGTGCGCGGCGCGGCCGCATCGGCCTGCGCCGCGTCCGCCGGCGCGACCGCCGCGACGGGTTCCAGCGCCGGCAGCGCGGCCCGGTCGAGCTTGCCGCTCGCCGTGCGCGGCAGCGCCGCGACCACGACGAACGCGCCCGGAACCAGCGCATCCGGCAGCCGCGCCGCGAGCCACGCGCGCAGCGCGGCTTCGTCCACCCCGTCGGGCGCGGTCACCCAGGCCCGCAGCGTCAATTGCCCGTCGCCGTCGGGCAGCGCCGCGACGCCGGCTTCGCGGATCGCCGGATGCGCGCGCAGCGCCTCCTCGATCTCGGCCGGCTCGACCCGCACGCCGCGAATCTTCAGTTGCGCATCCTTGCGGCCGAGGAACTCGTACACGCCGTCCGGCCCCAGCCGCCCGAAATCCCCGGTGCGGTACAGCAGGTCGTCCGGATCGCCGTCGCCGTGCGGATTCGGAATGAAGGCGGCCGCCGTCAGATCGGGACGGTTCAGATAACCGAGGCTGCGATACGCCGTGCGGATGTGGATCTCGCCCACCGCGCCCGGCGCGCACAGTGCGCCGGCCTCGTCGAGCAGCAGCGCTTCGGTGCCGTCGATCGGCCGGCCGATCGGAATCGACGCGCGCCGCCGGTCCTCGTCGCGGATCCGGTGCGCGAACTTCACCATCGTCGTCTCGCTCGGGCCGTACAGGTTGACGAGCGCGATCCGCTCGCCGAACACCGACAGCCAGCGGTCGGCCGCGCCCGGCGGCACCACCTCGCCCGCGAGCAGCACGTGGCGCAGCGCCGGCAGGTTGGCCGCGCGCAAGGGCTCGCCGAGCAGGCCGAAGAACAGCGACGGCACGCCGTGCAGCAGCGTGATCCGTTCGTTCTCGAGCCAGCGCAGCAGCGCGGCCGCGTCGAACAGCGCATCGCGACGCAGCGGCGCGACCAGCGTGCCGCCCGCGCACAGCGGCACGAACAGCTCGCGCAGCACCGCATCGAGGCCGGTGGCCGTCAGCTGCGAGACGCGCGCATCCGGGCCGATCCCGAGCGCGCCGATCTCCCAGCGGATGAAATGGTCGATCGCCTTCAGGCGGCCGACGATGCCCTTGGGCCGCCCGGTGCTGCCCGAGCTGAAGAACACGTAGCACGGCGCGTCCGGGTCGAGCGCGAGGCCCGGCCGGCCCGCCGGCCCCGTGACCGCCTCGTCGATCGTCAGCAGCGGCGCGCCGCGCGCCAGCTCGCGCGCGGCCACGGCCAGCTCGGCGTCCGCGAGCAGGAGGCGCGGCGCGACCTCGTCGACGATCGCCTGCCGGCGGGCGGCGGGCAAGCGCGGATCGAGCGGCACGAACACACCGCCCGCCTTCAGCACGCCGAGCACGGCGCTCACGAAGCGCACCGGATCGGCGGCCAGGATCGCGATCGTCTGCCCGACGGCCAGGCCGTCGGCGCGCAGGCGGTTGGCGAGCCGGTCCGATTCGTCGTCGAGCGTCGCGTAGGCGACCTGTCGCGCGCCGTGCGCGATCGCGATCGCATCGGGCGTGCGCGCGGCGACGTCGCTGAACCAGTCGTGGATGAACGGCTGCGGTGTGCGCATGATGGCTAGACCTCGGAATCGGTGACGGCGGCGGCCAGCGGCCGCGCACCGGGATGGTCGAACGGGCAGGCGGAAACCGGCTGGTCGAACGCGGCCGGCAGCGCGTGCAGCAGGTCGCGCCAGCGCGCGAACACCGCCAGCAGGTCGGCGCGCGCGAAGCGCGCCGGGTCGTAGTTCACGTCGACGCTGAACGCCGCGCCCGGCTCGATGGTGATGCTGAGCGGGAACGCGCTGTGATACGACGAATGCACCTCGGCGATGCGCAGCGGCCGCGCCGCCGCGCGCAGGTCGTCGTCGACCGGGTAGTTCTCGAAGCTCAGGTGGCTGTCGAACAGCGGCTGGCCCGGCTCCACGCCCGCCCATTGGCGGATCTCGGCGAGCGACGCGTACTGATGGTCGAGCAGCGCGGTCTGGCGGTCGTGCACGTCGCGCACCCAGTCGGCCAGGATGCGTTCCGGCTCGACCCTCACGCGCAACGGCAGCACGTTGATCATCAGGCCGACGATCGATTCGATCGCGGGCAGCTCGGCGGGCCGCGCCGCCACGGTCACGCCGAACACCACGTCGCGCGAGCCGCCGATCCGCCACAGCACGAGCGCCCAGGCCGCATGCAGCAGCGCGCCGACGGTCAGCCCCGCGCGCCGCGCGAGCGCCTGCAGCGCGCGGGTCGCCTCGGCGTCGATCCGGAATCCGAAGTTGTCGGGCGCGCCCCCGGGCGCGGGTTCGCGCGCCGCTTCGCCGGCCGCGTGCGCAAACGCGAGCGGCGCATGCGCGAGCGCGGGCAGGCCGTCGAGCGCCGCGCGCCAGTAGGCGGCGTCGATGCCGGCCGGCCGGCGCGCGAGCCACGCGACATAATCGCGATAGCGGCCCGGCAAGGGCGGATAGTGCGCACGCCCGGTCTGCAGCGCGAGCACGTGTTCGAACAGCTCGCGGAACAGCACCGAATTGCACCAGCCGTCGAGGATCAGGTGATGGTGGGTCCAGACCAGCAGGTGCCGGTCGGGCGCGATGCGCGCGAGCGCGAGCCGCATCAGCGGCGGCGTGTCGAACGCGAGCGGCTGCGCCCATTCGTGCGCGCAGCACGCCGCGAGCGCCGCGTCGCGCTCGGCCGCCGGCAGCGCCGACCAGTCGAGCGCGCGCCACGGCACGTCGACATGGCTCAGCACCACCTGCACCGGCGCGTCGAGCCCGTCCCACACGAACACCGTGCGCAGGCTCGGATGGCGCGCCACGACCTTCGCCCAGGCAGCCTGCAAGGTGGCGGGGTCGAGCGGGCCGTCGAGCGCGAACACTTTCTGCACCTTGTACAGCGACGGATCGTCGGCGTACAGGATGTCGAACATCAGCCCCTGCTGCAGCGGCGACAGCCGGAAGATGTCCTCGATCGCGAGCCGGCGCAGCATCTGCTGGTACTGCTCCTCGCGGTAGTCCTCCAGCAGGTAGTGCAGCTTCACGAGTTGCTGCAGATTCGACAGCCGACCCGGCTCGACGCGCGCATAGCGCGCGGCCAGCGCGTCGAGCTGCACCTGTGTCAGCGTGGCCAGCGGGAAATCGGACGGCGTGTACGCGCCGTGCAGCTCCGCCGCGCAATGCGCGACGATCTCGCCCAACGCCGCCAGGCAGTGCGCCGCGAGCCGCTCGATCGTGGCGCGCCGGAACAACGCGCCCGCGTAGGTCCAGCGCATCTGCAGCACACCGCGCGTGACCATCGCGTCGATCGAGACCAGTTGCCGCCGCACGCCTTCGGGCGCGCGCTCCGCCCCGGTCGCGCCGGCCGCGAGACGCCAGCCGCCCGCCGCGAACATCTGGTCGACCTGGCCGAGATAATTGAAGCCGACCTCGGGCTCGGGCCACGCGGCGAACTCGGCCGCGAGCGCCGGCGGCGCGAGGTAGCGCAGCACGCCGTAGCCGATGCCGCCGTCCGGCACGCGCCGCAGCTGATCCTTCACCGCGCGCAGCGCCGCGCCGATGTCGCCGCCGCGCTCGATGCGCAGCCATTGCGGCCAGCGCGCGGTGAACCAGCCGAGCGTGCGCGAGCAGTCGACGTCGGGCAGCAAGGGCTCGCGCCCATGCCCTTCCAGTTCGACGCACACCGTGTCGCCGCCCGTGAAGCCGCACAGCGCACGCGCGAGCGCGGTCAGCAGCGCATCGTTGATGCGGGTCTGGTAGGCGATCGGCACGTCGCGCAGCAGCGCGCGGGTCGTGTCGGCGTCGAGCGCGACCTCGACCGTGGCGGCCGCGCCGACCGTGTTCGCCCCGCCCGGCAGGTCGACGGGCAGCGGCGCGGGCGCCTCGCCCGCGAGCGCGCGCCACTGCGCCGCACTGTGCCGCGCGTCGTCCGACGCCGCGTAGGCCGCCAGCGCATGCGCCCAGTGCCGGTACGACGAGGTCTTGGCCGGCAGCGCGACCGGCGCGCCGGTCGCGAGCGCCGCGTAGGCGTCGCGCAGCGTCTCCGTCAGCAGACGCCACGACACCGCGTCCATCACCAGGTGATGCGCGACGAACAGGATCCGCACGCCCTGCGCCGCGCCGAGCCGGTAAACCGCGACCTTCAGCAACGGCGCGCGCGCGAGGTCGAGGCTCGTCTGCACGCGGCTCGCGTGCGCGTCGAGCGCGGCGGCGCGCGCGCCTTCGGGCAGCGCCGTCAGATCGACCACGTCGATCGCGCCGGGCGCGACCTCGGCCGCGTTGACCTGGGTCCAGCGGCCGTCCGCTTCGGCAAATGCGATGCGCAGCGCGTCGTGATGGCGGATCGTGTGCGCGAGCGCCTGTTCGAGCCGCGCGACGTCGAGATCGGCCTGCGCCTCGACCAGCAGCGACATGGTCCAGTGCGACGGCTTCGGCGGCAGGCGCTCGAAGAACCAGTGCTGGACCGGCGTGAGCGGCAGCGGGCCGGCCACCGCGCCCTGCTCCGCGACGACCGGCTGGGCCGGCAGCGCGACGGCGGCCAGCGCCGCGACGGTGCGCTGCTCGAACAGATGCTGCACGCTGACGCGCAAGCCGGCGTCGTTCGCGCGCGCGACGATCTGGATGCCCAGGATCGAATCGCCGCCGAGATGGAAGAAGTCGTCGTGCACGCCGACCTGGGCGACGCCGATCACCTCGGCCCAGATCGCCGCGAGCCGCGCTTCGGTCGCATCGCGCGGCGCGACGTGGCCGGCCGCGTCCGCCGCCGGCAGCGGCGCTTCGGCGAGCGCGCGCGCATCGATCTTGCCGCTGCGCGCGAGCGGCAGCGCGTCCAGCCGCACGAGCCGCGACGGCTGCATGTGCGCGGGCAGCCGTTCGCGCAGATGGCGGCGCACGTCGTCGGCGTCGCAGCGGCCGCGCGCGCTGAAGAACAGCACGAGGCCCGCGTGGCCCGGCGTCACGTCGCGCACGAGCGCCGCGGCCTCCGCGACGCTCGGATGCGTGCGCGCCGTCGCCTCGATCTCGCCCAGCTCGATCCGGAAGCCGTGCAGCTTGACCTGCCGATCGGCGCGGCCGACGAACTCGACACTGCCGTCGGGCAGCCGGCGCACCCGGTCGCCCGTCCGGTAGAAACGCGCCGTGGGGCCGTCGGGCCCGAGCGGCGCGAGCGTCACGAAGCGCGCCGCGGTCTGCTCCGGCGCATGCTGGTAGCCGCGCGCCACGCCGCCGCCGCCGATGCACAGCTCGCCGACGCAGCCGTCCGCGACCGGGCGCAGTGCCGCGTCCGCCACATAGGCGATCACGCCGGGCAGCGGCGCGCCGAGCGGCACGGTGGCCGACGCGCACGCCCCGAGATCCGCCGGCACCTCGCCCGCGAGCGCGCCGACCGTGGTTTCGGTCGGGCCGTAGTGATTGAACAGCCGGCAATCCGGCGCGAGCGCGCGCAGCCGCGCGGCCAGCGCGAATTCGAAGGCCTCGCCGCCGAGGATCAGCCGCGCGCGCGGCAGCAGCGCGGCCGGCGCGGGGCTCGCATCGAGCAGCGCGAGCAGGTGGCTCGGCGCGATCTTCAGGCAGTCGATGCCGCCCGCCTCCTCGAAACGGCGCGCGAGCGCGCCCGCGTCGAGCCGGTCGCGGCGGCCCGCGATCACGAGCCGGCCGCCGAGCAGCAGCGCCGGATACAGCATCGTGTAGCCGAGATCGGCCGCCACGCTCGATACGAGCGCGAAGCTCGTGCAATTCGCGAGCGCGAGGCGGGCGATCGCGCCGTCCGCGTAGTGCGCCAGTTGCCGATGCTCGATCGCGACGCCCTTCGGCTGCCCGGTCGATCCCGAGGTCATCACGACATAGGCGAGCGCGCCTGCCGTCGCGCGGCTCAGCGGCGCCGCCTCGAACGCGGCGACCGCCGCGCGCGCGTCGCCCGCCGCGATGCGCCGCAGCGCGTCCGGCGCGGCGGCGGCGTCGGTCAGCAGCCAGAGCGCCGCCGTCGCGGCCGCGACCTGCTCGACGCGGCCGGCCGGCGTGTCGGCGTCGAGCGGCAGATAGGCCGCGCCCGCCTTGAGGATCGCGAGCAGGTAGACCGGCAGCCAGACCGAGCGCTCGACCATCAGGAGCACGATCTGCCCCGGTTCGACGCCCTGCGCGATCAGATGGCGCGCCCATTGGTTCGCCAGCGCGTCCAGCTCGCGATAGGTCAGCGCCTCGCCGTCGCACATCACGGCGATCCGCCCGGGCGCGTCGCGCGCGGCCGCCGCGATCCGCGCAT
>NZ_JAAGNW010000103.1:3899-4360 GCF_010645215.1 Burkholderia multivorans | reverse complement strand
CCGGCCCGTCCGCCGGCGGCGCGCGATACGCGCGCAGCGCATCGCGCAGCGGCGCGAGCGCGTCGGCGGGCGGACCCGCGAGCGTGTCCAGCGCGGCGTCGGGCTGCAGCAGGGCCGCGTCGAGCAGGCGCGTGAACACGTCGCCGTACACAGCGACGTCGTCGTCGCCGAAGCAGCCGGCGTCGTACTGCAGCACGGCCTCGCACGCGCCGCCGGCCGCCTCCATCACGCACGACAGCTGCATCTGGAACCGCTCGATCGCGCCGCGCACGCGCGTCACGCGCACGCTCACGCCGCCGTGCGTCGCCGGCTCGGGCGCGAGGAAATCGAAGCCCGCCGGCATGCACGACGGCGCGTCGCCCGCCGTGTCCCAGGCGAAGCAGTCGCCCTGCTCGGCTGTGTCCCGCAGCGCGGTCTCGACGCGCTCGGCCAAGGCCCTGAAGCCCGCGCCTGCATCGATC
>NZ_JAAGNW010000103.1:0-3889 GCF_010645215.1 Burkholderia multivorans | reverse complement strand
ATCTCCAGCACGACCGGCAAGACCTTCGACAAAGGCCCGATCGCTTCCGTCAATTCGTCGAAGCGCCGCAGGTTGGTCAGCACGCCGATCGCCACGGCATCCGTGCCGCCGAGCCGGGCAAGCGTCGCAAACCATGCGGCCAGCACGCAGGCGCGCGCGGACACGCCCCACGCCGCCGCATCGCGCAGCGCGGCGGCCGTCCCGGCCGGCACGCTCAGCGCCCGCTCGGCGGGCGCGAAGCCGGCCTCCGCCGCTGCGCGATGCGCGAGCGGCAGCCCGCGCGGCGCGGCGGCCGCGCGACGCAGCGTGTCGCGCCAGAACGCGCGCCCTGCCGCCCAGTCGTCGGAAGCGAGCAACTCGGTCTGCCACTGCGCGTAGTCCGCCTGCTGGACTACCTCGGGCTCGGCCGCACCGCTCAGCGCACGGCCGAGCGCGCGGGCCAGTGCCGCGATGCTGTCGGGATCGACGCACAGCGCCGAGGCCGCGAGCATCAGCCGATGCTCGCCGGGCGACACCGTCACGATCCGCACCTGGAGCGGCGCGCTCGCGCCCACCTCGAAGCGTGCGTCGCGCAAGGCCTGCCATGCGGCCCCGGGTGCTGCGTCGTCAGTGCCGTGCGATGCGTCCGGGCCGGTCTCGCCGATGACCTGCAAAGGCACGGTCAGGCCCGGCGGGCAGTGAAAGACGGTGCGCAGGATTTCCTGATGCGCGACGATCGCGCGCCACGCGGACTGCAGCGCGTCGGCATCGAGCGGACCGCGCACCGCGAGGGTCGCGCACACCCGATATGGCGACGCCGGCGCACCGGCGCCCAGTTGCCATGCCCGGCGCTGCTGGGGCGAGATGCCGAATCCGTCGGCCGTCACGAACCGGCCCCGGTTCGCATGCGATCGCCGCACTGGAATAATTGAATGGATTTATTCGAAACAAAGCAATTACGCATTATGCCGGTCAAAACCATTACCAGGCTCCGGTCAAGGAAAATAGACGGAAAATCCATTACCCACACCACCCTGCCATCTGCTTTTTTTGCGCGCTTCCCGCGCGCAGCCAGCGTATCAGCATAAACCCCGCCCGACAACCGGCGCGCGCCACCCAAGGCGCGCCTATAATTCCAGTTCATTAAAACCAAGGCAACCGGTTATTACCCCATTTAAAAATCAATCAAATGAATGATCGTCTCGATTGTTCTGATTTCATAACAATGAATAATGAAATGGGTTGTTCGCAATGAATGAAAATGAAGGTTGGAATGGACGCCCGGAAAGCGGGCGCGACGCACCGCGGCCGGATGATCACGCCATGACCGAACACGACACGCTCCGCCCGCTCGCCGCGCGCGCCCGCTCGCTGCCGGAACGGCTCGCCTTCGCCGCGGCGAGCGGTTTCAGCTGCCCGGCGGCGGATCAGCCGGTCGCGGCCGCGCGGCTCGCGCGCTGGCGTCAGGCGGTGGCGGGCGACGATGCCGCGCTGTTCACGCGCCGGCTCGCCTGGAGCGGCATCGCGCCGGCCACGGCGCTCGCCGCGCTTGCGCCCGGCCTGCCGGCTCCGTCGACCTTGCCCGCTTGGCTCACGACGTGCGGCGCGCTGCAGCGCGCGGCGCGCGGGTTCGCCCCGGACGCGCCGAACACAGCCCTTTCGCCGCTCGCGAGCGCAGCCATCCCGCTCGGATTCGCGCTCGATCCCGACGACCCGCTGCCGTTCGAGGCGCTGTGGCTGCCGGCGCTCGCGCTCGCACGCGAACAGCTGCGCGACGCGCTCGCACCCTTGCGCGCAAGGTCGGGCGGCGATCTGTCGGACTGGTTCGCGCCCTCCGCGTATCTCGATGCGGAGCGCGCGCTGCTGCGCCGCGTAACCGAACTCGCGGGCCGCACGCTGGGCCTCGAATTCGCCGCCGCCCGGCCCGCGCACCTGAACCTGCCGCTGCCGTTCCTCGACGAGGATCCCCCCGACCACTGGCATCGCCGCTTCGTCGCCGCGCATTGCGCACAAGGCTATGCCGCGCTGTTCGACGCCTATCCGGTCCTCGCCCGCCTGATCGTCACGGCGCTCGAGGACTGGCGCGACGAACTCGTGGAATTCCTGCACCGGCTCGCGGCCGACCTGGACACGCTGCGCCGCGCCGCGGGCGGCGCGCCCGGCCCGGTGATCGCGCTGCGCCAGGACCTGTCCGACGCGCATCACGGCGGGCGCTCGGTGAAGATCGTGCGCTTCGCGCAGGGCGGCGCGGTGGTCTACAAGCCGCGCAGCGTCGCGCCGGAAATCGCGTTCAATGCCCTGCTCGCGCGCTGCAACGCGCTCGGCGCGACGCCCGCGCACGCCACCCTCGACCACCTCGATCGCGGCGCGTACGGCTGGGCGCTGACCTGCGCGAGCGCGCAGCCCTGCGCGGACCGCGCCGCGCTCGACCGTTTCTACCGGCGCGCCGGCATGCTGCTGTGCCTCGCCTACGCGCTCGACGCGAACGATCTGCACAGCGAAAACCTGATCGCCATGGGCGAGCATCCGGTGCTGGTCGACACCGAGACCCTCATGCATCCGCGCCGCGTGGCCGCCGCGCAGCGCGCGGCCGATCCGCTCGACGAGGATGCGCGTGCGTTCGCGGACTCGGTGCTGCGCAGCGGCCTGCTGCCGCGCTGGTCGTTCGACGCCGAGGCGCGCATCGCCTACGACATCAGCGGCCTCGGGCGCGGCGCGAGCCAGCCCGCGCCCTGGCAGGCGCTGGGCTGGAGCGGCGTCAACACCGACCGCATCGCGCTGCTGCCGCGCGACGCGAGCCTGCCCGCGCACGACAACCTGCCGTCCCTCGCCGGCCGGCCGGCAACCCCGGCCGACCACGTCGATGCGCTGTGCGAGGGCTTCGCCGCGCAATACCGGCTGCTCGCGCGCCATCGCGCGACGCTGCTCGACGACGCCGGCTGGCTCGCGACGCTGCACGACCTGCCGGTGCGCTTCCTGCTGCGCCCGACCGAGGTGTATGGCGCGGCGCTCGAACAGGCCGGCCTGCCGCAGCACCTGCGCGACGGCATCGAGCGCAGCATCGAACTCGACCGGCTGAGCGCGCCGCTCGTCGCGGCCGCCGAACCAGGCCCGCTGTGGCCCGCGCTCGAAGCCGAAACCAGCGCGCTCGAACGGCTCGACATTCCCTACTTCGGCACTACGGGCGGCTCGCAAGCGCTCGCGGCCGGCGTGAGCGCGCCGCTCCCGGACGCCTTCGACGGCACGGGCGTCGCGCGTGTGATCGAGCGGCTGCGCGGGCTCGGCGAAACCGACCTCGCGTTGCAGCTCGCGCTGATACGCGGCAGTTTCCTCGCCAGTTCCGCGCGCCACGACCACGGCGCATCCGTACGCGCCGTCGGCGGCAACACCGGCGGCACCGGGGGCACCGGCACTGGCAGCGGCACCGGCAGCACCCAGGTGCAGGATCCCATTCCCGCCTCGACCGGCCCCGCCGCCGCGCAGCTGATCGCCCAGGCCGGCGCGCTCGCCGACGAACTGGCCGGCCACGCGCTGCGCGATCCGCGCGGCCGCGTGACCTGGCTCGGCCTGCGCTACGCGGCGAAGGCGCGGCGCTTCCAGTTCGAACCGGTCGGCGTCAATCTCTACGACGGCCGCTGCGGCAGCGCGCTGTTCCTCGCCGCGCTCGCCCATGCGCGCGGCGACGGCAGCGATCCGCACGCCGCGCTGCTCGCCGACACGCTCGCGCCGGTGCGGCGCCTGTTCGACGACCCGGCGCCGGCCCACGGCCGCGCGCTCGCGCGCCGGCTCGGTCTCGGCGGCGCGAGCGGGCTCGGCTCGATCGTCTACGCGCTGACCCGGATCGCGCACTGGCGCGACGACGCCGCGCTGCTCGACAGCGCCCGCGCGGCCGCGCATGGCATCGACGCGA
>NZ_JAAGNW010000102.1:21410-22800 GCF_010645215.1 Burkholderia multivorans | reverse complement strand
CCTCGATGACGACGGGCAGACGATGCTGTGCGTGATCGCGCGCCCCGGCGCGCTGGCCGGCGTGAATCGCGTGTTCGGGCGCGCGGCGCTCGCCGCGCTGCTCGCGCGCATCGCCGAGCGCGCGCCGGTCGCCGCGCTGGCGGGCTGAGCGCGCGGCTCGGAGGCCGCCCTGCGTCGCATCGGGCGTGTTCGGACTTGCGCAGGCCAGCCAGGCGCGCCCCGCCCGAGCGGAACCGCCGAGGATCGGCTACATTGTGCGATCCATCGCGCGGGCGCCCGCCGCGACGCGCGCCGGCGCTCCTCCACCCCTTCGACACGAGCCTCGCCATGCCTGATCTTTCCGCCTTCCCGATTACGCAGAAATGGCCCGCGCAGCATCCGGACCGCATCCAGCTCTATTCGCTGCCGACGCCGAACGGCGTGAAGGTGTCGATCCTGCTGGAGGAAACCGGGCTCGCCTACGAGCCGCATCTGGTGCGCTTCGACACCGACGACCAGCTGTCGCCCGCCTTCCTGTCGCTGAACCCGAACAACAAGATCCCCGCGATCCTCGATCCCGACGGCCCGGGCGGCCGGCCGCTCGCGCTGTTCGAATCGGGCGCGATCCTGATTTACCTCGCCGACAAGAGCGGCCAGCTGCTGCCGCAGGATCCGGCCGCGCGCTACGAAACGATCCAGTGGCTGATGTTCCAGATGGGCGGCATCGGCCCGATGTTCGGCCAGGTCGGGTTCTTCCACAAGTTCGCGGGCCGCGACTACGAAGACAAGCGTCCGCGCGACCGTTACGTCGCCGAGGCGAAGCGGCTGCTCGCGGTGCTCGACGGCCGCCTCGCGACGCGCGCGTGGATCATGGGCGACACCTATACGATCGCGGACATCGCGACCTTCCCGTGGATCCGCAACCTGGTCGGCTTCTACGAGGCGGGCGAGCTGGTCGGCTTCGAGGCGTTTCCGCACGTCGCGCGCGCCCTCGCCGCCTTCGTCGCGCGCCCCGCCGTCAAGCGCGGCCTCGAGATCCCCGCCCGCGCCTGACGCCTGCGGACGCGCGCGGCTAGGCGCGCGTCTGCCCCTGCAGCAGCTTGTCGAGCAGCGCCGCCAGCTGGGCCTGCTCGCCCTCGCTCAACGGGCTCAGCACCGCGCGCTGATTGTCGACGTGCGCCCCGACCGCCGCCTCGATCAGCGCGTATCCCTCGTCCGTCAGCCCCACCAGCGTGCCGCGCCCGTCGGCGGGATTCGGCCGGCGCTCGACCCAGCCCGCCTGCTGGAGCCGGTCGATGCGGTTCGTCATGCTGCCCGACGAGATCATCGCCGCGTCGTACAGCGCGGTCGGCGTCAGCGCGTACGGCTTGCCGCTGCGACGCAAGGTCGCAAGCACATCGAACTCCCCGGG
>NZ_JAAGNW010000102.1:19116-21400 GCF_010645215.1 Burkholderia multivorans | reverse complement strand
ACATCGGATCGAGATCCGGGCGCTCGCGGCGCCACTGCTCGACCGCATGGGCGGCTCGGTCCATTAACCCTCCTGATCGTCCCAGTTATCTTGACCTCAAGATAAATCACCACTATCTTGATATCGAGATAATTATACGCAACGGTCGGCGCGCTTCTTGAGGCGCGCCGCGCTTCAGGGATTTCCGCCTCATGCCACTCCTGCTTTCCCCCGCCTGGCGGCTCGCCGCGATCGTGCTGGTCGGCCTCAATCTGCGGCCGGTGCTGGCCTCGCTCGGCCCGCTGCTCGACACGATCCAGCGCGCGACCGGGATCAGCGACAGCACTGCAAGCCTGCTCACCACCGTGCCGATCCTGCTGATGGGCGCGGGCGCGCTCGGCGCGCGCTGGCTGCAGCGTCACGCCGGCGTGCGCGCGGGCGTCTGGCTCGGCGTCGCGCTGATCGCGCTCGCCTGCGCCGCGCGGCTCGCCGCCGCGCATCCGGCCGTGCTGCTCGCGAGCGCGCTCGCGGCCGGCGCCGGCATCGCGATGGCGCAGGCGCTGCTGCCGACCTTCATCAAGACGCACTTCGCGGCGCGCGCCGGCAGCGTGATGGGCTTCTATTCGACCTCGATCATGGGGGGCGCGGTGTTCGCGAGCGTCGTCACGCCGTTCGCCGCGGCGCGCGTCGACTGGAGCGCCGCGCTCGCCGGCTGGGCCCTGCCCGCCTGTGCGGCCGCCGTGCTGTGGCCGCTCGCGAGCCGCGCCCGGGCGGGCGGCCCCGCCGCGACGGCAGGCCGCCACGGCGCGCGCGGTGCGCGCGCGTGGCTGCTCGCGCTGTTCTTCGGGCTCGGCACCGGCGCCTATACGCTGGTGCTCGCGTGGCTGCCGCCGTACTTCGTGTCGCTCGGCTGGTCGCCCGAGGCGGCGGGCGGCCTGCTCGGCGGCGTGACGGTCGCGGAAGTCACCGCGGGCCTGCTCGTTTCCAGCATCCTCGACCGCCTGCGCGATCGTCGTCCGGCGTTGTTCGCGGCGATCGGCTCGCTGCTCATCGGCCTGCTGGTGCTGATCGCGTCGCCGCTCGGCCTCGCGCTGCCGGCCGCGCTGCTGATCGGTCTCGGGATCGGCGCGCTGTTTCCGCTGTCGCTGATCGTCGCGCTCGATCACGTCACGCAGCCGGCCGAGGCCGGCGCGCTGACCGCGTTCGTGCAGGGCATCGGCTACCTGATCGCGGGCCTGTTCCCGTTCGCGGCCGGCCTGATCCGGCAGAACCTCGCGGACCTCACGCCCGCCTGGGCCTTCATGGCCGTCGTCTGCCTCGTGATGTTCGCCATGGCCGCGCGCTTCGCGCCGCTGCCCGTCGCGGCCGCGAGCCGCGCCTGATCAGTCCGCGCTCGCGTACAGCGTCGAGCGCGAGAACGCGTCGGCGGTCAGCACCCGGCCGATCAGGATCAGCGCGGTGCGCTCGATCGGCGTCGCCGCGATCTTCCCGACGATATCCGCGAGCGTGCCCGTCACGCGCACCTCGTCGGGCCAGCTCGCGCGATACACGACGGCGACCGGACAATCCGCGCCGTAGTGCGGCAACACCTCGTCGACGATCTTCGCGAGATGGCGCACGCCCAGATGGATCGCCAGCGTCGCGCGGTGCGCGGCGAGGCCGCCCAGCGCCTCGCCCGCCGGCATCGTCGTCTTGCCCGCGTAGCGCGTGAGGATCACCGTCTGCGCGACGTCGGGCAGCGTCAGCTCGACGCCGAGCGTCGCCGCGCAGGCGGCCGTCGCGGTCACGCCCGGCACGATCTCGTAGGGAATGTCGAGCGCGCGCAGCCGGCGGATCTGCTCGCCGATCGCGCCGTACAGCGACGGGTCGCCCGAGTGCACGCGCGCCACGTCCCGGCCCTTCGCATGCGCGGTCGCGAGCAGCGCGACGATCGCGTCCAGATCCAATTCCGCCGTGTTCACGACCTGTTCGGCGCGATGGCCTGCGAGCACCGCCTCGGGCACGAGCGAACCCGCGTAGAGAATCACCGGGCAGGTGCGCACGAGGCGCTGCCCCTTCACCGTGATCAGTTCGGGGTCGCCCGGCCCCGCGCCAATGAAATACACCGTCATGTCCTGCTCCGTCTGGCCTGTGCGACAGGCGTTAAAGGTCGAGCGCGGCGCGCAGCGCGGCGACGCCGTCGAATTCGCGATCGGCGGCCGGCAGCGCCGGACGCTCGACCATGATCACCGGCAGGCCGCGCTCGCGCGCGACCTCGAGCTTGGCTTCCGTCGCCGCGCCGCCGCTGTTCTTGCTGATCACCACG
>NZ_JAAGNW010000102.1:17100-19106 GCF_010645215.1 Burkholderia multivorans | reverse complement strand
CCACGTCGATGCCGTACTGCGCGAACAGCGCGCGTTCGCCGTCCGGCGTGAACGGGCCGCGCGCAGCCAGCACCCGCGCGCGCGCGTGGCCCGGATGCGCGTCGAGACAGCGCACGGTCCAGTGCTGGTGCGGCGGCACCGCGTCGAGATGCGCGAGCGGCTCGCGGCCGAGCGTAAACAGCGGCCGCGCGAACGGCGCGAGCTGCGCGCGCACCACATCCCAATCGCGCGCGCCGCGCCAGTCGTCGCCCGCGCCCGGCTGCCACGGCGCGCGCCGCAGCGCCCAGTACGGCACGCGTGCGCGCCCGCAGGCGCACGCCGCGTTCGCGCTGATGCGCGCCGCGTACGGATGGGTCGCGTCGATCAGCAGGTCGATGCGGGCCTCGGCCAGATAGCGCGCGAGCCCGTCCGCCCCGCCGAAGCCGCCCACCCGCACCGCGCAGGCCAGGTCGTCCGGCACCTTGCCGAGCCCGGCCAGGCTGTAGACCGCCGTCGGGCCGAGCGCGCGCGCGAACCGCAGCGCGTCGCCGGTGCCGCCCAGCAGCAGGATGCGCGGCGCGGCCGTCATCGCGCGACGCCGATGATCCCGCCCTGGCGGTCGATCGCGAACATCTCGACCGCGACCGACGGCGGCACGATGTCGCGCGCGACCCGCAGCGCGCGGGCGCAGACGGCGTCGCCCAGGGCGATGCCCTCGGCATGCGCGAGCGCGAGCGCCTGCTGGCTGGTGTTGCTGGCGCGGATCGCGTCCAGCAGCGCGGCGGCCGCGCCCGCCTGCGCGGCCCACTCGGCGAGCTGCGGCAAGTCGATGCTCGAATGGCGGCTGTGCAGGTCGAGATGGCCGGCCGCGAGCTTGCTGAGCTTGCCGAAGCCGCCGCAGAAGCTGATCCGCTCGACAGGCGCGCGGCGCAGGTGCTTGAGCACCGCGCCCGCGAAATCGCCCATCTCGATCAGCGCGATGTCGGGCAAGCCGTAGTGCGCGCGCATGGCGTCCTCGCTCGCGTTGCCGGTGCAGGCGGCGAGATGGCGGATGCCGTTCGCGCGCGCGACGTCGATGCCCTGGTGGATCGACGCGATGTAGGCGGAACACGAGAACGGCCGCACGATGCCGGTCGTGCCGAGGATCGACAGACCGCCCACGATGCCGAGGCGCGGGTTCATCGTCTTCAGCGCGAGCGCCTCGCCGCCCTCGACCCCGATCGTCACCTCGAAGCCTCCCGCATAGCCGTGTTCGGCCGCGAGCGCGCCCAGGTGCTCGCTCATCATGCGGCGCGGCACCGGGTTGATCGCCGGCTCGCCGACCGGCAGCGTGAGCCCCGCGCGGGTCACCGTGCCGACCCCCGGCCCCGCGTGGAAACGCACGCCGGGCGCGGCCGCGAGCCGCACCCGCGCGAACACCAGCGCGCCGTGGGTGACGTCGGGATCGTCGCCGGCGTCCTTGATCGTGCCGGCTTCCGCGCCGTCGTCGGTGCGGCGGCAGAACGCGAGCCGCATCAGCACCCGCTGCCCCTTCGGCAGCACGATCTCGACCGCGTCGCCGGGCACGTCGTCGAACAGCAGCCGCGCCGCCGCGAGCGAGGTCGCCGTCGCGCAGCTGCCGGTCGTGTAGCCGCTGCGCAGCGGGGCGGGCTGTTCGGGGGTCTCGTCGCGCATCAGCGCGCGTCCTCGCGCGGCTTGTCGGCCGCGTACAGCGTGACGGGCAACGCCGCGCGCCAGGTCTCGAAGCCGCCGAGCGGCTGGGCCTCGGCAAGCGCGAGGCGCGTGAGCGTGCCGCCGTGCCGCGCGCGCCACGCGATCAGCGCGGCCTCGCCTTCGAGCGTGACCGCGTTGGCGACCAGCCGGCCGCCCGGCTTGAGCGCCGCCCAGCAGGTGTCGAGCACGCCCGCGCCGGTCGCGCCGCCGCCGATGAAAATCGCATCGGGCGCGGCGAGGCCCGCGAGCGCGTCGGGCGCGCGGCCCGCGACCAGTTGCAGCGCGGGCACGCCCAGCGCGTCGCGGTTGTATTC
>NZ_JAAGNW010000102.1:13302-17090 GCF_010645215.1 Burkholderia multivorans | reverse complement strand
GATTCGATGGCGATCGCCCGGCAGCTTGGGGGCGAGCGCATCCATTCGATGCCGATCGAACCGGCGCCCGCGCCGACGTCCCAGAGCAGTTCGCCGGGCGCGGGCGCGAGGCGGCCGAGCGTGAGTGCGCGCACGTCGCGCTTCGTCAGCTGGCCGTCGTGTCGGTAGGCGTCGTCGGGCAGCCCCGGGGTCAGCGCGAGCCGCGCGGCAGGCGCGTGCGCCGCCGCGCGGCAGTCGAGCGCGACGAGGTTGAGCGCGGCCGCGTCAGGCGCGTGCCAGGCGTCGGCGCGCCCGTCGATGCGCCGTTCGAGCGGACCGCCCAGGTGCTCGAACACGCTGATGCGCGTCGCGCCGTAGCCGTGCCCGACGAGCCAGGCGGAGAGCGCGGCAGGCGTCGCGCCGTCCGCGCTCAGCACGAGCAGGCGCCGGCCGTCGTACAGCGCGCGCCGCAGCGCGGCGAGCGGCCGGCCGACCAGCGACAGCGTGTCGACTTCGTGCAGGGCCCAGCCGAGGCGCGCGGCGGCCAGTGACGGCGACGACGGCGCGGGCAGGATCCGGAGTTCGTCGACGGGCAGCGCGCGCGCCAGCGTCGCGCCGACGCCGAAGCACATCGGATCGCCGCTCGCGAGCACGCAGACGCGTTCGGAGCGGCGCGCGAGCAGCGCGGCGAGATCGAACGGCCGCGGCCACGCTTCGCGCCGTGCGCGCAGGCGCGCGGGCAGCATCGCCAGATGCCGTTCGCCGCCGATCACGAGCGCGGCGTCGAACAACGCGCGGCGCGCGGCGCGGCCGAGGCCCGCGTAACCGTCGTCGCCGATCCCGACCACCGTCAGCCAGGTGGTCATGCTTGCTTCCCGTTCCATGGTTCCGTCGACGTTGCTGGCGGTGTGGTGACAAAGGAGGAATGATACCGCGCGACATGTGGCGCGGACATGCGCCCGCAGCGACCTGGGCCGGGCCGTTGCCTCGGGACGGCCGGCGCATATCGCGCGGGTTTTCGGATTCGACGACGCTTGCAAGCAGCGCTTCGCTTCACGCGGCCGCGCGACGTCGCCCACGCCGGTTGCAACGGAGCCGATGAATGAGTCCGACGCTTCCCGGCGTGCCCGCATACGCAAGCCGCATTCGCCCGGCCCACGCCCCGGCCGAATTTATTTGATTCCCTGCAAACCCTTACCCGGCAAGGCCCGACCAGAATCGGGTATGCTACGGCGTTCGTTCGCCGGTGCCCGTCAGGGCCTAACAGGGAACGCAGGATGCCGCTTCGCGCATCGCTGCGGCTGCCCCCGCAACTGTGCGCAGCGAGTCCGCGCGCCAGCATGCCACTGGCCCTGCCGGGAAGGCCGCGCGCGGGCCCCGACCTGCGAGCCAGGAGACCTGCCGGCGTGGTTTTCGTATGTGACGGTCCGCGTCGGACGGGGTGTGCCGACGCCGCCATGCCGGCCGTCCGCGCGCGCGGATGGCGCGGGCCGCCGCGCACACCGACCCGGTGCCCCTTGAACCCAGCCGATTCCACTGCCGCCTCCGCCCTGCCCCGCGCGTCCGCGTGCCCGGGGCTCGTGCGCATCGTCGCGGCGCGCGACGGCGGGCTGTGCCGGATCCGCCTGCCAGGCGGCGCGCTCGACGCCGCCCAGGCGCGGGCGATCGCCGCCGTCGCCGAGCGCGACGGCTCCGGCGCGATCGAGGCGACCAACCGCGCGAACCTCCAGCTGCGCGGCGTGCGCGCCGGCCGCGAGGCCGCCGTGACCCGCGCGCTGCGCGACGCGGGGCTCGGCCCGCTCGTCGCCGCCGATGCCGACGACGCCTGCGTCGCCGCACGCGACGACGTGCGCAACCTGTTGCTGAGCCCGACCGCCGGCCGCGACCCGCACGCGCTGCTCGACAGCGCCGCGCTGGCCAGGCCGCTGCTCGCGATGTTGCAGAGCGAACCGCGCCTGGCCGCGCTGTCGCCCAAGTTCTCGCTGCTGCTCGACGGCGGCGAACGGCTCGCGGCGCTCGACCATCCGCATGATCTGTGGCTGTCCGCCCTGCACGACGCGCGCGGCGAGCCCTGGCTCGCCGTCGGCCTCGCCGGCTGCCCACCCACGGCAGGCGCGCCCGACGCGCGCCCCGCGCTCGTCGCGATCCGACCCGGGCACGCCTGCGCCTTCGCACATGCGTTGCTGTGCGCGTTCGTCGCGCTCGCGCCGCCCGACGTCACGCGCATGCGCGCGCTGCTCGCCCGCGAATCGGCCGAGGCCCTGCTCGCGCATGCCGCCGCGCATGTGCCGCACGTCTGGCGCCGCGACGCCGAGCTGAGCGCCTGGCGCCGGCCCGACCCGGACCTCGCGCGACGCTTCGGCATTCACCCCGAGCACACGCCCGATACCTGCCACGTCGGCGCGCAAGCGCCGCTCGGCCGGCTCGACGCGGCCGTCCTGCGCGCGCTCGCCGAGCTTGCCGCCCAGGACGGCGACGGCACGCTGCGCATCACGCCATGGCAAGGCGTGCTGCTGCCGGGCGTGCCGCGCGCGGCGGCCGGGCGCGTCCTCGCGCGGCTGCACGCGCTCGGCTTCGCCTGCGACCCCGCGCAGCCGCTCGCCCACCTCGTCGCCTGCGCAGGGTCGGCCGGCTGCGCGCGCGCGCTCGCGGACACCAAGCAGGACGCGCGGCAACTCGCTGCGCGCCTCGCACGCGCGCACGACGTGCACCTCAGCGGTTGCGCGCGCAGCTGCGCGCTGCCGCACCCGGCCGCGCACACCCTGCTCGCGGCCTCGCCCGGGCGCTATGACCTCTATCGGCGCGACGGGACGACGGGCTTCGGCCGCGTCCTCGCGCGCCATCTGACGATCGATCAGGCCGCGCTCCATCTCGACGGAGCCGGCCAGCTTCAGGACTTCACCGATGCTTGACTACCTACGCGACGGCCAGGAAATCTACCGCCAGTCGTTCGCCACGATCCGCGCCGAAGCGGATCTGCGCGACATCCCCGCCGACCTCGAAAAAGTCGCGGTCCGCGTGATCCACGCGTGCGGGATGGTCGATATCGTGCGCGACCTGCGCTTCTCGCCGGGCGCGGGCCGCGCGGGCCGCGCGGCGCTCGCGGCCGGCGCGCCGATCCTCTGCGACGCGCGCATGGTCGCCGAGGGCATCACGCGCGCGCGGCTGCCCGCGGCCAATCCGGTGATCTGCACGCTCGGCGACCCCGCCGTGCCCGACCTCGCCCGCGCACTCGACAACACCCGCTCGGCGGCCGCGCTCGAACTGTGGCGGCCGCATCTGGCGGGCAGCGTCGTCGTGATCGGCAACGCGCCGACCGCGCTGTTCCACCTGCTCGACCTGCTCGACGCGGGCGCGCCGCGCCCCGCGCTGATCCTGGGCTTCCCGGTCGGCTTCATCGGCGCGGCCGAATCGAAGGCGCTCCTGGCCGCCGACAGCCGCAGCGTGCCGTTCGTCGCCGTGCTCGGCCGGCGCGGCGGCAGCGCGATGGCCGCCGCCGCCGTCAACGCGCTCGCCTCGGAGGCCGAATGAACGGCGTCCCGCTCGATGGCGTCGCGCAAGCGGCGGGCCGGCTGTACGGCGTCGGCGTCGGCCCCGGCGACCCGGAGCTGCTCACGCTGAAGGCGCTGCGCGTGCTGCGCGCCGCCCCCGTCGTCGCGCACTTCGTCGCGAAGGGCAAGAAAGGCAATGCGTACGGCATCGTCGAGACGCATCTGCACGACGCGCAGACGCAGCTGCCGCTCGTCTACCCGGTCACCACCGAAGCGCTCGCGCCGCCGCTCTGCTACGAAACGATCATCGCCGACTTC
>NZ_JAAGNW010000102.1:10492-13292 GCF_010645215.1 Burkholderia multivorans | reverse complement strand
GCTCGATGCTGGGCGGCGCGGCGGTGCTCGGCGCGCCGCTCGTCTATCGCAACCAGAGCCTGTCGGTGCTGTCCGGCGTGCTGCCCGAGGCGGACCTGCGCGAGCGCCTCGCGCGCGCCGACGCGGCCGTCGTGATGAAGCTCGGCCGCAATTTCGCGAAGGTGCGGCGCGTGCTCGACGAACTCGGGCTCGCGCAGCGCGCGCTCTATGTCGAGCGCGCGACGATGGCGAACCAGCGCATCGTGCCGCTCGCGGAGGTCGATCCGATGGCCTCGCCGTATTTTTCACTGCTCGTCGTGCCGGGGAAGAAATGGCAAGCCTGACCACCGCGCCCGCGATCATCGTCCTCGGCCCCGGCGCGCTCGACGTCGCGCGCCGCATCCAGGCCGGCCAGCCCGGCGCGCAAGTGCACGCGCTCGCGGGCCGCGCGCGCGCCGACGTCGCGTTCGACGAACTGGGCGCGCACCTGCGCGACCTGTACCGGCGCGGCACGCCGATCGTCGCGCTGTGCGCGGCGGGCATCGTGATCCGCTGCATCGCCCCGCTGCTCGCCGACAAGGGCGCGGAGCCGCCGGTGCTGGCGGTCGCGGAGGACGGCAGCACGGTGGTGCCCTTGCTGGGCGGGCTGGCCGGCGTCAACACGCTCGCCCGCGCGATCGCCGCCACGCTCGCCTGCGCGCCCGCGATCACGACGAGCGGCGAGCTGCGCTTCGGCGCGTGCCTGCTCAATCCGCCCGACGGCTACACGCTCGCGGATCTCGACCACGGCAAGCGTTTCGTGTCCGACCTGCTCGCCGGCGAGACGGTGCGCATCGACGGCGCGGCGCCCTGGCTCGACACGGTGGCCTTGCCGCGCGACGACGCCAGCGCCACGCGCACGATCCAGATCTCGCCGCACACGCACGCGCGCGCCGACACGCTGCTGATCCATCCGCGCAGCGTCGTGGCGGCGCTGGCGCCGGAGGCGCGCGCGGCCGGGGCGGATGCGCGTGCACAGCAAGCCGGAGCTGGCGTCGGGACTGAAGCCGAAGCCGAATCGCTTGCGCAGCAGGTCCGCGCCGCGCTGACCGACGCCGGGCTCGCGCCGCACGCACTCGCGGCCCTGATCGCGCCCGCGTCCGCGCTGGGCCACCCGGCGCTCCCGCATGCGGCCGAACGGCTCGGCGTACCGTTGCGCTTCGCGACCGGCGCGGCGCAGGACGCCGCCGCCGTGCTCGCCGATACGCTCGCGACGATCGCACCCGACTACACGCCGGCCGCCGGCGCGACGCCGACCCTCGCGATCGCCGTCTGCGCGCGGCCGGTGCCCGTCGAGCGGCTCGGCCGCGCGCGCGGCCGCCTGACGGTGCTCGGCCTCGGCCCGGGCAGCGCCGCGCTGCTGACGCCTGCCGCCCGCGCCGCGCTCGACGATGCAACCGATATCCTCGGCTATGCGACCTATGTCGAGATGGCCGGCCCGTTCCACGCGGGCCAGCGCCTGCATCCGACCGACAACCGCGAGGAAATGCAGCGTGCGCGCCATGCGTTCGAGCTGGCCGCGCAGGGACGGCGGGTCGCGATGGTGTCGTCGGGCGACCCGGGCGTGTTCGCCATGGCCGCGGCCGTACTCGAAGCGCTCGACGCAGCGACTGGCGATCCAACGGCCGGCGATCCGCCAGTCGGCGATCCCGCCTGGGCGGCGGTCGAGCTGGAGATCATCCCCGGCGTCTCCGCCGCGCTCGCCACCGCCGCCGTCGCAGGCGCGCCGCTCGGCCATGATTTCTGCATGCTGTCGCTGTCGGACAACCTGAAACCGTGGGACATCATCGAGGCCCGGCTGCGGCACGCGGCGCAGGCGGACCTGGTGATGGCGTTCTACAACCCGATCTCGCGCGCCCGCCCCTGGCAGCTCGACCGTGCGCTCGACGCGGTGCGCGCCTGGCGCGCGCCCGACACCGTCGTCGTGCTCGGCCGCGACATCGGCCGCCCCGGCGCGACCCTCGTCACGACGACGCTCGGCGCCCTGCGCGCCGATCAGGTGGACATGCGGACGATGGTCATCGTCGGCTCCTCGACCACCCGGCGCGTTTCCCTGAACAATGGCCGGGATTGGGTCTACACACCCCGCTGGTATCGCTGAAACGCCCGCCGCACGGGGCGCGGCGGGATGTTTTATCAGGTATTAGATTGGTATCATGCTGGCATTAAATTGGTTCATTATTTCTGATTTCAAATCAATCATCAAAAAGAACAACTAACTATTCACTAAACGATTGGAATCCTCCAAGATGGGCACGCCGCGCCCGGGACCGGCCACGTCCGGCCCGCCGCGGTGGCGATGCGCAGGCCAGCGCACCGTTCATAACCATGGAGAGAACACAATGAAATCCAGCGTGTTGTCACATCTGCTCCCGCGCGCGCTTGCCGCGGGCGGTCTGTTCGCGGCGGCGAGCCTGTCACAGGCGGCGGGCGTCTATGCGCCCTACATCGACTTGACGCTCTATCCGACACCGCTCGTCGACCAGATCGGCGTCCAGCAGGGGATCCAGCAATTCACGCTCGCGTTCGTCGTCGCGGGCAACGGCTGCCAGCCGTCGTGGGGCGGCGTGCAGCCGATCGGCAATGGCGCGACGGGCGACCTGCTCACGACGATCGCCACCTCGATCAGCAACTACCGGGCGAAAGGCGGCGAGGTCGCGGTCTCGTTCGGCGGCGCGGCGGGCACAGGGCTCGCGCAGGCCTGCACGACCGTGCCCGCGCTGAAGAGCGCGCTGCAGACGGTGATCGACACCTATGCGCTCACGCACATCGACTTCGACAT
>NZ_JAAGNW010000102.1:3692-10482 GCF_010645215.1 Burkholderia multivorans | reverse complement strand
GAAGGCTCGGCGCAGGACGATGCGGCCTCGCTCGCGCGCAACTTCCAGGCGGTCGCGCAGCTGCAGTCGGACTATGCGGCGAAGGGCAAGCCGCTGCACGTCACGCTGACACTGCCGACGCTGCAAAGCGGCCTGATCGACGAGGGCCTGGGCGTGCTGAACGCGGCCGTGACGAACAACGTCGCGCTCGACTCGGTGAACATCATGACGATGGACTACGGTCCCTCGGGCGTCGACATGGGCGCGGCCGCGATCAGCGCGGCGCAGGGGCTGTATTCGCAGCTGGACACCGCGTACAAGTCGGTCGGGCAGCCGAAGACGAACGCGCAACTGTGGCAGCTCGTCGGCGTGACGCCGATGATCGGCCAGAACGATACGCAGGGCGAGATCTTCACGCTGGCCAACGCGCAGAGCGTGGTGAACGCCGCGATCAACAACGGCTATGGGTTCTTCGCGATGTGGTCGGTGGCGCGCGACCAACCGTGCGCGAGCAACACCGGATCGGCGTCGGACACCTGCTCGGGCGTCACGCAGACGCCCTATGCGTTCTCGACGATCTTCAAGAAGCTCGACGGCAAGTGGGGCACGGGCGTGACGCAGGATCCGAGTTACGGCGGCGGCACGAATCCGGGCAATCCGCCGCAGCCCGGACCGTGGGTGCCGGGCGTCGCGTATCAGGCGGGCGCGACGGTTACCTATCAAGGGACGACGTATACGGCGCAATGGTGGACCCAGGGCGATACGCCGGGCCAGGCGCCGGTGTGGAAGGCCGTGGGCGGCGCGCTGCCGAACTGGTCGTCGACGGTCGCGTATACCGGCGGCTCGTGCGTGATGTACCAGAGCGCGAAGTATTGCGCGCAGTGGTGGACGCAGGGCGATACGCCGGGGGCGAGCAGCGTGTGGGTGAAGTCGTGACGGGGTGAGTTGGGCCGGCCTGCCCCCCTATGCGGCCTTGGGGGCGGGCTGGGTGGGGCTGGGGCTGGTGCGCTGCCGGATGCCCAGCGCCGGGCAACGGATGGTGGATGACTCGTCGAGGGGATGAGCGGATGCCCAGGCCATTCGAGTAATGCGTCGAAGCCGGCTGCCAATACCTCGAATGCAAGTGCATCCACATCGTCCGCGTCAGCGGTCGACACCACTGGTGGATCGTCTGCGTCCACAACGTCTGAATTCCGCCGTGAGATGTATGGGGCGAAACCTGACCAGACAGAAGGAAACTTCGCGCTCGAAGCAATCCGCGCGACAATCCGAACTTGACGACTTGTTCGACGGCAGCAGCAACGCTGCCTGGGGGGTCGTCGCACCCGCCTGTGCCCGGACCCGGACCTGAGTCGTCTTTTTCTGTACACGCCGATCCGTTTTGACGCCATGACGAACGACGAGATTGCAGCTTGGGCGAAGGATCCGCAACGCGCGGACACCCTGCCATTCGGACTTTACGAGCCAGCGCATCAAAAAGCGATTCCGGGTGCCGCCCTAGTCGTGCGGGGTGTGCTCTACTTCCGCAACGGCTTCACCCCCGAGGTTCGCCAAGCGCTGGTGCGCTGCTTTAAGCAGTACGATGCAACGATCGAGGAGTATCAGCACGCAGTCGAAAGGGCAGCCGGCCAAACGCCGTCGAAGTTGGGGCCGCTGCGCTGGTTTTATTCCGAGGGAGAAGAACCGATCCAGTACGATAAGTCGCCTGGATTCGAAAGTCTCGCAACGAGCGTTCCTGCCGACGAGACCCTTGCGGTCGCGATGACCAGCGCCGACCACAAGCTCGCCACAGGGTTCTATGAGTTCACGGTGTTTGCGCTTAGCGAAAAGAAGGCTGCGCGGAAACGTGGGCTCGACGGGCTGGCCTTCACAGTGCCGCGAGCATTTATCGCACACCGCCCCGACGTATTCGAAGCAATGTTCCGCGCGTTCGCTGAAGCGCTGCCGACGGTCAATGGCCATGGCGGGCTAGCCGTGAACGTACCTCCGATGGGGCGTCGGCCGAACGAAGCCAGCGAGTATTTCTACGCGCGCCGCTTCGGCCCTGGCATTGACGTCGGCGATCTAATGCGCTCGGCCCTCCGCAAGCTCTACACGAAGATCAAAACAGTTGACTGGCTCAACGCGCTCGATGCGGACTTGGTCGCGGCTGTCGGCGGCGCATCGGCGCTCGGACTCCCGCCAGATTGGTTCGCCCGTATTCCGCTGAGCAACGGGGGCTTAATCATTCAGGCCGGTGTCGCACCGCAATCCGGAGTATCCAATGGACCAGGCATCCCCGTATCGCCGCCCGCCGCGTATGTCATTCTGAACCGGGCACTGCGGCCGATCATCGCGGATGACGTCGATATCCTGCAAGACGGAACACTGGACACTACGGCACCTCTGCTCAATACGGTCGTAGCAACCGAAAGTTGGCTGCGCCGGTTCAACGTCCAAGACGATCAACTCGACGGCTTCTGGGTCGAGCTACATAAGACGCCGAGGCTGCGCGGCGAAACTGCGTGATGCTGAGACTGGAGAGCGGCTTGTGATCGATCGTACGCAACAACGACGCACAGGCTTCCGTGAATATCTCTCACCGCCCCCTCAACCGACACTCAGCCTAGTGACGCTTCGACGGCAGCTAGTTGGCTGCAACGGCCACTCGCGCGGGCACATCTGCCGTCGGATCATGGGTCAAAGCTGCCGTTAGCTCGAACTGGGCTGTACGTCACCAGTGTCGCGGATTGCTGACAGTGGCGGCATCGAACCGCCGAACGGCAGCTTCCGACATCGGCGGACTCACACTACCGAACCCATTCAGCTCATATGTGGGTGCGCTAGCAGCATCACCGGTTCCAAATACGAGCGGCCACAGGAACTGTCGGCGCACGGGATGAATGCAGTTTCAGGAGACCCAGGCGGCACTCATCCACGAGTGCGCTCGTCCGTCTTCCACGAGTCGGCAATCATCTCTGTTATCTCCTGTAGCTAAACTTCGGCTCGTCCCATCCCCGTCCACCATCCTCGTTCTCATTGTCACCTGGGGCTTCAGCGGTGATAACCGTTAGCGTTTTTCCGTACATCCCGAGACCAACCACCTCTTCCCATGCATCAAATTCGCCGTCGCTTCGAAACCACGACTGCAGATCGGTTTCGCCATCGACGCGCCTGGTAGAACCTATGTTGTCCGCCGTTTGATTGAAATCACGAGTCAGCGAATCGCGAGGTAGCACGGCCCCTTTCTTGAGATAGGTAAGCCCCTTGATCTTCAACATCGCCGGGGAAAGAAAGCTGTAATCAACCGACGAGCGCGAACTTACAACAACAGCGATTGCGGCGTCAGTTACTTCCGCATAGCGGATTGCTGACGCGGTGAGAGAGGTCTTGCAGACTTCCGCCAGCTTCTCGATCGCGCCCAAGCCGTCCGAGTATTTACCGGCCTCCTTCGCAAAAAGCGACGATGGCATCAGCAGACCTGCGGCAAAGTGATCTGCCTGAAGTTCTATCGGATCGCCGGAGGCGAAACCCGCACGCGATTCGTGCAAGGTCCTGCCTTCACTAAAAATATGCTCGGGGTGACCGGGCAGAAAAAAATGGCCTAGCTCGTGAGCGATGCTGAAACGTTGGAATCCCTCATTGCGCACATGAGTCGCATAGCCGATGGCGAAGTCATTGACGTGCCGGATCAACATGCCCGATACCCCAGTTGCAATCGAAGGCTTTGCCTCCACCAGAATATCGTGATGTCGCGCCAGTTTGACCACGTCGACCGGCAAGGTTAAACCAAAATCGCTGACTACCTTTTCGGCTAACTGCTCTGCGTCGCGCAACGAGGCATCCCCCATCACTCCTCCCGTTTTCGTCGTTCGGCCAATTGCCGGATCATCTGGTTCGCAAATTCTTTATCTGCTTCATTAAGCATCTGGACGTCCCGGTACAGCGAGTCGTTAACGCTCGTCCCGACTGGATCCTCGGTCCTTCCAAGTAGATAGTCAGTAGTGACATCCAGCGCCTTGGAAAGCCGCCGTAGATTGTCGAAGGACGGCTTTCGCGTCCCGTTCGGATTCTCAAAATGCGAGATGGAGGTCGATGGCAAGCCAGCCCGCTCGGCGAGCTCGCTCTGCGTGAGCTGGCGAAGGCGTTCGCGAGCGCGCCGCAGCCGCTCGGCGAAGATGTTTCGTGCAGTATCTTCCATTTGTCGATAAAAGCTACTTGTACTTGACAAAGTCGACAAGTATGGTTAGTCTGAATGTAAAACTTGTCGATTTCGACAAATTCAGTTTAGCACGATCCCCATTTCTGGCAAAGGACGGGTATGAACAACGATCGTCAGATTCATGAGCTTTCGCCGTACAAACGTAGTTTGCTCGTTCAGACGCTCGACCGCCTGTGCGATGAACTTGAACTCTCCACGTCCCGGTATCAGCAAGCCCAGGAGCGTTATGAAGCAGTGGGCGACTGGCTTGCCGGCTCTGAGGACAGTTTTCTTTCCAGCGCCCTGATCTACCCGCAAGGATCGATCGCATTGGGCACGACGGTCAAGCCGTTGAACCAGGTCGAGTTCGATGTCGATCTCGTGTGCTTCCTTCCGACCATCGCGGAAAAGTCTTCGCCAGCAGCAGTGAAGGCATTGGTCGGAAATCGGCTCAAGGAACATGGGAAGTACGACGGCATGCTGGAAGAGAAACAACGGTGCTGGCGCATTAACTACGCCAACGAGTTTCACCTCGACATCACGCCTGCGATCACAAACGAGATGTGCGCCCATGGGGGCAAACTTGTTCCTGACAGGAAGCTGGCGACCTGGAAGGCCACCAACCCTCGCGGGTATTGCGCCAACTTCGAACGTCGCGCTGCGATGCGTCCTCGCATGTACGCATTTGACCGCGCAATCGCAAAGGCGGACTCCGTGCAAGGCTTCCCCGAGCAGCAGATGTCGAAGCCGCCGCTCAAACGCATCGTTCAACTCCTGAAGCGCCATCGGGATGAAGCATTCTCCGTGCCGGCTGCGCGTGAACTCGCACCCATCTCCGTGATTATCACGACGCTGGCTGCGTACTCGTACGAACGCTGCATCACGCACAGCGTATATGCCGACATGTACGAACTGATCGTTGACGTCATCACGCGCATGCCCGATTTTATCCAGCGCGGCGATCGCGGCGGACGCATCGAGTATCGGATCGACAACGATGCCACGCTGGGTGAGAACTTCGCCGAAAAATGGAATCACGATCCACGACTGCCCACGGCATTTTTTTCTTGGCACGCGAAGGCGCTCGAGGATCTGTCGGAGCTGATCAAGCTCGAGGGGCAGGACGTTATCGCCGAGCGTTTGACCAAGGCCTATGGTGCTACACGGGACCAGGCTATTGCGGCACTGGGCGGGCATGTCCGGTCGCTGAACGTCGCGCGTGCAAGTGGCTCCCTCGTCTTCGCCCCCTCGGTTGGCCTGACAACTCAGGCGATCGGAAAGGCAACGCCCGTGCGCTCGAACACATTCTTTGGAGATTGACTTGAGACGCGCACCTACCACGAGACTTACCCCCGCGCAGCAGTGGTTCCGCTTGCGCGCTGCCGGTCTCGACGGTGGGAAAGGACAGGTCCGTAACGGGACACTGACCTGGGAGTTCTACATTCGCCCGTCTCCGATTTCACGTCGCTACCATATTCGGCTTGTCTACAGAAAGGGGGATGTTCCTTGCGTCGTCGTACTCAGTCCGGATATCCAGAGCCTCGCCCCGGGGCGACGGCTCCCGCACGTCTATTACGCAAACTCCCCTCTTTCGTTATGCCTTTACCTTCCTGGCTCGGGCGAGTGGTCCGCCGTTCATTCGGTGACGGACACGATCGTCCCGTGGACTGCACTTTGGCTCATGTACTTCGAAGACTGGCTTCTGACCAATGACTGGAAAGGGGGCGGAAAGCACCCTGGCGACCTATGACGAACTCGAAAAAACGCATCCTCTCTATCGACGGTGGTGGTATCAAGGGCGTCCTCGCCGCAGAGTTTCTTGCGACTGTCGAAGAGGCCACCAATCGCCGTATCGCCGATCACTTCGATCTGGTTGCCGGCACGTCAACAGGCGGAATTATCGCGATTGGACTGGGGCTCGGGATGACCGCGCGAGAAATTGTGAATTTCTACGTCGATCATGGGCCATCGATCTTCGAACAGGTCCGCGAAGAGAAAGCTGGAAGCTGGCTGAGCAGGTTCGCCATGCGATCCACTAGCGCAGCACGAAACATGCAGCAAGTGTTCTGGCCCAAGTACGACCCCGCAAAGCTGCGCGGCGCCCTCGAGAGCGTGATCGGACAGCGAGTCCTGGGCGACAGCCGTCTACGACTGGTCATCCCCGCCTATCACGCAGACAAGGAAGATCTTTACGTATTCAAAACCCGGCACCATGAACGATTACGTGTCGACTGGAAAGAAACAATGGTGGACGTCGCGCTGGCAACTGCAGCCGCCCCCACCTACTTCCGCGCACACGCGTTACCGAGTGGCTCGCCGATCATTGACGGAGGAATCTGGGCAAACAATCCGACCGGCGTCGCCGCCGTTGAAGCGCGCACAGTCCTCAACTGGCGCGACGACGAGCTTTTTGTCCTAAGCCTCGGATGTACCGAAGAACTGATCGACATCCCCCTGAACTCGGGATATAAGGATCTCCTTTTCAAGTCAACCGCGCTTTTCATGCAAGGCCAATCACGCGGATCCATGGGCACCGCGTACCTGCTCTCTAACCATTCGGAGGTTTCGCCGCGCGTTTTCCGATATCAGCCGAAGGTTGCCAACGGCAAATTTTCCCTCGACAAGACATCG
>NZ_JAAGNW010000102.1:2539-3682 GCF_010645215.1 Burkholderia multivorans | reverse complement strand
CGATGATCGACCGGCTCCGCGGTCTTGGCTCCGCATGCGCGCGCGACGCGCTGCCTATGCTGATGCAGAATTTCCTGAACGCACCCACTGATCCGTTTACTCCATTCCTGCACGGATAGCGCGGACGGCCGTCCGGCTGCCCGATGCCGCCACCGTCAGCAACCTGCCGCATTGCTAACGTAGAACCCGGCCCTCCTCAATGTCAGCAAAAGACCGTGAAGGAGCGCTCGTCGTTGACAATCGGACGGCCGGTTACGGGACACTGCCGACGCCTGAACGTCCGATCGGCGATACATGTGAACGGCGGGTTGTGGCCGAACTGAGTCAACCGATCTGACGCTGCCTGCTTGATCTAACCCAACCTTTAACACGCGAAATCGCCCAGGCCATCACTTAGCCCTACCCAGCCTCCGACCCGGCAAGCACCACCGTTTCCGCTTCCCCTGCCGTTCCGCCGCTCCAACCTCCCGGCCCTTCCGCTCTTTTTCAAGAGCAACGATAACCTCCAACTGCATCGGCCATTCGAGCACCTTCTTCCACTCAAGTTCGACCTCCTCATCCTTCTTGCCCACACAGGATCGCTCGAATTCCTCGACCTGGTCGTCCCATTTATCCAACGTGTGCCATTCCGCCCATTCCCGTTCGGCAAACCGGCCGGTTCCCCGCATGTCGTCGCATTCGTCTTCCGGCTCCGGGCTCACGTTCCAGTCGGCACACTGACCATAGATATACGCTGCCGGGCGACCGCTCAGATCGCTCTTGTCACCGCACCTGAACCAGCCGGCCGACGTCGCCTGCGTCATGCCGATCGAACGGGTGCGGGCCACGACGCGCACGAGCCGGCTCAACTTGCCCTCGCCGGAACTCCAGCGACGCGCATCGGCATTCGCCAGGTCGCCGGCCACCCGCGCAAAGTAGCCGGCGCGGGACAGCGGATCCGGCGGATAGATGCCGATCACCTCGTCGAAGCGACCTTGGCGAATGGCGGGGACATCGAGCGTGCCGACCAGATTGGTGATGAGCGCATAGGCGACCCGGCGCTCCTTGGCGCGTTCGTGCAGCGCCTTCAGCTTCGGCAGCATGCCCGGCGTCAGGAATGAATAGAAGTTCGTCGCGCGCTTGCCGGACGCATCGCGTCGCCTC
>NZ_JAAGNW010000102.1:0-2529 GCF_010645215.1 Burkholderia multivorans | reverse complement strand
ATCGACAAGGTTTCGAACACCGCTCGCGCGCGCCCTTCCACACTGTCCTCGCCGCCTTTCACGAGATCGCTCGGCGTCACTTCGACGAGCGGCGCCTGACAGGTGTGCGCCAGCGATTCGATCAGCATGGTCTTCCCGGTGCCGCCCGGTCCATGCAACACGAGCGACATGCATTCCGATTTCGCCCATCGCGTGACATGGGTTCGCATCTGCTGAAGCGCAATCGCCACCGACGGCCGCCGCCCGACCTGCTTATCCGCGCCCGGAGTCCCGACCACCGCCTGCACGAGCCCATAGTCGGGATAAAACAGCTCGCCGAGCCCGACCCCGGACGAACGCGGCCAAGACACCTTGAAGTGATCGAGGATCATGTCGTTGATCCCCGCATCCAGCATCCGGTTGAGCGACGCCAGGCTTTCCACGGCGTCGACCGATGCGATCAGGCCGGCTTTCGTCCGGTGGCGGTCGAACTCGCTGAACCAGCCTTCGATCTTCGAGCCGTCTTCCGAATAAGCGCACTGCCGTTCGAAGTAATGCAGCAGATGTTTCGCGAGCCGCTTGTCGAGTGGAAAGTGGGCGAACCGGATCAGCTCGGCGACCGCCCCGAGCAATTCGTCGGTTTGCACCGCGTACTGGCTGCATTCATCGGCATGGAACGGCATCCGGCTCCAACGTACCGTCGGCGGACAAATCCGCGCAAATCAGCTTCGCGGCGAGTTCGAGGCGGGCGAGCGCACCCGTATCGAGTTCCCGATCCTTGCCCAGAAGGCGCGCATAGGCCGGCGTCGCATAGGCGAGTTCGATCGGTTCCCAGGTGCGGGTATCGGCATGGTTGCTCGCGGCGAGCTGCGCGTCGATGACCGACGACAGGAAATTCCGGCACGCATCCATGCTGTCTCTCACACCACGTGCCGCGCTCTTGAAGTGTTGCCCCGCCACTTTCATCCAGTGACCGTCGGCGGGCAGATGCAGTGCGTCGTCAGCCATGCGGATCCCGACCTTGATCGCACCGATCGCAAACTCGTGGCCGGTGAGCGCCGGCCAATCCGGCTTGCTTTTCAGTTCCAGTTCGAGCTTCACCTTCTCGAGATTCTGCACGAGCAACGTCAAGCTCTCTTTCGCCATGCCTTCGAACGCCTTGACGATGTCGTCGATGCTCGACTTGGACTCGATCAGGCCATCCACATCGAACACGACCTTGCGCGAAGCTGACGCCAACTCGTTTCTCAGTTCGAGGCTCAGCCGTTTCCTGTCGAGCGTCAGCCATTCCTTCGGGATACCCGGGTATCGCAGCGTGTTCAGGTAAAGCGAAAGACCGTGCATATAGGCGAGCAACGCGCCTGTGCGCTCGAGCGTGTCGGCCAGATCGCACAGTGCGCGCACGCACTGGCAGGTCGCATAGGCCGTGACCCAGCCCTGCTCGCCGGCGCGCACGCCGCCGATGCACCAGTCCGGCTTCGCCGCCGTGAAGATCTCGCGCACGATCCGGTACCAGGCCAGCATCGTCGGACGGGAAATGGCCAGGCGGCCGGTGGCAACGAACATCCGCATCGCTTCCGCAGCCGCCAGCACGGGGGCATAGTCCTTGTCGATCGCGGCGAGCGAGAACTCGGATTGCCAGCGCTCGATTTCGGTTCGGTATGTGCCGATCTGCTCGGGGTCGCGCGCAAGCTGCAGGCCCAGCCGCGCATACTTGTATTTGTCATACAGAATCATGCTTGTCCGGCTTTTGGCGAGAAATTCACGCAGCGCCGCGTGCCCCTGTTTCGTCATATTGGCGCAGCGCTCGCGGATCCCATCGAGCGCCCGCAATTCTTCCATATGCGCTTCGAGGTCGTGCGACGACCCGTGGTCCTCTCTGTCGCGCAGCGCCGCGTCACGCGCCTCCATGGAAGGGCTCGCCCCGGGCAGGGTCGGCTTTGGCATGGCGGTCTCCTTCGATAGCGCATCGCCCCGATGCCGACCCGTCGCGCATCGTCTTCAGGACGATCGCCGGCCGCCGATCTGCAATGCCTGCCCCGTAGCAATCACGAATCGCGGCGGCGAGATATCCCGCGAATCAGGTTTCAAGAAATAATTCTAGTAATTAAATCCGCCGCAAACGGGACTTACAAAAATAACGCGCGGTCGATTTTCCCGATTCACGCATCGGTTAAATCCGCGCTTATTCGAAGTCAGCGGCGTTGCGCGCGCAATGGTGGACGCAGGGCGACACCCCGGGTGCGAGCAGCGCGTGGGTGAAGTCGTGACGGCGTGAGTTGCACCGGCCGGCCTGAGTCATCCACGAGCAGGTCCGGGCGAAGGAGGGAACGTCGATGCCGGGGGCGCGTCCGGGTGGGCGCCCCTTCGCAGCGCTCCGATGCAGGCGGGCGACGACAGCGCGCACCGCGTGCAGGCCGCCCCCCACCCCAGGAAACAAGGCGTCGCTCAGGCCTTCGTCCGCAGCACGACGATGCCCGGCGTATCCCGCACATAGTCGAGGAAGGGCGTATCCACGACGCTCATGTTCGCTCGCATCGACGACGCATT